>PLAY01000016.1 GCA_003134375.1 Limisphaerales bacterium | reverse complement strand
TGATTGCAAGTTAGTATGAGTTGCAGTCCGCAACATTCCGGACTGCGGGTTGACGTTGAAGTCGTCTTTGTTAGATTGAAACCGTGCTGGAGCAGAACATCACCGAGCCGGTCCTTCCCCACGAACATTCTCCGCGGGTTTTTGCCATTCCGCGACGGGTGTGGGAAGCCGGTGTGGTGCTGTTGTTCGGCACGCTCTTTGCCGCGTCGGTGATTTCCTTCTCGCGGAATGCGTCACCCACCTATGACGAGGTCGCGTTTCTGCCGGCCGGCTATTCCTACCTGCGCTGGGATGATTACCGGTTGAGTCCCGACCATCCGCCCCTGGCGAAGCAACTGGCGGCGCTCCCGCTGTTGTGGCGGATCAACTGGCCGGCCCAGGTTGACCTTCAGAGCGGGGAGGTCTCAACCCAGCCGGAGACCGACAGCGAGTCATCCCTCCGGCGCGCCTGGGCCATGAGTTTTGAGGACAGCACTGCCTATTATGATTTTGGACGCAATTTTTTATACGGCATCCGGCCCGGCGCGCTTCCGCCTCCGGAGGCAAACCCATCGCGGGCCATGGCGCTGCCGGATCCGGAGAGTTTTTACAACCCGGCCGACAACCTGGTTTTTTGGGGCCGGATGCCAATTTTGTTGCTGGGGCTGGGCCTGGCTCTGCTGGTGTTTTTGTGGGCGCGGGAATGGTTCGGATTGGGGAGGGGAATATTGTCCCTGGCGCTGTTTTGTTTTGACCCCAATTTCATAGCCCATAGCGGACTGGTGACGACAGACGTGGGAATATCGCTGTTCCTGTTCGGTGCGGTCTATTTTTTGTGGCGGATCTGCCGCCGGCTGGAGGCCGCCAGCGTGGTCCTGTTTCTCCTGTTTTTTGGCCTGGCTTTTGTCACGAAATTTTCCGCCGTATTGCTGCTCCCCATCTTCTGGCTGACGGTGTTGGGACGGATGCTTTCGCCGGAACCAATGCTCATCGGGGCGGCGGGAAAGGTGAGACTGGCTTCCCGAACCTCCAAAATGACATTGTTTGCGGGGCTGTTTGGCGCCGCATTGCTGACCACCTACGCCACGATCTGGGCGTCGTATTCCTTCCGTTATTCGGCTGCAAAAAACCCGGAAACGGCGGCGAAGGCCGAGGCGCAAATTTTGCGGACCGTGAACCCGGCATCCGGGTCGCCCGGCGGTGCCGTTGAATCCCGGATACCCCATCGTGAACTGGGATATTTTCCAATCGAGGCCGCCGTGCGGGGCTCGGCCGCCACAAAAAAACTGCTGGCCGCCGCGCCGCTGGGCCAGGTCAGCAACGATGACATCCTCAAAATCATGGATGAAGTTCCGCCGGGCTTGGGCGGAAAATTGATTTTGTTCGCCCAAAAACATCGCTTGCTGCCGGAAGCTTTTATTTATGGTTTTGCCCATACCGAAATGAAATCCTATATGCGGGGCACATTCCTGCTCGGCAATTATTCCAACACCGGATTTTACAGTTATTTTTTTTATGTGTTCCTGCTCAAAACACCTCTCCCGGCCCTCCTGCTCATCATTATCGCGCTGGTTTTAAGCCTGCTGAAATGTACCCAAAGGCGTTTGGTGCCGGTTTTCCTGCTGGCGCCGGCCGGGTTGTATTTTCTGGTGGCCGTGATGTCGCATCTCAACCTCGGCGTCCGCCATCTGCTGCCCATTTATCCGTTCCTTTATGTTCTCGCCGGCGGTCTGGTTCTGGAATTGGATCGCTGCCGGCGGACCACCCGGATCGTTGCCTTGCTGGTCATGGTGGGTGCCATCGCGGTGAGCAGCCGGATCGTTTTTTTTCCTGCCCGTGGTTTGAAATGGCAGACCGTGGCCCCGCATTATCTGGCTTACTTCAACGAACTCGCCGGCGGTCCCGCCAACGGCTTCAAGGAACTGGCGGACTCCAATCTCGACTGGGGGCAAGACCTCAAAAACTTGAAACTCTGGCTCGTGGCGCATGACATCAAGGAGCCCATTTACCTTTGTTATTTTGGCATGGCGGACCCGCGTTTTTACCAGATTGCGCACTACAATATGCCGGGCGGATGCCTGTTTGAGCCGCAAGTGGGTTTTGACGTGTTGCAGCCGGGAGGGATCATCGCCATCAGCGCCACCGACCTGCAGGGAGTTTACCTCTCCCCGGCGGAACATGATGCCTGGAAGCGAATCCTCGAACATTCCGTGCTGGTTGACACGGTCGGCTATTCAATCTTCATCTACAAATTCCTTGGTTTTGACGGCAAAGGTTGAGAGCCACATTGCCCGGTTCCCTGCCCCTGGCATTGCCGTCAACGCCGATAACTTTACATGTGAAACCAGTTGTCGGCGTTCGGGAACAGCCGCCAGTCAATGAGGATTTCCGAAATCAGCATGAACAAAATCATGCCGGCCAACACCAGCGGACGGACCCAATTATTTTTCACGCGGCACAAGGCGCGGTCGAGTCCGTAAAGGTAGAGCAGCAAAAATGGAATCAGCGCGCCGAGCATCAACCGGCCGGACGTGAAATAGGGATGGGCGCGCGACGGATAAAAGCAGTCTTGGAAATCGTAAATGATGGACAGGAACCCCAGAAACGCCACTGCCGCAAGAAAACTCACGAAGCCGAACCCAAGCGCCTGCCGCTGCGCTGCGATCACATCCGTGGAACGGGACAGCAGGGCGATGACGGCCACCCCGACGAAACCGACGGATGAAATTGCGTAAATCGCGTCCACGACCGGCGACGCCAGCGGCAGGCGATGCCAGAGAAATTCACCCTGCCAGAACGTTGCCAGGAGGCCCGACACAAAGGTCCATAAACCGTACGGTGTGAAAATCGGATGCTGCCACCATTCGCCGAACGGTTTGGGCGTCCAGTTGAGAAATTGAATTTTCACCGCCGTGCCGGTGAAATCGCCGAAGGTGTGCTTGCACCACGCCAGCCAGGCAATCATCGGCAGGCCCGCGCACAATACCAGCGCCGCCAGCGATGGTCCGGCGGCGCGCAATTTTCCCGACCTGGCCAGACATCCAATTTTGAACAGCACCACCAAGCCGGACACAGCCAGGAAGGGCAGGTTGCTGATTTTGGTCAGGAACATTGCCGCCAGCGCCAGACCGGTGAGTGTTCCGAGCCGGACGCCCGGAATTTCCGTGCGCAACAACCGTACCAGCAAAATGAACGCTGCGCCAAAAGCCAGCGCCGACAGAACGTCGTTTTGAATGGAGTAAAAGGCGCTTTGCGGGATGAAGGCCAGCAGCGCCGGAACCCCAAGCCGTAAAAATTCGCGCTCCGGGAAAACCAATCGCGCCGCCACGTAACCCAGCCAGACCAGTGCGACAACGAAGAAAATGTTGAGGAAGCGGAGCCAATACAGCAAAGGCCCGTCGTGAAATCCGCACACCTTTCCCAGATGCCACCACAAAGCCGCGAGCGTGTAATATAGCGGCGGCTGTGCCGCTTCATAATTCGTCACGGCCCGCCACCCCGCCGTTTTTGCGACCAGGGCCGGGCGGACTTTTTCCAGGGGCTGCGTCCATGGTGGCGGTGGAAATTGTCCGCCGGGGTAATTGGCCGGAATTCCCACATACTCCGGCGAGCCGTACAATGTGGCGTAAGGCACCACCTCGGCGGATACCGGCTCCAGCGAGCGCGGGATGTGTCCCTGTGAATACTTGACCGCCAGATCAAGGTGGATTTGCTCGTCCACGTTGTTGAAAAACGGGGCCGCCGCCGCAAAAACAAAAACATGCACTGCGGCAAGCAGACACAACAGCCAGACGATTCTGCGCTCCTGCGATTCAGAAGAAGTGGCGGGCGGATTGGAATCTGCGGCGTTCACACCATTTTGCATTGCGCGGTCAAATTAAAGCACGCGCGGCAAATCACAAGTCCATGTCTCGAGGATATTCCCGGCGGTCAAACATGGCCGCCTGCCCGATTTCCCCACGGTGACGACTGGGGTAACTAATCGCCGAACTAAAACGCCCTCGAAAGCATTCGGGGCAACGCCGGGCTGAATGATGGAATCCCTGTGGGATTCTTAGACACGCCAGATAATGATTGGAGTTTGAAGCGCGGCTTCTTACCATTTGGCGCATCCTATGAAAATTTATTCCATTCTGCTCGCTGCGCTGTTCATCTCTGCCGCCGCCGCCCAAGACGCCACCATCACCGGCAAGGACATCATTCCGGCCTGCCCGGAATGGGTGAACCACGCCGTGGTGTACCAGATTTATCCGCAGACATTCTACGACTCGAACGGCGACGGCATCGGCGACCTGCCGGGCATCATCCAGAAGCTGGATTACGTCAAGAGCCTCGGCGTGGACGCCATCTGGATCAATCCGTGGTTCGATTCGCCGTTCAACGACGCCGGCTACGACATCCGCAATTACTACAAGATCGCGCCCCGCTACGGCAGCAACGACGACGCCCGCCGGCTGTTCGCGGAGGCGCACAAGCGCGGCTTGAAAGTGCTGTTCGATTACGTCATCACCTACACCGCCATCGACAATCCGTGGTTCGTTGCCTCGTGCGAACAGAAGCCAGGTCCCTATTCAAACTGGTACGTCTGGTCGGACAACGTCTGGAAAAACGAGTCCGGCAACCAGTGGGTCCACGGTTACGGCCATCGCAACGGCAATTTCCTGAGTAATTTTTTCTGGAACGAGCCGGCGATCAACTGGGGCTATGGCAATCCTGACCCGGAGAAAAAATGGCAGTTGCCCACCGATCATCCCGACGTGCTCGCCATGCGGGCGGAGATGAAAAAAGTCCTGCGGTTCTGGATGGACATGGGCTGCGACGGCTTTCGCGCCGACATGGCGGGAGCGCTGGTCAAGGGCGAAGATCCCAAGCACGAGACCCTGGGCTACTGGCGCGAGGTGCGCCAGATCCTCAACACCAATTACCCGCAAGCCTTCACCGTCTCGGAATGGTCCGGTCCGCGCGACGCGCTGGACGGGGCGTTTTACGCCGATTTCTACCACTGGGTCGAGGGCTTCAATGACATTTACCAGAAGGAAAGCTGGCGCATCGGGAACGGGATGACCGACGGCCACAGCTTTTTCGACCGCGAAGGCAAGGGGAACATCAAAAATTTCCTGGATGGCTACTATTCCGCCTGGCAGGACACGCGGTCCAAAGGTTACATCTGCCTGCCGCTGGGCAACCACGACATCGCACGGTTGAACAACCAGCGCACGACGGACGACCTCGAAATCATCATGGCGTGGGGCATGACGATGCCCGGCGTGCCGTTCCTTTATTACGGCAACGAAATCGGCATGCGCCAGTTGGAGAACCTGCCGCAGATCGAGGGCTGCTACAAACCGCGCGCCGGCGCCCGCACACCAATGCAATGGACCGGCGGAAAGAACCTCGGTTTCTCGACCGCCGACCCGGCCAAGCTTTACCTGCCGGTGGATTCAGCTTCCGACGCTCCGAATGTCGCCGCGGAGGAGAAAGATCCCAACTCGCTGTTGAATCGCGTTCGGAAGCTCATCCGGCTCAAGCACACCGAGCCGGCGCTGGCAGCTTACGCGGAATTCGTTCCGCTTTACGCCAAGGAAAATACTTATCCCTTCGTCTATGCGCGGGCCAGCGGCGAAGAAACATTGCTCATGATTTTCAATCCGGCAGCCAGCGCAGCCGTGGCTGAATTTAACTTCCCGGTCAGGTATCAGAAGCTGAAATTGCTCGCCGGAAAAGAGCTTCATACGACCCAGGACGGCCAGACGCTGAAAATTGAGGTTCCCGGCCAGACATACGCCATTTATCAGGCGGTGAAGTAACGAACGGCGACAACCTTTGGTCATCCAGTCGCGGCTTACAACGCCTGTTCCAGAATTTCGGTCAATTCCTCCGGCGTAAGCACGATGGGATTTGCCTTCATGCTGCTCGCGTTCGCTGCTTTCGCGACCAGGCCGGGAAAATGTTCGCGTTGAATGCCAAAGCTGCCGAGCCGCGGAACTTTCAAATCGAGGACGAGTGCGCGCACCCATTTCAAGCCGTCGTCGGCCTTGGCCTTCATGTCGCCGGCCAGCCACCGCGCCGCCTCTTCGTAACGGTACAGCGCCGGGCCGTCGGGATCGCGTTGTCGCAGCGCACGGAGGTTCATCGCCATCACGTGCGGCAGCAACGCCGCGCAAATTGCGCCGTGCGGCGCGGGAAAACTGCCGCCAATTGGCCCGGCAAAACCATGCACCGCACCGAGACCGGCATTGCTCAAGGCCAGTCCGCCGAACAAACTCGCCACCGCCATGTCTTCCCGCGCATCCTTGTCCTGTCCCTTGCTGAAGGCGATGCGCAATGACCGCGCCGCGCGGCGAAGACCCTCGACACACAATCCATCCGTCAACGGATTGGCGCGATTACAAACAAACGGCTCAATGAGCTGCGTCAACGCGTCGAGCCCGGTGCTGGCCGTGAGCGCAGGTGGCAAATCATAGGTCAGTTCGGGATCCACCACCGCCACGCGGGCGAGCATCAACGGGCTGCGCAGGCTGACTTTCACCTTGTGTTCCGGCGATGCCAGCACCGCGTTGCGCGTCACTTCCGCGCCCGTGCCTGCGGTCGTTGGAATTGCAATGAATGGCGTGGATGGTTTGGCCAGCGGCTTGCCGCGCCCGATGATTTCTACGTAATCCAGCAATTCGCCGCCGTTGGCCAGCATCGCGGCAATGGCCTTGGCTGTGTCAATCGCACTGCCGCCGCCGAAACCAATCACCAGTTCGCAACGTTCGGCTTTCGCCAGTTTTGTTCCCTGTTCCACGGTCGCCAGTTCCGGTTCGCCCATGACGGGAAAAGTTGCCGCACTCATACCGGCGGATTTCAGATTGGCCAGGAGCCGTTCTGCGCGTGTCGCATCGCGTCCGGTCACAACCAGCGCCCGTCGGCCAAAATCCCCGGCGATGGCACCGGCATCATTGACCGCGCCCGCGCCGAAGACGATGCGCGTAGCGGTGGCGAATTCAAATTTCATGTTCGCTTGTGGCCGCGTTCGTGAGCATGCGATTCTCCGCGCTTTCACAAGCGCGGCTACCAATTTTTGTCATCGGGAAAAAGATTGTTGAACTTCACGCTGTGGCGCGGGTCGGCCATCATGAGTGCGGCGGCGTCACGCCAGACCGGATAATGCTTCGTTTCCTTGTGCGCGGCGGCGGCGTTGGCATCCCGATATGCTTCCACCAGCATAAACCGCGTCGGGTCATCCTGCTGCTGGACGACGTCAAAGCGCGCGATGCCCGGCTCCTTCAGGCTTTCGCGCGCGTTGGCGAGGGTTGCCTGTTTGAAGGCCTCGACGCACTCGGGTTTGACATGAACATGAACGTGAACCACAAGCATGTGCGACGAATAGGCGAAAACGGCCAAAAGCTCAAGCCCCGTCAACGGCGGGAAAATTGACGGGGACGCCCAATCGAAACGGAGCCGGCAACGATTTCAAGGTCTTGACTCGAAATCGTACTCACCCGAACCGATTTCAAAGACCGCGCAGCCATTTTCCTCGCGGAGAAATTTCACGTCCCGGCTTTGTGACGCGGGCTTGCCACTTTCCGTCACCCCGGCGGAAGTTTTGGCCGGAATAAACACCGTCGCTGTCGTGTTCGCCGGGATGGAAACCTTCAAGGCAAAATTGTCCCCCTCGCGCTTCCAGTCGCTGACGATTTTTCCACGGATGGAATTGAACTGCGCCTGGGTCCACGTGATATCGCCGACGGGCTGGGGCTGGATGAGAATTTGCTTGAAGCCCGGGCTGCCGGGGCCGTTCCGGATTCCAGCCAGGTCGTGGCAAAACCATTCCATGATCTGGCCGAGCATGAAATGGTTCTGCGACGAGCTGCGCCCGGCGTTCCACGCCTCGGTCAGACTCGTCGCGCCCTTTTTCAACTGAAAGCCGTAGCCGGGCTTTTCGGACTGGTGATTCAGGTCAAAAATCACGTCTGAGCGCCCGCCGTCGGCGAGCGCACGGAGCAGGTACCGGTAGCCCACGTCGCCGGCCGTAAGCGCGTTGCCGCGCGCGCGGACATCGCCGACCACGGCGTCCAAGACGGCGGCGCGATTGGCCGGGTCGCAAAGGCCCATCGCGAGCGGAATGGAATTCGCGCACTGCGAGCCGGTGGCGTAGCTGCGGTTGGTCGGGTGGTAAAACCGGTCGTTGAACGCGGTACGGATTTCGCCGGCGAGTTCGGAAAACGCATTGGCGTCATTCGTTTTGCCGAGCCAGGCCGCCGACTGCGCCATGATTTGCACGTCCTGGAAATAAAAGGCGGTCCCGGTGAGCGCAATGGGCGTGAGCTGCGCCATGCCCGGCGCCTTCGGCCCGAGGTCGTACCAGTCGCCGAGGCCATAGTTGACGATGTGATTGCTTGCGCGGCTGCCGAGGAAGGCGATGTAATTGGTCATCGCGTCGTAATGGCGGCGGAATAGTTCGAGGTCGCCGTCGAATTCGTATTGCTGCCACGGCACGAGTATGAACGCGCTGCCCCATTCGGGCGAATCGCCAAACCGGCCGCGCTCATCCCGGTTGGTCTGCCCCCGGTCCCGGAAGACGGTGTATTCCGGCGCGGTCGTTGGAACGAGGCCGTTGGTCAACTGCGAATCGGCCATGTCGTTCATTTGCTTCGTAAAAAGTTGCGCGAGGTTGAACTCGTAGCGCAACGCCGGGCCGTTGAGGTGGTCCTCCTCCAGCCAGCCGCGCTTTTCGCGCTGCGGACAGTCGGTCATCAGGCTCATCATGTTGCCGCGTTGCGCCCAGCGGACGAGCGCGTGAATGCGATTGAACAGGCCGTCGGAACACTGGAATTCGCCCACCGGCGCGGACGCGGACTGGATGACAACGCCGACAATGGATTTGACGACGGGCAAATTCGTTTTGCCCTTGGGTGGCAGGCAGTCCACCCGCAAATAACGCGCGCCGCGGTAGAAGAATTTTGGGAACCAGGTTTCGGTGCCCGCACCCTTCAACGTGTAGGTCCAGCAGGTTTTGCCGCCGCACATGGTATCGTCCAGCCGGCCATCGGATTTCACCAATTCGGACGGGACAATCCGCACGACCGCGCCCGCCGGGCCTTTCACGGTGAGGCGCGGGATCACCGCGGCGTTCTGGCCGAGGTCATAAACCCTCGCGCCGTTCGTGAGCTGGCGGGTGGAAATCTGTGGCAACACCTCAAAGGCGCGGATGGGCGGCGCGGCGCAGGAAAGGCCGCGCAATTCCCCGCCCGGTCCGCCGGTGACCTGCGCGAATCGCCACTTCGCGTCGTTGAAATTGGCCTGGTCCCATCCCTCGGGCATGAGCCGCGCGTCAAAATCTTCGCCGTTGAAAATCGATGAAAACGTGATGGGCCCCGGCGCCACCCGCCAGGTTTCGTCCGTGCCGATGATTTCGACTGTGCCGTCGGCATATTCGAGCCGCAATTGGGCGATGGCCTGGAGCGGGCCAAAAGTGTAGGGAACCAGGCCTGGAGGAATGAAGCACCGGGGAGCGGCGTCATGCACGTCATACATTCCGCAACCCAGAAAAATTCCGGCGGCATTTTTTCCCCGGTGCAGGAACTTTGTGACGTCGAGGGTGTCGTAGAGGCAGGTCCGGTCGTATTTCGACCAGCCGGGGGCGAGCAGACCGTCGTTGGCCGTTTTTCCATTCAGCGACAATTCGTACTGGCCGAGGCCGCAAAGGTTCACGAGCGCGCGCTGGAGTCCGGGCTTCACGGTGAATTCGCGGCGCAGCAGCAGCGTTTCAAAATTGGTGTCCGGTGCGGAAATCCATTTGGCCCGCCAATCCGGACCGGCCAGCACGCCCATCGTCCAGGTCGCCGGCCGGCTCCATGCGGAAACCTTTCCGCCGGCGTCCCAGGCGCGGACTTTCCAAAAAACCGGCTGCGCGGATTTCAGTTCCCCGCCGCCGTAGGCAATCTGGATTGTTTCGCCGGAATCCACCTTGCCGCTGTCCCATAAATCGCCGTTGTCCGCCGCCAGATTTTTCGCGGACGATGCGGCGAGGATTTGCCAGGCGGCCTGCTTCTGGCCGCGCTCCCGGCTTTCCAATTTCCAAAACAGCCGCGGCTGGGGCGAGTCCACGCCGAGCGGATTCACGGCATAGTCGCAGCGCAAATCGCCAACGGTCACGGTCGCCAGACTTGGGGAGGCCAGCGCCAGCCAGAAACCGGCGGCCAAGATCAGGCACCTGCCGTGTGCCTTGCTTCTGTCGAATGGGGTTAACATGCGGAGCTTCAGCTTAAGCCGGCTTCGTTCGTGAACACAAGTTTTCTGGTTGGTGGGCGGTGCTGCGCCGCCGGGTGCCGCGGCAACGGCACACCCGCTAGGTTCAATGGACACCATTGCGCATCTTGACACCGACTCCGTAGCGCAGACTGCCAAGTCTGCTGTATCGCGGGTTTCCAAACCCGCAAACTGGGTGATTCCCAACGCCTTGCCGACTTGGAAGTCGGCGATACGGCAGGTTTGGAAACCTGCGCTACGAGCCGCCTTCGTTCGTGAACACAAGCATTCAAGGATATTCCAAGCCGCGCAATTTGCATTGAACCCGCGCGATTATCTTTCCACACTGCCAGCGCATGGGCGCACAATGGAAACAGTCCGGACGCGAAATTAACGCGCAGAAAAAGGGCCAGATGACCGTCAAACTGGTTCGCGAAATCATGGTCGCGGCCAAACTCGGCGGTCCCGACCCCGACCTCAATCCGCGCCTCTTCGCCGCCGTTGAAAAAGCCAAGAAAGCTTCCGTTTACAAGGACACCATCGAACGCGCCATCAAAAAGGGCGCCGGACTCGACACCGAAAAGGTCAATTACGAAACCATCGTCTATGAAGGGTTCGCGCCGCACAAGGTGCCGGTCATCGTTGAATGTCTCACCGACAGCCGCAACCGCACGGCGCCGGAAATCCGCAATCTATTCAAGGCCGGCTCGCTCGGCCAGCCCGGCAGCGTGGCGTTTTTCTTCAATCACCTCGGCGTGGTCGAAGCCACCCATCCCGACGCCAATCGCGACGCGGAAGCTGACGCCATCGAAGCCGGCGCGCAGGAGATTGAACCGCTTGAAGCCGAGGAAATCCCCGCCGGACAGAAGGGCGCGCGGTTTCTGACGGAAATCAAGGACCTCGATCACGTTTCCAAGGCATTGAAAGCCGCCGGCTGGAATGTCATCGCCTCGGAAATGCGTTATCTCGCCAAGAATTTTGTCGAAGTCAGCGGGGCGGCGCGCCAGGACGTCATGAATTTCCTGAACGCGCTGGACGACCACGACGACGTGCATCACGTCTATGCGGCGATGAAATAAATTTTGGGGTTGGCCGCCGGTTTAGAGACTGAAAAACTTCAAGACCTGCAATTCACCCCGGAAATGGAGCAGGATTTCATTTCCCTGCACTTGGATTTGCACCGGATGACGGGATTGCGAGTAATCCCACATCACGTGTCCGTCGGACGGTCCCAGCCGGTACAAATCAAAATATAAAACCGGATCTTCGCCCGGAGTCATCAAGGGGTTCTTCGCGGCGCGCGCGGCGTAAAGAAATTTTCCGGAAAGGAAACATTTGTCACCGATGCCCTCGTTGCGCCACAGCACCCGTCCGGTTGCGGCATCCACTTTCAGAATCACGGGGTTCACCTTGGAGGATAGGTTAAACTGCTGGGAAAATTGAATGGTGTCCGGGCTGGCCGTCGTGCTGGTCACGTAAAGACACCCCTGGCCGTCCGGTTGCACCTGGGAAATCCCGACGCTGGTGAGCCGCCAACGCACCTGGCCGGTCGCCGCATCGAAACAGGTCAGCATCCCCCGATCAAAAACATACAGGGTGTTGCCCGATTCAACGCACGGCGGATCGGCTTCCGTGGCGAAATCCTCCGAATAATGGGTCGGGACGGAGTACGTGAGGGTGGCCGTCCAAAGTTTCCGGTTGTTCTTGTCGAAAACATCAATGGAATTCCCCGCCACCAATACATCCCGGGTTTTGAGCGCGAAAAACGAGGGGGCGCCGATGACTTCGCCCGTCCAATCCGGGGCGGTGCTGGCCGGCCACCGGCGCAAGATGACCTGGTATCGGCTGGCATCTTCCTCTTCCACGCCGCCGGTCTGTTCCCGGCGCATGTCGTTGATCATCTGTTCGGAAGCTTCCAGGCTTTGACCGGAGGTGAGATTGTCATCAACCACGGATTTTTTCTGGGCCTTCATTGCCTGATGAACAATCGTCTTGCGCTCGATTAAATCCACTTTCATCTGCACGACATCGGCTCCGTCCGGCACAAACCTGTCGCCCCAGCTTGTCCTTTCCATGGCCTTGGCGGCGTTCGCCAGCTTCGCCAATGTCGCATAGTCCGCGCTGTTGGTGGCTACCTCGATGGTGGCGGGTGGTGGCTGGCTCCTGGCCGGCGATGCCACGGCGGCGCCGGACTCGATCGGGGCGGTTTGAACCGTGCCATTGGAAAACGCGATGCGGGTGATGGTTTCGCGCCCGGATTCATCGGAGGAAATCACCGTCATGCCACTGTCATTTTGCGCCAGGCCGAAGAACGGCGGGTTCAACAGCAGTTCCTGTTTGCTGTTGCCGGTGTGCCGGTCGTATTGCACGAGGTGGCCCGGAAACAAAATCCAAAGATCGTTCGTTGTGGCAATGACGCGCGGCTCGGGATAAAGCCTGACGGGTTCCTCGATTTCGCCCCGGGCGGCATTCGACGGGACCGGTGCGGGGAGCACCGAATTCAAGGCGACCGACCACAGTTGCTTTTGTTCCGCCAAATCGAACAAGGTCATTTGGTTTGCCTTGATGGAAAGCACCTGGTTGGGGGCCAGCAATTGATAGAACCGCGCCCGGTCGCCGTGGGACAGCTTCTCTGAATAAATGACGCGCGGCTGCGAGCCGAAAAACGTGTACCAGATCCATGCGCCCGCCAGAACGACCACGAGGAAAACGGCGGCCCGCAAGATCCACGCGCCCACCCAGGCAACCCTGGCCTCGATGACCGCCCGTTGTTTTCCATAAACCGGCACATCCATCCCGGTCTGTTCGGCGCGCTTCCGGCAATAAGTCGAACAGACATAACCGTATTGTTCCATGCACTCGCCGCAAATGGGTTTGCCGCAAACCCGGCAGATTTCCGTTGCCGGATTCTTCGGGTGCCGGGGACAAAAGGGCACGGATGCGACGGCAACCGCAGCGGCGGCAGCTTGCGGGACTGGCGCCGGGGCGACGGCAACCGGCGGCACTGGGACTGCGGGCGCGGCGAGTTTCTGGCGAATCACCTCGTTGGCCAGATCCGTTTCGTCCGCGCCGCAGCCGGGACACTTGACCCGCACCGGCATCCGGCCGTTCACCGGCTCGACGTCGAACGCAAAGCGCGTTCCGCACGGGCACTGGATTTTGACTTCCATGGCTAGGGTTTCGGGTTCAGTAAAATGACGTTGGTCGCCTGCGGCAGGGGAAAGGCCAGCCGGGCCGGAGTGGTTTGGACGTTGCCGTCGCAAAAAAGAAAATTGCCGCCGAACTTGTTGTGATTGTTGCCCGGCTTTTTGCCGTCGGGGGAAAACACAATCTGCCCCTGCGTTTTGGACGCGGTGTCCACCTGCGCATCGGAAACGAGCGGCGCGTCCGAACCATCCTCGAGCGTCCGCCCCAGGTAATAGGCGTAACTGATTTTTCTGTCCGCGAAAGGTTGGGCATCCGGCAACGGCTTGTCCCTGCCGCCCGGACAGATGAAAAATTCCGACCCGGTCGTGTATTTCGGCACCAGCAGGCTCAACGGCGCCTCGGAAGTTTGCGCGCCGGGAACGGCCGGGAGCGCCCCGTTGTTGTCCTGCGAAAACGTCCTCAACGCGGCATAGATGTTTTGCAGGTTGCTCTGGCAGGCCGCCAGCCTTTTTTCCTGGCCGCTTTTCGAGCCGGCACTGATAAACAGCGTGAACACGATGAAAATAATCACGGCCACGAGAAACAATTCCAGCAGCGAAAACCCCGCGGTGGAGAATCGCGCAACCGGACGCCTGGTCTGTTCAATCACAATTCGTGTGTAGCAGCGGACCCACAACGTGGCAACAGTTTCTTTGACGTTTTCCAACGTCCGCCGTTGAAAAACAGAACAACTCGTTTGCAGCTTCGCGTTTCCAGCTTGCTTGAAGCGGTTGCAAGTTGCGACCACCTTATTCTTCGCCCCGCCAGTTCCTCCTCAAAATCCGCAATCTCCTTGATCTGCACCGGAAACCAGCGGTCGATCTTTGTCAGTTTGAAAATCAACCCGAGGGTGAAGCCGACTCCCCGTGCGCGGTGTTCACTTTTGGGGCGGGTCGGTTGTTGTCGGGGTGATGATGGCCGCCAAATCATCCCTAAAGGCTGGCAGCGGCAACGTGAGAACCGCCCCATCGGTCGTCACCTCCGTTGTGCCAATCGCCCTTCCGGTGGAGGGTTCAAACCACTGCACGTTGAATTTTCCCGCCGGCCAATTTGTGAGTTGCAGGGATTGACCGGTCAAGGGCGGCGGATTGTAGCGGTGCGCTCCGGCGGGGAAAATCACCCAGGGCGAATAGACATAAAGCACCGCCTTCTGTTCGCTGCGGAGGCCAACGGCTTCAGGCGCAAAATGCCAGCCGCCGGCAAACTCCGCCGGCAGCACCTGCTCGAATTTCAATGAGTCTATCAATACCCAGTCGGCACCGGCGTCATTGGCAATTTCGATGACTCTTTTGCCCGCGGGAAAATTGACCGTGAAATCCTGGTTGATATCCCGATATGTTGTGGTATCGCCCGCGGCGCGGATGAAGTTGGTGTGGAGCACTTCCGTGCCGTCCACCCGCACGATCAACCCGGCGTCGGAATGGACCGTCTTGACATGCAGCACCAGCTTCGCTTTTTCGCCAAAGAACGCGGTAATCCGGAGCGGATGCTGGAATTTGGCATCATGTCTGCCCAGCAGATAGGCCATGAGGCTTTGCGAGGCCTGGTCGGCGGCCAGACTGTTGGCCAGCGCCAGTTGGCCCGACAGTTTGCGCTGCATGCGCCAGGCGGAATTGAGCGTGAGCTGCGCATTGAATAATTCGCCATTGGGGATGGCCCGGACCAGGTCCGCCGGCGGTTCGCCGGCGCTGACAAAATCAACCGGGGTCCATGTGCCTGACTGCCAGCTGGCGCGGCGCAGAATCCCGTTCAGGGCGGCATACAACGGATACACGTCGTCCTTATGTATGTCCTGCCACCACCACGACATGGCGGTGCCGACCGAGCCGCCGAGCGCTCCGCTCCACACCGCCTGCCGGAAGCCGCGCAGATACGGGTCGGAAGCAATGTTCCACGAACGTGAATCGACGCCAAACTCTCCGATCATCATCGGCTTGCCGTAATCTTTCACAAACGAGCGGGCAAGCGTTGCCGCGCCCTTGCCCGGGGCGGATTCGTCATACGAGTGGTACACGGAAAAATCCATTTCCGGCAGCGACCAGATTTCCGGACGCTCACTGCCGCCGGTGAGGCTGGTGGTGACCAGATGTCCGTAGGGGTCGTGCACGTGGAGCCATTGCCCCATTTCCCGGTGCCACGCAACGACGTCATCGCCGTTGAGCGGACCGAAAACGTTGTCAATCTCATTGAAAAACTGCCAGGCGAGCAAGTGGGGACTGTAACCGTACCGGCCGATGAGATAGCGCAGGCGTTTCTGGTAGATGGTCCTGGCCCTGGCATTGGTGAAGAAATCGTTGGGCTTTTCGCATGGGCCGCCGTTGATCTGGTTGTAGGCATTGGTCTTCCAAAAGTTGTTGCTGCCGCCCCAATTTTGATTGCTCACCTGAAACATGCCGTGATGGTCGAAAGACAGCATCAGGTAGATGCCGTTCTGCCCGGCCAGATCGAAAACGTAGTCAAGCTGCCAGGCCGCCTCCAGGTTGTATCGGTTCAGCGTGCCCGGCGTGTGTTCGAGCCCGGCAAACCATGGGGCCATCCACAATCGCGCGAAGTTTTCACCGGCGTTCCGCATCGCCCCAAACCAAGCATCGTAATCTGACTTCACCTGATGCTCCGGCCAGCACACGTTTTCACCAACCAGCCGCAGCGGCCGGCCATCGGTCGTCTCGAAATACCGCTTGTCCGGCGCCACGCGCACATAGCCGTGCTGTCCGGACGGCGTGGCAACGGGCACGTTGAAATGATTCGTTATCGGCCTGCCGGCGGACACGCCATTGGTTTCGATGTTCAACGACAACGTGTAATCGCCCAATTCGGCCGGCGTAAAACGAATCCGCCATTGCGGCGGCCCAACCGGCGACACCACCTCGGCACCGTTCGTCATCGTCCGTGAATAATCCTGATACCAAAACGCCGGGACCGTCAAAGCCCGGCCCGAAAAGGACGTGAACGTCGCATCGAGGCGGATCAAGTCGGGGTCGAAGCAATTCGTCGCAACGGGCGCGTGATTCACGCGGAACTCCGCACGCTGCCAAAGTTGCGGCTCGCCGAGCGGGACGATTTCAGGGGTTTGCGCTTCAAGCTGGCAGCAACCCGGAGCGAGAATGGCGGTCAAAAGCTGGATGCGTTGGATTGGTTTCTTAAACATGAATACTGGCCGGTCACGACACCCGGCTGCCGGTGGGTCTGCCTATTTGGAAGGTTTGGCGCTCCAAATCGCCAGCGTGTCCGCCGAACCCTGCGAGCGGACACCGTTGTCGGTCAGGATTTCATCGGTGGCGGCAACCATTTGAGCCCGCGGGAAAATCATCGTTTCGCCGTAACGGGTATGACATTGAATGGTGATGAACTCGTCTTTCGCATCGCGTAAAATCTCCACGAGATGATTGAGATTTTTAACCGGGATGCCGTTCACCGCTTTCACCACTTGTGCCCTTGGATTGTCGTAGCCCTTGGCCAGCTTGTGCGGGAAAAAGGGTGAAGCGATGATTACCAAACTTTCGCCGGGAAACGCGGGTTGGTCGGATATGCGCGTGACCAGCGGATTGGCCAGGCTGCTCAAACGCGACATGACGGTCGCGCCGTATTTTGTCCGCAGAAGACCACCCAGATATTCATCTGTGGCAGCGGAAAAGACCAATGGCCCGTAGATAAAATACGAGGGATAAGTGCTGTTCAGCCCGGGAATCAATCGCGGATAATTTGCTGAAACCGGCAGGTTGACTTTCAGTTCCTTGCCGGCCCGGACGATGGTCAGCGACACCGTGCCATTGGTTGTGATGTGCTGAATTTCATATTCGAAATGCACGCGCAAGTCGTCTCCCAGCTTGATCATGCCCTGATCATCCACCGGAGTGTCGCCGATTTTGGTGATGACATCCCATTCCTTCAGCGGATAAGCCGGATCATTCTTGTAGGGTTTATGAACCACCATACCCTCGACGTTCGGGGGCAGTTTGAGGAACGCCCGCAAAGCAGGATTCTCCAGCGTCTGCAGCTCATCATACATGGCGGGCTTGCCGTCATAATGACCATCGGCGATGTCCTGAAGAAACAAGTCTATCTCTTCGCCGGGAATGATGTAGCCAATGTTCTCGGCCTCATTCAGGCGGCTGAACGTCAGACCGATCATCTTGTCGCCCACGACCGCCGGACCGCCGCTGTTGCCGGGATTGATGGCCGCATCAATCTGGATGCGCAAACCGAAAACCGGAAAGTTATACGGGGTGAACTCCACGCGCGAAACGATTCCCTTCGTGATGGAAAGACTGTTGCCTCCTTCCGGAAATCCGTAGGTCAGGACCGTGTCCTTGATGCCCGGCAATGTCTTGGCCCGCGCCAGCGGCGGATGCGTGTCGAAAAATTTTTCATCATCCAGCTTGAGCACGGCCAGATCAATTCCCGGAGCGATGGCTTCCACCGTGGCGGATATTTTATCTCCGGCCTGATTCGCCTGGATTTGCACCTGGCTGGCATAATCCACGACATGGGCGTTGGTCAGGATGCGCTTGCCTTCCATCACCACGCCGCTGCCGGTTTGATCTTCCGGAGAGTCTTTTGTCCACGGCTGGTAAGGATTGGGGTAACGCACCGTGGCGAAAATCTTCACCACCGAATTCTCAATGGTGCCGGAACCGGCGACGGTGGCGGCAACATTGGTGGTGGTAACCGGCGACGCGGGTTCGGCGGCGTGGAAACGGAGACCTGAGGCGAACAAAACGGCAACCATGAGCCGGGTTGCCTTGGAGCCGGTGAAAAATGAATCAAATCCCATAGATGGAACGATGCTAGATAATGGGTGGGATTCATGCAAAGAAAATGTCGGGGAACCGAAATGTGAAGCTGGAAATTGCATTGCGTTCCCGTTCCATTCCACGCAAGAGAAGGACATGGTTTATCAAAAACAAATTCTCCTGGAAACCCGGGGGCACCGCCAGATGCACGACCTGACGGCGGACGTGGCGCGGATTGTCCATGACTCCGGCGTGCGCACGGGGACGGCACACGTGTTCAACGTCGGCAGCACCGGTGCGCTGGGCGCCATCGAATACGAGCCGGGTTTGTTGGAAGACCTGCCCGGCCTCCTGGACAAACTCATTCCGCCGGGCCGCGACTACGGACACGAACAGGCGTGGCACGACGGCAACGGCCATTCGCATTTGCAGGCCACGCTGCTGGGACCGTCATTGACCGTGCCGGTGGCCGGCGGGAAACCGGTGCTGGGCACCTGGCAGCAAATCTTCCACCTGGAATGCGACATCAAACCCCGCCGCCGCACCATCGTGGTGACCGTCTCCGGCGAATGATTTTTAGCCTTCCGTGAAGACGAAGGCGCCGTAGCCGACCACGCGTTCGCGGCCGCCGGCAGTGTCGCCGGAGTTCCGCAAATCCACGGTGCGGCACCGCAGCCCGCGCGTCTTCGCCACGTGCAGGAGTCCGCGAATCGGCTGGTAACCGCAGGCCTGGTCGCTGCCGAGGGTCTGCCAGTTCAACAACTCGATGGCGCGGGCCGTCTCGCGGTCCATTTGTTGCGCCGTCTGATAATCGTGGTAGTGACTCAAGTCCGAGCTGACGACGATGCAGGTTTCCCGGCCGCCCCAGAGTTCGTTCAACACCGCTGCAACCTCATCCGACGCGGCTTTGCCCACGACCAGTGGAACCAGTTTGAATTCGCCCAGCGCGATTTGCAGAAACGGCAGATGCACTTCCAGGCTGTGTTCGTGTTGGTGCGCGGCATCCAGCGTCGTCACTTGCGGCAACGCGCGAACCCGTGCGAGCGCCTCCTCATCCACGGGAATGGGACCCAGTGGCGATTGAAAAACCGATGCACTGCTGGCGGCCAATCCGGGAAACGCCACGAAGTGCGACGGCCCCAGCAACACCACGCGTCTGAACCGGTCGCGTCCGCGGGCCACGCAGGCGTAGGCCGAGCCGGCAATCGGCCCGGAATAGGGGTAGCCGGCATGGGGCGCAATGATGGCTTTCGGAATTTTGTCAGAGACGATTTTCGCGGCCGCCAGAAAATCGTTCACCATCGTCCGCAGATCTTTCGGGTTCTCCGGATAAAATTGTCCCGCCACCGCGGGAAAACGCACCGTCGGGGTTCCTGCTGCGGGCTTGGATTGGGCGCGCATTTTCATTTCAAGTTCACCCGGCGCGGCAGGCGGTGTTGGCCGGCGGCCGGGCCGTCTGTTGGCCAGAGGCCGGGAATCACCTCGGCACAGCGCGGACACGTGCCGGCGGGAGTGATTTTGTATTCCTGAATCGAGTAACCGCTGCGGGCAATCAACGTTTCGCCGCAGCCGGGGCAGCGCGTGTTTTCCCATCCGCCCACCCGGCCGGGCGCATTGCCGGCATAGACGAAGCGCAACCCGGCTTCGGTCCCAATCTCCGCCGCGCGCAGCAGGTCGTCGGCTTGCGTCGGGCGCGGGCCGGTCATTTTGTAGTCCGGATGGAATGCGGTAACGTGCCACGGGATGTCGCGGCTCACCGAAACGAGGAACCGGGCGATGTCCCGGAGTTCCTTCGGGTCGTCGTTGAAACCCGGCACGATGAGCGTCACCACTTCCAGCCAGAGGCCGCGTTGATGGATCTGTTTGATGGTTTCGGTCACGCGATCGAGCGTGCCGCCGAGCGTCCGGTAGCGGTGGTCATCAAAACCTTTCAAGTCAATTTTGCAGGCAACGATCCACGGCTGGAGATAATCGAGCGCTTCCGGCGTCGCGTTGCCATTGGAAACCAAAGCGCACAGCAGACCCTGTGCCTTCGCCGGTTGGAAGACGGCCACCGCCCATTCGGCGGTAATGAGCGGCTCGTTGTAACTCGACACCACCAGTCGCGCGCCGTGCCGTTGGGCCGCGTGAACCAGTTCTTCCGGGGTGGCTGTCTGGAAAGGCGCGGACGCCGCATCGTCGCACAGCATCTGGCTCGTCACCCAGTTTTGGCAATAAGAACAATGAAAATCGCAGCCGAACATGCCGAAGGTCAGCGCATCGCTGCCGGGATGCACATGGAAGAACGGCTTTTTCTCCACCGGATCGCAGGCCACGCCGGCGGTGTAGCCGAATGGCACGCGCAGTTGGCCGCCGTCGTTGAAGCGCACCTTGCAAATCCCGCGCCGGCCCGGCGCGATCAGGCACCGGTGACCGCACGCCACGCACCGGACCCGGCCATCCTCCGGTTTCCAAAGCACGCCCACGCTGGTGTGACGGTCGAGCAGGTCAGCCAGTGTCCCGCCCTTTTTCAGGCGCTGGACCACAGGCGGCAGAGGCTTTGAAGCCGGGTCCGTTTTTGCTGCTTTCACCGTCTCTGTCTCTCGCGTTTTCATTTTGCGGGGAAGGCTGTCCGGTCAACATCGCACTTTCTTCCGCCACAGACAACCTGCGCGGGAATGTTCAACCCGGCCAAGTCAACGCCGGCCGCGCGCCGAGATGAACTTTTCCGCGTATTTGCCCAGCAGATCGGCCTCCAGATTCACCGCGTCACCAACCTTCCGTTCCCGCAGGGCCGTGATTTCGTAGGTGTGCGGAATGATCCAGATGCGGAAGCTTTTTTTCTGCACGCCGGCGACCGTGAGGCTGATGCCGTCCACCGCCACCGAGCCTTTGAAAACGATGTAACGCATCACCTCCGGCGGCGCAGCGATGTCGAGCACGTGGTCCAGTCCGGCGCGTTCCCAGCGGATGATTTTGCCGACGCCATCAATGTGGCCGGTCACAAAATGTCCGCCGAACTCGCCATCCGCGCGGAGCGGTCGTTCCAGGTTCACCAGCGAACCGGGTTTGGCAAACTGGAGATTGGTGCGCCGCCATGTTTCCTGGAGCAAATCGAATCGGGCGAGCTTGAATTTCCCGCGCGCGGCCACCTTCACCGCCGTCAGACAACAGCCGTTCACCGCCAGGCTGCCGCCCAGCTTCAAGCCGTGACCGGTCGCGCCGGCGCGCACGGTCAGTTCAATGGATTTCGCCGCCGGCTTGATGCGCTCGACAATTCCCGCTTCTTCAACAATGCCTGTGAACATAAAATAGGTCAGGCGTCCTGCCCGACCCCAAAATTTAGGATTTTTTTGCGCAACACGCCAGAAAGTTTGACGGAGAGCAAAACATTGAGTCTGTCCTGATTGTCTGAAAATGGAGACAGGCTGGAAGCCCGTCCTACTTTACCCGCGCCGTTAGCAGCAAATCCGGCCCGATTCGCTTCCATTCCACGTCACACAGTTGAATCACCTCCGCCAGGCTCCTTGCGCCTTCGCCCGCAACGGCCTTGTGTGCATCACGCCCGCCCAGAATTTTCGGCGCGTAGAAAAACGTCACGCGCCGCGCCAAACCGCCGAGCAGAAACGACGCATTCACCTCGCCGCCGCCCTCGACCAGCAGGCCCGTGACGTTTTCCGCGCCCAGCTTCCGCATGAGCCAGTGAAGATCAATCCGGGTCGAGGGTCGAGGGTCGAGAGTCGAGAGCCTGATTGCCGGGGCAACCCATACATTCACTCGTTTTGACAGGGCGGCAACGCGATTCTTTGGCGCGCGCTTGCTGACGACGATGGTTGTCAGTGCGGCGCACTTGTCACCCGTCACTTTCGCCGTCAACGGTGTCCGCGCCATCGAATCCAAAATAATCCGGCGCAGACGTTGACTCTGGACTTTGGACTTTGGACTTTGGACTGACCGAACCGTCAGGCTCGGGTTGTCAGCCAGAATCGTGTTGATTCCGACCAGGATTGCATCCGCGCCCTGCCGCAATTCCATGCCGCAAGCCCGCGCGGCTTCGCCGGTGATCCATTTCGATTCACCGCTGGCCGTGGCGATTTTGCCGTCGAGCGTCATCGCGGCCTTTACCGTGACAAACGGCGTGTGATGGACAATCCAGTGGTTGAACGCTTCGTTCAACCGCGTACATTCGTCGGCCAAAGTTTGGTGGTGCGAGCGTCCTCGCGAGCCGGACCGCGGCCCGTCAGCAGCCTCGCCCCACCGCGTTACAATGATGCCAGCACGTCTCAAAATTTTGAAAGCGCGCCCGGAATGTTTCGGATTCGGGTCAACCGTGCCCACCACCACATGCTTGATTCCCGCCGCGACGATGGCATCCGTGCAGGGCGGCGTGCAGCCCTGTGTGCAACAGGGTTCAAGCGTTACGAACAGCGTCGCGCCGCGCGGATTATGGCCGTGTTTTTGCGCATCGCGGAGCGCCTCAATTTCCGCGTGTGGTCCGCCCGCGCGCCGGTGCCAGCCGCGCCCGATGAGTTTTCCGCCCTTCATCAATACCGCGCCGACCGCCGGATTCGGCGACGTTGTGCCGCAACCGCGCCGCGCCAAACCGACGGCTTGTCGCATGTAATTCAAATAATTTTCGGAAAAGAATTTTTTTCGCGTGTCCATTGTTAGCGCGAATCAACGCCAGGACAGACCCAACCGCCGCAGCAGAAAGTATTCATTGAAAGGATGGTCATCAGTGATTTCAATTTTTGGGTTAAGGTTGAGGACGTTCTTGAGGGGAATTTCCCGCACCACAACCAGCCCCAGATAGCCGGGCAAATCCTGGGAAAGACTCCATTCCAAAAGGTCTTTCTTTGCGGCGGCAGGCATGCACGCCGTCAGTTGTTCGGGAGTTGGCACTTTGATGGGATCCATGGAGGCCAACAAATGTATTCCGGACCCGGCGATTGATGAGAAGCCGCGCACATACGGAAATGATTCCTGAGTGGAGCGAATTACCGCCTGTCCCATCACCGGTTCTCCACCGGGGAACCAGACTTGAACTATTCCACCAGGTTTCAAATGCTGTTTGACCAAGGTGTAAAATTCCGTGGAATAGAGCAGGCTGGAACCCGCCGCTTCCACCGGTGGCGGCGGGTCAATCACGATAACATCGAATTTTTTTGCGGTGCGCTTGAGATAGCGTCTGCCATCATCGATGACGACATGTCCGTTGGGATTATTGAGCACCTGCGCCGCATCCGCGTGATAAAACCCAAATGCCTTTACCACACTCGGCACCAGTTCCACCGTCGTTGTGTCAATATCCCAGCTCAAAGCTGAACGATAAGTTGTCCCCATGCCGAAACAAACAACCAGAACCGATTCAGGTTTTCCTTGATGAAAAGCCAGCGGCAGATGAACCATGAATTTGGTGATGGGTGTCAGTATGGTCATGCCAATACCATTGACCAAAAGGCTTCTCCGCCAGCCTTCGCGAAAGGAAATCACCGAGCCGGTATAATCCCGTCGCACGGTTGTGTGCTTCTCGGTTTTGAACAGCATGCCTTCAAAATCTTCGGCGCAGAACGAAGACCAAACCAGAGCAACTCCGATGGCCAGCCCCCATCCCCAACGCTGCCCTGGGAGTTGGGATTTGAAAAAAAAGAACCAAAAGATGAAAAACGGCAGGCCGAGCAGGATCAATGCGTAACGTTCGCTCAACTGGGGCAATAAAACATAACAGGCGAACAGCGGCCCCAGAATGCAACCGAGGACATTGACCGCATAAGCCTTTCCGGCAACCGCCGGCTCACCGGCGGCGTATTCGTCAATCAGGCTCGGAGTCAGATACCCCAGCAAAGCGCAAAACGGACAGATGCTGCCCAACAGAATGATTACGCTGATTACATTAATCGGAGCTGTCCAGTAGTCTGCTCCAAAAAAATGCGGATTGTTGGCCAGCACTGGCAGAAGCGATGTGATCGCCAGCGCGGAAATCAATTTGCCCGTTGAATGCAGGCGATTTCTCCGAAGATCCCGGCGATACCTCCACGAACCGAAAAAAGTCGCCCCCAAATAAGTGAAGACAATCAGCGCGAAGGAATAAACCTGCGTTTTCAAAACCGGCGTGAACGCGCGCGTCCAAACCACTTCCATCGCCATGGCCACAAAACCGGTTGAAAACAAAATCCATTTAATGAGGCGGCCGCGGGCATTGGCGGGCAAGGACGGATTGCCTGAGCCGGTTGAGGGTTCCGCCTCCGTTAAAACATCGGTCATAAAACCTCGTTGCTTCCAGCCCAGCCATCCGCCGATGGCGACAATGGTGAAATTGCCCGCGGCCGCCACCCAAAGCGTGTGGCGAAACCCCAACAGTTCCACCAGAACCACCGCGGTTAAAAGCGTGCCGCTCATCGCGCCCAGCACGTTGGCCAGGTAGAGAAAACTGAAACTGGCCGTGTTTTTACAGTCCCGCTCCCGGACGTAAGCCATCATCAAGGGAAAGGTCGCACCCATGAACAGACACCAGGGCAGAATGGAAAACGCCAGAACCAGCGCCGATAAGGAAAGATAACGGAAGGAATCCGTCTCGCCGCTGGTCAGCAAAAAGTGCTCGCCCAGGGCAAATAATCTGGGGACCGCAAACGCGCCCAGCCCGATCAAGAATTCCGCGCCTGCGTAAAAAACGACCGCCGAAAGCCCGGTTTTCTCAACCAGTGGAGCAATGAATCGTCCGCCCGCCCAAGATCCAACGGCCAGTCCCAGCATGAAGACCGACAACACCACGGAAAGCACCGGAGTAATGATTCCGAAGGAGGCAAACGCCATGCGAGTCCAAATCACTTGATAAGCGAGGCTGCAAAACCCGGACAAAAAAAACAGGAAAAACAAGACCCGGCGCGTGAATTGATTCATGCGGCCTACCCTCTACACGTCACGCCCGCCCGAAACAAGCTTCAAAAACCTTGGGCTGCGAAACGTAGCGGCTTTCGGCAGAGAGCTGCCGTACCGTGCAAATATATTACTCACGAGTCGTGCCGCTGAAACGACTTTCCTTAAATGCGTTTTTTCCGCCCTTTCTTCGCGCAAGGGAGATATAGCGACATTTCAATGCCAATACCCGACAAACCGGCCAGGCGAATCAGTTCAGTTGGCAAGTAATCAAACTGGGCGACCGCTTCCCGCCACTCATAACCAAAATCCAGGTAAACGCACTTGACTCCAGGGAAGCCGGACAATTTGCGAAGTGCGGTTTTGTTTTTTTTCAAAAAACGAATTGCGCCCTGAATTTGTCCGCCAAGATTGTCGAAGCCAGCCTTGCTGACGTTAACGCGGAGGCCTGAATACTTCATTAATTCATCCTTTCGGATGTGTTTGAACCGCGGTTCGCCTTTCCGGAAAACCAGGTAAGGTTTCAGTTCGGTTTGCTTGAGAAACCTGTCCACATCAAAATTCCGACCTGTAGCTTCTAAATGACAAGGCATGGTGGTTTCAAAGTTTATTCCTCGAACAACGCCTGCGCGAACTGCTTCGCGTCGAAGGGCTGCAAGTCGTCCGGCTGCTCGCCGAGGCCGATGAATTTGATCGGCAGGCCGAGTTCCTTCTGGATCGCCACCACCATGCCGCCCTTGCTCGTGCCGTCGAGCTTGGTCACCACCAGCCCGGTAAGCGGCACGATCTTGTTGAACTCGCGCGCCTGGTTCAGCGCGTTCATGCCGGTCGTCGCGTCGAGCACGAGCAGGACCTCGTGCGGCGCGCCGGGCAGTTGCCGGCCGATGACACGATGCAGCTTTTGCAGTTCCTGCATCAAATTATGCTTCGTGTGCAGGCGGCCCGCGGTGTCAATGAACAGGTAATCGGCTTTGCGCGCCTGCGCGGCGGCGACGGCATCATGCGCCACCGACGCCGCATCCGCGCCATAAGCGCCGGCGATGACTTCAACCTTCAACCGCTGCCCCCAGAGTTTGATTTGCTCGATGGCCGCGGCGCGGAACGTGTCGCACGCGGCGAGCAACGCGGTTTTCTTTTGCGCTTGAACCAAATACGCAAGCTTGGCAGCCGTGGTCGTCTTGCCCGTGCCGTTGACGCCGACAACGGAAACCACAGTTGGGCCATGTGCGGCCCTGACCAAATCAGTTTTATTCGAGCCAAGGCCCTTCTCCACTTCGGCCCGCGCAATGGCGAACACGTCCAGTCCCGCGCCGCCCTGCGTTTCGTAGGCGTGCTTCACGGCAGCGACAATCTGCGCGGTCACGGCCAGGCCGAGGTCGGCGGCGATGAGCGCGGCTTCAAGTTCCTCCAGCGAGGCCGCGTCGAGCCTGGGCGAACGCGCGACAATGCGTTTGATTTCGTGCGCCAGCTTGCTGTGCGTTTTTTGCAGGCCGGCTTTGAATTTCTGGAATAGTCCCATGGTCTCAGTCGAGGGTCGAAGGTCGAGGGTCGAGAGCCGAAGCGGTTGCAATTCCTGCCTTCGACCCTCGGCTCTCGACCTTCGCCTTGAGTCTTTCCACGTGTTCGTAGGGCAGTTTGACGGTGCCGATGAGCGGCTTGCCCTTGCTGAAGCCGTGGCAATCCGAGCCACCGGTCACGAGCAGATGAAATTTGTCGGCGATTTCCAGATAGCGCTCGGCGGTTTTGGTCGAGTGCTTGGTGTGAAAACATTCAATGCCGTCCAACCCGGCCTCCACGAGCGCAGGGATGATTTCGTCGGTGCGGTTCAAACCGGGATGCGCCATGACTGCCAGGCCGCCGGCCTGGTGAATCAATTCGACGCCTTCCAGCGCGGACATCTTGGCTTTCGGCACCCACGCCGGACGATTTTTCTTGAGAAAACGCTCGAACGCCTCATCGGACGACTTGCAAAGTCCGGCCTTCACCAGCGCCCGCGCCACGTGCGGGCGGCCGGGTGATTTGCAGTTGGCCAGCGCAAAGACGGATTCCGCCTGGAGCGGTACGTTCAATTGATTGAGCTTGGCCACCATTTCGCGGATGCGGTTCTGGCGGACGGACTGGAACTTGGCGATTTCCGTAAGCAGCTTTTGATTTTGCGTGTCCAGAAAATAACCGAGCAGATGCACCTCGATGTCGTTGTGCTCAGCGGTAAGTTCCGTGCCGGTGATGACCTCGATGCCCACCGCGCTGCAAGCCGCCGCCATGGGCGCGCAGCCTTCCACCGAATCGTGGTCTGTCAACGCCAGCGCCGCGAAGCCGAGCCGCCGGGCGTGCCCGGTCAATTCCTCCGGCGAAAACGTGCCATCGGAAAAGTGTGTGTGCAGATGGAGGTCGGCAAATTTCATTTGACGATCCTCGCCGGACGCATCAACTCGCTGCGCACCTTGTCGAGAATCCCATTGACGAATTTGCCGCTGTCCTGCGTGGAAAATTTTTTGGCGATGTCCACCGCCTCGTTGATGCTGACAATGGGCGGGATGTCCTCGCGGAACAGCATTTCGTAAATCGCCAGCCGCATGATGTTGCGGTCCACCGCGGCGATGCGATGGAACTCCCAATTTTTCGCGTGTTTTTTGATGTGCTCGTCAATCGCGTCGCGATGCTCCAGGGCGCCGCGAATCAGCGGATCGGCGAACAGACGCATTTCGCCCTCCTCGGCGGTGGGCGGCGGCAGCTCCACCGGCTGGCCCCACGTCGCCGGGCCTTTTTCCCCGGCGATGGCCGCCGCGCGCTGCGTGTCCCAGAATTCATTGAGCGCCCGGTCCAGGTTTTCCGGCGGGTTCAAATCGTGCTGAAACAGAAATTGCACGGCACGTTCGCGCGCTTCACGGCGTTTGCCCATAATTCAACTCCATCATGCCGCAGAAATGGGGGCCGGGAAATGGAAATTTTCAACCGCGAAAGATCAGTCTGGCGTTGAATCCAACGGACATCGGTTCAATCAATATCCCCGAAAGGTTTATCAATTAACGGCTGTAAGCAGAGTTTCGCCAACTTGGGCGCATGAAAACCAATCAGCGTGCCCGTGCGGTTCCCGGCGGATTCGACTTTTGGGCTGGCCTGTCGGCATTATTGTCCGTAGCCTGCGCTGAACTTTGGATGGTGCTGCATTTTAAATGCGAGCCTATGCAAACACTTACCAGACCGGATTTGGTCGTCGGCCCCCTTAACCTGAGGCATCTTTTCACGTCAAAACAGCGGCATAACGGTCGAAACCATTTATGAACGATCAAGAACGTTGGGACTTGGAGTGGCTCAAGCAGCGGCATTCTGAATTGCAGCAGGAAATGTCGGCGCTGGCCGGACGACTGAAACTTCTGGAAACCAAACTGAACCCGGCATCGCCAACGACACCCGCCGCGCCTCTGCCACCGCGAATCGTCGTCAAACTTCCCAACGCTTCACAACCGGAAATTGCGCGAAGTGCCGCGCCCGCTGAAACGCCACGCCAGATTCCAATACCGCCACCGATCCCGTTGCCGATTCCGCCGGGAACCCCGCCTGTGCCGCAACCGGTTGCCCCTCCGATTGCCCCCGCGCCTGCGCCGGTTGTGCCGCAAAGCTCCGTGCGACCAATGCCCCCACAACTGAAGCTGCACGTGGAACCCGTCCAGGCGAAGTTCTTGAAGTGTTTGTGCGCGTTTTGTGGTGGGCACATCGAATTCCCCGCCAGTGCGTTGGGCGACACGATTCTTTGTCCACATTGCAACTGTTCAACGCGCCTGTCCACAACCGTTGTGTCACCGCCGCCAGTGCCGCCGCGCCTTGCCGCCCGATCTGTGCCGGCTTCGCCACCGCCGAAGCCCTCCTTCGAAATGCGCCTTGGCACTTATTGGCTCGTGCGCATCGGAATAGTCATGCTGTTGACCGGCCTCGTTTTTTTCGGGAGCTATGCTTACCAGAATTTTATCGGCCTGCTCGGCCCGGTGGAAAAGGTTTTGCTGCTCTACGCCGCCAGCACGATTTTGCTCGGGTTCGGCGCCTGGTGGCAGCGCAAGGCGGCGAAGGAATCCTTGAAGAATTATGCGCAAGTGCTCTTCGCCGGTGGATTGGCCGCGGTGTATTTCACAACTTACGCCGCGCATCACATCCAGCAGTTGTGCATCATCGGCAGTGCGTTGCTGGATGGCGCATTGTTGCTGGCCTGGGCGGCCTTCATGGTCTGGATTGCGGATCGTAAAAAGTCCGAGGTGCTCGCCTTGTTTGCTGTCGGGCTGGCTTACTACACGTCCGTCATCACGCGCGCCGGTTCGTTCACGCTTTACTCCAATCTCGTGCTGACGCTCGCCGCCGTGTTTTTCCTCGTGCGCAATCGTTGGGCGGTGCTTTCGCTGGCCAGCCTCGTGGCCACTTACACCGCGTATGGTTTCTGGCGCTTCTTTGACGGCAGTTCCTGGCACTGGGCTTCGCCGGAAGAAGGATTGTGGACGGGCGCGGCCTTTCTGATGAGCTACTGGCTCTGCTTCACGGCGGCGGTTTTCCTGTCGAAACACGAAAAGTTTGCCGGCCCGAATCGCGCGAGCTTTCTCACGCTGAACAACGGCGCGTTCTTCACAATGTTTCTGCTGACGATGCTGCAGGTGCATCACGGCGGCTTCTGGAAATTCTCGCTCGGCTACGGCGTCGTGCTCCTCGGACTGGCGGTACTGGCGCGCTGGACTTTGGCCGCGGAACCGCTCACAAAAAATTCTTACCTCACGCAAGGCCTGCTGCTCGCGACGGTCGGGCTGATTACAAAATTCGCCGGGTTGAAACTTGCTCTCTTGCTCGGCACGGAAAGCGTCGTGCTGCTGACGCTCGGGCTGCTAAGACAAAGTCTCATCTTGCAAATTGGGGCGTACCTTTCGGGCGTGCTGGCGGTCGGCTGGGGAATCGCCAGTCTGGAGCGGAACGACCTGCCCGGGCTTTATCTTGGCGCGGCGCTCGGAGCCTTGATGACTTTCAACGCCTTTTGGTCTCACCGCCGGAGCGTGGCGGAGGAGGAGGAATATCCGATTCGACCGGTTCCGGCGTATTTCACCATTCTCGCCCTCGTCAGTTGGCTGGCGACGACGTGGTATAACACAACCCCGTCCAACTTTCCGCTGGCATTGGCGGTCGAAGCGCTGGCGCTGACCTTCTCGATTTACCTGCTGCGCCTGCGCGAACTGGTCCTGCTGGGCCAGGGCTTTCTGTTGCTTGGCCAATTCGCGTGGCTGTTGCGCTTCATCCTGCCTTCCACTTTGCCGCCGTGGTGGAATCCCGCCTTGATGATCGCCGTCACGCTGGGATTGAGCCACTGGTGGCAGCGGCAAAAAGTTCTGATGACTGACTCGCGGGGGCCGTTGTGCTGGCAGGGCGTTTACGCGCTGGCAATCGTGGGAGTGCTGTATTTCTGGCTCAATCCGCTGGTGGACGCGCCCGCCTGGCTGACGTTGACCAGTCTGCTCGCCGTCGGCATCACGGTTTACGGCGTGTTCACACGCATGTGGTTCCTGGCGGCCTTTGGGCAAATCTTTTTGCTCATCAGCGGCGCGCAGTTTGTGTGGCAGCTTTCGCAGACCAAGCCACTTTGGTATTTCCCGCTCGCGCCGATTGCCGCGTTCGGCCTGCTCTCCTTCGGCGCCGTGAGGTGGTTCCAGCGCCAAGCCGATGCCAGCGAACCGGCCCGCACACCGTTGCTGCAAATCGCATTGCTCTATCGCTGGGCGGCGCTGGTAATGACAGTTTGGTGGGTTTGCGAATACATTCCGGCGCGGGAACGGATCTGGCTGCTGGCATTGCTCGGTTTGTTGATGTTCCTTTTTGCCGGGTTGTACCGTAGCCGGGAAATACTGCTTTCCAGTGCGGCATTCACGCTGACGGCGCTGGCTTTGTTCTGGCTGCCGCTGCTTGAGGCCCCGACGGTGTACTGGCCGAATCTCGTCGTGATTGTAATTCTGCTCGGACAACGACAAATGGCGAAACGTTTGCCCGAATACTATGACCTGGATTCCCGCGTCCACGCCGCCGTGATCATGGTTGGCGGACTCAGTCTCTGGCTGTTTCTCACGCGCTGGGTTTGCCAGAATGCCAGCGGATTTTACCTGACCGCAAGCTGGTCGGCGCTGGCGCTCGTATTCTTCGCGGTCGGCATGGTGTTGCGCGAACGGGTGTATCGCTGGCTTGGCCTCGGGGTGCTCGCTTTCGCGCTGGGACGCGTCGTCATTTTCGATGTTTGGAAACTGGAAACGCTCTATCGCATTCTGAGTTTCATGGCGCTTGGCATCGTGTTGCTCGTGCTCGGCTTCATTTACAACAAATACCAGGAGAAAATTAAGGAATGGTTGTAAGCGGTGGGGCAAAGTCTAAAGTCTAAAGCCCAAGGCCCAAAGTCGAACAATGCGGGGCGCAACCATGCACTGCGACAGAACGCCGCATTCATGCGGCAGCGGCTCGCATGATCGAATGCTCTGCCGGATAAATCCGGCGTTCCTGCCGAAACAATGCGGAGACGACATTGGACGTTGGACATCGGACATTGGACTGATAAATTTCGCGTATGAGCAAAGTTACAAAGCTGTTGCACACGCGCTACCGCGTCAACGATCTCGAACGCACGATAAAGTTTTACCGCAACGTGCTGGGCCTCGAGGAAATCCGGCGGCACAAATCGCCGCGTGGTTCGGAACTGGTTTTTCTCAAGGCGTCCGGCAGCGAGGAGCAGGTTGAAATCTGCTGCTTTCCCGCCGCCGGCCCGGTGCAGGTGCAAGCCGACCTTACCCATCTCGCGTTCGAGGTGGACAATCTTGAGGAATTCGGCAAACACCTCGCCCAACACGGCCTGAAGTATTCCGACGGCCCCACCACCACTTCCCCTGGCACGGTATTTGCCTTCATTGACGCGCCGGAAGGCTATGAAATCGAACTCATACAAAAGGGCAAGAGCGGTCACTGAAATTTCACCTGCCATGAAAAATGCAAAATCAACACGTGCCGTCGCCCGGAAAACCGTTCGACAATCGAAGAAAAAATCGCCGCGCCGACCACTCGCGGAATATCTTGATGCGTTTGCTGGTTTGGTGAAGCCTTATCGTCACCAGTGCAATAGAAATTTAACATGAGCGTTTTAATTGTCGGTTCAACCGCGCTGGACTCCATCAAAACTCCGAACGCGGAAAATCCGCGCCTGCTCGGCGGCTCGGCCAGCCATGCCGCCGTCGCCGCGAGCTTTTTCGGCCCGGTCAAATTGATCGGCGTGGTCGGCGACGATTTTCCGAAGAAATACCTCGAACTTTACCGCCGGCATAAAATTGATCTCGACGGCCTGCAGATTCTGCCCGGCAAAACCTTCCATTGGTCGGGCGAATACGAGGCGAACCTGAACAACCGCCGCACGCTGCTGACCGAGCTCGGCGTGTTTGAGACCTTCACGCCCACGCTGCCCAAGGCACACCAGGCCGTGCCGTTCGTGCTGCTGGCGAACATCGCACCCGCGCTCCAGCTTCACGTGTTGGATCAGATGCGCCAGCCCAAATTCGTCGTGGCCGACACGATGGACCTGTGGCTGAACATCGCGCTGGTGGATTTGTTGCGGCTGCTCCCGCGCCTCGACGGATTTGTGCTCAACGATGGCGAGGCGTACCAGTTGACCAAGGAGGACAACATGTTTGCCGCGGTGAAAAAAATCCACAAGCTGGGTCCAAAGTATGTGATCATAAAAAAAGGGTCGCACGGCTCCATCCTGTCCGGGCCGAAGGGATTTTTCCTCTGTCCGGCGTATCCGCTGTCCACGGTGGTGGACCCCACCGGCGCGGGCGATTCATTCGTAGGCGGCATGATGGGTTATCTCGCCGCCGCCAAAGGCTCGATTGATGCCAACCTCCGGCGCGCGATGATTTACGGCAGCGTCACGGCGTCATTCTGCTGTGAAGGCTTCGGCCTGACGCGCACCACGGCGATCAAACGCGCCGACATTGACCGCCGCGTGAAGGAACTGGAAAAGCTGACGAAGTTTTAGCCGGAACGATGCCGTAGGACAGGCGTCGCGCCTGTCTCTAACTGGAAAGCCCTTGGTCTTGTTGAAAGAATGGCCGCGAATGCAGTCACACCGAACGGTGAATGTGAGTGGTGAAGATGGAGACAGGCGCGACGCCTGTCCTACGCGACGCCATCACGTTGGGGAGTGAAAAGAGTGGAAGAGGCAACTTCGTCAGCAGCGAAAGCAGCAGCAAACGCAGCGCGGGTGGCGATGGCTGAAAAAGCAAGTCCAGATGATATCTTGCGCGCAACCTGTCAACTTTGGATAGAGGCAGCAAGTTGACGGTGATCGGAAATTTCCAGTCGCATTGCTACCGGCTTGGTATCTTGGCATTAAAAATCCGTGTTCATCCGTGTTCATCCGTGGTTAAATTCCGTCCGTGAAAGCTGTCATTCTGGCCGCCGGCAAAGGCACGCGCATGCGGGAACTCACCAACGAGTTGCCCAAGCCCATGCTTCGCCACCAGGGCAAACCCATCCTCGAATACATTGTCGCCGGCATTCTGGCGGCGGGCGTCCGCGACATCTTCATCGTCACCGGCTGGCACGCCGAGGCTGTCGAAAATCATTTCGGCGACGGGTCGAAATGGAACGCGCGCATTGCGTTTGGACGGCAGGTCGTCCAGGACGGCACCGGGAAGGCGCCGGAACTGGCGAAGGCTTTCATCGGCGATTCCCCGTTTCTCCTGACTTACGGCGACATTCTGGTTCCGCCCGAAACGTATCCGCAGATGCTCCGGCGCTTCGGCGAAGGCAATTTTGCCGGCGTCATCACCGTCACGCGCGGCGAAGACGTGACCAAGGGCGGCCTGAACTTTTTCGACGAACAATTCTGCCTCAAGCGGCTGGTGGAAAAACCATCGGCGGAGCAGTTGGAGCAATTGCGCCGCGACGGCTGGCTCAAACCCAACGCACCGGTCTGGTATAACGCGGGGATTTATATTTTTCGCCCGTCGCTGTTCGATTTCACGGCCATGCTGCAAAAGTCCCCGCGCGGCGAATACGAACTGACCGACGCCATCAGCGCCATCGTGGCCGGCGGGCAAAAGCTGGCGGGCCTGGAAATTCAAGGCCGCTGGGTGGACGTGCGCGATCCCGAGACGCTGGCGAAGCTGGAAAGAGGAAACATCGAACACTGAACATCCAACATCGAACATCGAAGGGGAACATTGGGTGTTCAGCGTTCGATGTTGGATGTTCGATGTTCCCCTGAAAATTCTTCAACTCACATATTTGGGTTCATACACCGGCCCGAAGCCGTGTTTTTGGAGCAGTTCGGCAAATTTCGCGATACCGCGCTTCTCGTCCTCGGCCAGATGGTAGTGGACATGCCAGCCGAGGTAATCACGGCGGAAATCCTCGTCATATTCCTCGCGGGTTTCGATGAGGTAATCCAGCGTTTCCATCCCGAAATCCTTCGTCTCGCGCAGTTCGCGGCACAGGGCCTTGTTTTCAATCCCACGCCGCAACGCCCACACGGCATAAACGAACGGCAGATTCGTCAGTTCATACCACGCCGTGCCGAGATCGAAAATTTCATGCACAGGCGTGGCGCGTTGAAAATCAATCGCCCGGTCGCCGATCAGCAGCACGGCATCGCGTTGCGAGGCGGTGTCGTAGTCGGGCAACGGTTTGAATTCTGGCTTCAAGCCGCGTTCCGCCAGCAGAACCTTCAACAAGTTCATGCTGGCCAGCGAAGCCGGGTCGCAAAAAACTTCCGTGATGCTTTCCAGCGGCACGCAGTGCGCCAGCAGCACGCTGTACACCTCCCCCAGCGATGCGATGGCGACGCCGTCGAGGATGTCGTAGCGGTCATTGAGCAAAACCTCGGTAACGCTGACGAGCGCGGCGTCGAGCTCATCCCGGCGGAGCATTTCGGCGAGCCGGGCGGGCGTGGCGAAAATGACTTCGCTCTCGATGCCGCGCGTAAGTGGCACGGCGTTGAGATATGGCACCGAGCCGATGCGAAATTTCGGGGTGTCAGCAGACATGCGCGAAGATTTTAACGCAAAGGCGCGAAGGCGCAAAGCCGCAAAGGTAGCATCGGCTTACGCCGTTGCCAGATTGTCTTCCAACACTTTGGAACGTGCTGAATTTTCGGTCGCGTCTGGCACGGGTGCGCTTTCCAGAATCTTGATTGGTTCGTAAAACGTGTTGCGTTGCACCGGCGTGCGGCCGGCTTCGCGGATGGCTTTAATCATTTCCGTCTCGGTCTGCAATTGCGGCGAGGTCGCGCCGGCCATGTGGAAGATATGTTCCTCGATGATGGTGCCGTGCAAATCGTCCGCGCCGTAGCTCAATGCCACCTGCGCCAGCTTCAGCCCCATGCCCACCCAATACGCGGTGATGTGGTCGAAGTTGTCGAGATAGACGCGGCTCACGGCGATGGTGCGCAGCGCATCGAAACCGGTCGGCGGATTTTCCACCGGGATGTCGTTGTCTTCCGGCTGGTACGGCAGCGGCACAAAGCCCACGAAGCCGCGCGTCTCGTCCTGCAACGCGCGCAACTGTCGCAGATGGTCCACGCGGTCGGCCAGCGATTCGACGTGGCCGTAGAGCATCGTGCAGGTGCTGCGCCCGCCCAGCTTGTGCCACGTGCGATGCACGTCCAGATATTCCGCCGCGGATTCCTTGCCCCGGGCGATGGCCGAGCGGACTTCCGGTCGAAAAATTTCCGCGCCGCCGCCGGTGAGCGAATCCAGCCCGGCGGCCTTCAGTTCAACCAAAGTTTGTTCGACGGATTTTTTCGCGAGCCAGGCGAGGTGTAAAATTTCAATCGCGGTGAAGCATTTGAGATGCAACCTGGGAGCGCTGCCGTAGGTGTTTGGCGTAGCGCAGGCGTCCTCGCCTGCGAGTTCCCGCGCCGTCCCGGTGCGAGGATTACCCGTTTTCCCGTTGTCTGGCAGCGAGACGCTGCTGGAACTCGCAGCCGGGACGGCTGCGCTACATGGAGCAGGCGCATCCAGCGCCCGCAACGCCTTGAGCATGTCGGTGTAATAGCTGAACGGCAGCGATGGATGCAGCCCGCCAACGATGTGCAGTTCGGTGATGCCGAGTTTCAAGGCTTCCCGCACCTTTTGCACAATTTGTTCGACGGTTAGCTCGAAGCCGTCGGCGTCGCGTTTCTTGCGCGCGAACGAGCAGAACTGGCACGACAGGATGCAGTAATTCGAGTAGTTGATGTAACGATTGATGATGTAGCTGGCGCGGTTGCCGATCTTTTTCTGGCGCGCCAGGTCCGCGATGGCGCCGACGGCGTTCAAATCCTTCGACTCAAACAGCCGGAGCGCATCGGCCTCGGAAATACGTTCCCCGGCGGCCACCTTGTCGTAGAGGTCGCGCAATTCGCTGTGTTGAACGAAGAAATTCATTTTACTCGTAGCCGCCGACCCGTCCTCCGTAGCAATACTGCGGAGGGTGGATGCAAATCGGCGGACCAATCCGCGCTTTCACAAGCGCGGCTACAGAGTTAGCACCTTTTGCGCGGCAAGGCAAATGCACTTGGCTTGTGGGTGGCACAGGCCTCCGGCCTGTCGTTTCCGGCGTCGCGCCGGAAACAACCGCGAAATGTACGATTACTTGATGCTCAAATGAACTGCGGCAATCTGTGGTTCACGACGAAATTCGGCGGGACGCCGAATTTGACCCGCGAGACGCGGGTGCTACCCTGAAAACGCTCCGAACAGCGCGCGCATTTCCTCATCCACGTCTGCCGAATCAGCCAGGGTTTGCGCGATTTCGTCGCGGAGCAGTTGCCGGTAGCGCTTCCGCAAGCGGTGTACCGCCACGCGCACCGCGCCTTCATCCATGCCCAACGCTTTCGCGGCAGCGGCGTGGGACAACGCACCCTTGCCGGCGGTGAGGAAAATTTTCAGTTCCGCGAACTGTTTTCCCCGACCGTCCGCCTCGTACTCGGTTTGCAGCCGTTCGATGACCTTGGCGAGCAAGGTCACGGCCCACTCGCGGTCGAAGGCCTTGTCGGGACTTGGCTCGGTCGGGTCGGCGATTTGAAATTGCGCGTCAGCGGTCTGCCAGTCCAAGGACAGCGGCGTCACGCCGCCGCGTTTCCGGCGCCGGGATTTGTCCCATTCATTGGCGAGAAAATGCTTCAACGACGCGAGCAGGAAGGCGCGGAAACGGCCGCGTTCGGCGCTCAGGCCGGCGAGATAATTTTTCTCAAGAAAGCGCGCGAAGAAGGCCTGGGTCAAATCCTCGGCGTCCTCCTTCGTGTGACCGTGCCGGCGAACGTAAGCATAGAGCGGAAACCAGTAGGCGCGGCAAAGCTCCTCCAGCGCGTGGTCGGATTGCGGCGTGCTGCGTCGTCCGGCGGCGAGCACGACCGTCCAATGCGTCGTGGCGAAGACGTCGCCCGGGGCGCCTGTGGACGGCGTGGATGCATCGGAGGTCAAGCGGTTTTTAGGAAATGACGGATGAAAACGACGCTCCATGCCGCGACTCCGGACAAAAAACCGCCGGTTAGCGCCAGTAACAAACCCATCGGCAGATGCGGCGGCGTTGCGCGGTTGGCGAGAATCGTCAAATAATGGATTCCCGCCAGAAACAAGATCATCAGGCAACTCATCCAAATCATCTGGCGCGAGATATAGGCGCGGGTCTGCGCCAGGCGCTCCGGCGACAGCCAATACTCGCGGTGCGGGAGGTTCACAAACCGTGCCGGCACCAATCCGGTCACAAGAGAGAGGACGATAAAAAACAAAGGCAGGCCCACGCCCAGCCCGCCCAAAAAGGCCAGGTCTGCGGAACGGTTCATCCAACCGTTTGCCTCGCCGCCGCCGCCAAAGTGGGATGCCACCCGCTCCGGCAGCAGCGAGGCTGACCCGGCGATGAAGATCAAATAGCCCGCGCAAAGAGGCCCGAGCACGACGAATGGAACCGCGTTTTTTTTCATCAGGACCGTTCTTAAATGGTTATTCCGGATTCAGGGGCGAAATTTTCCGGCATGACTCACATTCTTGGTGGCGCCGGCGGCCCGGTCTTCTGAAAACACAGAATGTAAAGGATGGGCAAAATACCTGCGGTGTTGAAGATGGCGAGACAGATGAACCACGCCAGTTGGTTGTGGCGCGCACTCTTCCACAAGGCGATCAGTTTCCATATTCCATCCCAGATCACCAGGAGGACGATGACGATGACAAACACGACCAGCAGAGGACCTTTCATATGGATTCGTTGGTTGATGGTTTTGGTTGTTCAAATCATTTGATCTGGGATTTCCCATTTGGTTTC
>PLAY01000155.1 GCA_003134375.1 Limisphaerales bacterium | reverse complement strand
TGATTCAAAAACGCGCCGAAAGATCATCACCGCGCCCGGCTTCTTTATTGAAAGGCGTTTCAGCCGGAAGCGGAGGGCGGATTGAGTCCTGAGTCGCGCAGGAACACAAAAACATCAGACCGGTGCAGGCAACAATCACTCGAATAAATTTCATGGATTCTGTGGCGTGAGGCTAAAGCGCATTTCCACTTTGTCCAGCCGAGTTTGCTTGCGCGTCAATCGCAAATCGTAAATCGTAAATCCCATGATTCTGGGCATCGGCATTGACATCATCGAAGTGGCGCGCATCGCATCGTCTTACGAAAAATTCGGCGAGCGGTTCGTGAACCGCATCCTGTACGCGGACGAAATCGCCTACTGTCTCTCGCACAAAAATCCCGCGCCGTTCCTGGCCGTGCGATTCTCGGCCAAGGAGGCGATTTCCAAGGCGTTCGGCACCGGCATCTGCGCGCAACTCGGCTGGCAGGACATGGAAATCCGGCGCAAGGAATCCGGCGAGCCGTTCGTGGTCCTGCACGGCAAGGGGAAAAAATTGTTCCAGTCACGCCGCGCGAAACGATTGCTCGTCAGCCTGAGCCACACGGCCAATTACGCGGCGGCGACGGCGGTTTTGGAAAGGTGAGACACGGATGACGCGAAGAACAGGTCTTTTGACGCGAATTCCGCGAATTTTCACGAATTGAATCTGCGTTGATTTTGTATTTACGTCCGCCCTCACCTTTTATCCTCTCCCCCAGGAGAGGAAATGGCTTTCGGTTGTTTCTGGTTTTGCGGATCAACTTCCGGCGAATCCAGTCGCACGAATTTTCATAGAGGCGGCGAATGATTCCCCCTCTCCTCGGAGGAGAGGGCCGGGGTGAGGTCGGGCGTTCAACTAATTTGCCCTGTCCATTTCTCCTTTTTTTGGCGCGGTCTTCCCGGCATAGTAAGCGCATGGCGACGGCGGTGGTGGCGATTCTGGTTTTCGCGGGCGCAAGTTTCTTTTTCGCGCTGGCGGAGACGGCGTTGTTTTCCCTGAGCAAATGGCAGGCGCGGCAACTGGCCGAACATCATCCGGGCGCGGGCAAAATCGTCGCGCAACTGCTCGAACGCCCGCAGGATTTGCTGGCGACGCTGGCGCTGGGCAACACCTTTGCCAACGCCGCCATGCTCGCGGTGGCCCTGCGGATGGTCTTCAATGCGCACTGGACGCTGGCGCTGACGATGCTGGCGTTGCTGGTGTTGACGCTCCTGGGTTGCGAGGTTTTGCCCAAGACGCTGGCCGTGCGGCGACCGGAACGCTGGGCCTTGCGGGTGGCGTGGCTGATGCTGGTTTTTGAAAAAATCACGGCGCCGCTGCATCGCGTGGCCCAGCAACTCGACGCGGCCATTTTGAAAATAATCACGCCGCAAACCGCCCCCCCGCAAGGGGTCGGCGCGTTGACGGACGCCGAGTATCAGGAACTGCTCGAAATGGCCTGGCGCCAGGGCACGCTCGACGAATCGGAAAAGGAAATCATCCTGCAAATCATCAGCCTCGACCAGCGCACGGCGCGCGACGTGATGCGCCCGCGCGCGGGCATGGCGTGCATTTCGGACGACGCGCCGGTTGGGGAAATGATCGCGGCGGCGAAAAGATTCAGGCATCGCCGCCTGCCGATTTACGACGAAACGCCGGACACCATCGTGGGCATTCTCAACACGCGCGCACTGCTGCTGGATCCGGCCATTGACCTGGCCGACGCGATTGAATTTCCCTCGTTCGTGCCGGAGATGATGAACCTGCTGCAACTGTTCAAGAGCCTGCAAAAACAGCAGCGCGGCCTGGCCATCGTGCTCGATGAATTCGGCGGCACGGCGGGCCTGGTGACGATGGAGGACATTCTGGGCCAGCTCGTCGGCAAAATCCACACGGAGACGCAGACGGAAGGTTTGGTGATGGAAAAACTCGCGCCGGACCGCTGGCGCGTGAGCGGCACGATGCGGCTGGACGATTTTCGCCGCGAATTTCCCGCGCTCGGCGACGTGGACGAGGTGGAAACGATGGGCGGGTTGCTGGCGCATCTGCTCGGCGTCGTGCCGGCGGCGGGCGAGTCGGCAACGTTTCGCGGTTTGAAACTCACCGCGGAGGCCGCCGACGAACGGCGCGTGCGCAAGTTGCTGGTTCAGCGGGTGAAATAAATGAACACCAACATCCTCATCTGGCTCGTTTTTGCCGCTTGCCTGGGGCCGTCGTTTTTGCTGTCCGGCATGGAGGCGGGCGTGTTCGCACTGAACCGGTTGCGCGTGCGAAGGCTGGCGCGCGCGGGCAAGCCCTCGGCGAAACTGCTCCATGGCTTTCTTGAAAATCCGGAAAAATTCATGTGGACGATTCTCGTTGGCAACACGCTCGCCAATTTTCTCATCCTGGGCTGGACGGTGGTCAAGCTGCACGAATGGTTTTTGGGTTGTCGCGCCTGGGCCATCATCGTTTTCGCGGTCGCGGCTTTTTTGTTTTACGCGCTGTTTGATTTGCTCCCGAAAATGCTGTTTCGCGCGTATCCCAATCAACTGTGCCTGTCGGCGGCGAATCTTTTCCGGCCCATTCATTTCGTGCTCAGCCCGCTCGTGGCGATCGTGGCCGACGTGTCCCGGGCGATGCTGCGCTGGACGGGCGGGCGGGTGTTGACCGGGCGGCTGTTCGGCAATCGCGAGGAAATGCTCGCGGTCATGCAGGAATCCGCGCAGGCGCTGACCACCGACGAACGCGCGATGATCAACCGCGTGCTGGATTTGCAAACTTTCACCGTCCGCCAGATTGCCACGCCGCTTGCGCAAACGGTGACCATCCAGACGCAAATGCCCATCGCCGGGGCGCTGGCGCTGGCCCGCGAACGGAAATTGTCGCGTCTGCCGGTCTGGGAATCACGTGATGGACGCCCGCGCATCGCCGGATTGCTCATGCTCGGTCCGCTGCTATACCGCGACGATCTGGATTTGCAAAAGCCAGCCGCCATGCACATGACGCCGGCGTTGTTTCTCGGCGAGGACACACGGTTGGAAGTCGCGTTGCGCCGGATGCAGCGCGCCGGCGAGCGGCTGGCCATCGTGCTCGCGCACGACGGGAGCGAAATGGGCATTGTGAGCCTGGAAGACATTCTGAAGTTGATGTTCGGCGAGGTGAAACTGTGAACTGGGACACGGCTATTTTGATGGTGCTGAAAGTTCTGGCGGTGCTCGCGCTGGTGCTGCTGAACGGATTTTTCGTCGCCGCCGAGTTCGCGCTCGTCCGCATCCGCGAAACACAATTGGATGTCCTGGTGGCCAAAGGCCGGCGGCGGGCGAAAATGGCGCTGCACATCGTCCGCAATCTGAATTCCTATTTGAGCGCGACGCAACTCGGCATCACGATGGTCAGCCTGGGCCTGGGTTATCTGGGCCAGCCGGTGTTCACCACCCTGCTGGAGCCATTGCTCGTTCCCCTTGGCGTCGTGTCCAGCGCATGGCTGCACTCCATTTCCTTTGCCGTTGGTTTCAGCGCATTGACGTTTCTGCACATCACGGTTGGCGAACTTGCGCCGAAATGGCTGACGATTCAAAAACCGCTGCCCATCGCGTTGAGCGCGGCGTATCCGTTGCGCTGGTTTTACTTGGCGTTTTATCCGTTCAACCGGTTGCTGAACTGCGCGGCCCGCTGGCTTTTGGAAAGAATCGGCATTGAGCCTGACGGCGCCACGGACCGCGCACAATCGGAGGAGGAATTGCGTCTCTTGATCACATCGGCGCAGGGCACGGCGGTGAGTCGCAACATCATTCTCAACGCGCTCGATTTGCGCCACCGCGTCGTGCGCGAGGTCATGCGCCCGCGCCACGAAATCATCGCGTTCGACACCGACGCCAGCCTGGCCGAATGTCTCGCGCTGGCGGAAAAGACGCGCTACTCGCGCTTTCCGCTTTGCGAGGGCGGCGATTTGGACAAAACGCGCGGTATCGTGCATATCAAGGACTTTTACCCCGCTTTGCGTGATCCCGCTCCAGCGGGACGGACGGCGGCGGATTTGCTGCCGGTGGCGCGCCCGTTAATTTACGTGCCGGAAACCGCGCGCCTCGAAAAACTGCTGCCGTTGTTTCTCGAACGGAAATTACACCTGGCCATCGTCGTGGACGAATACGGTGGGACGGTCGGCATCGTTACGCTGGAAAACGTGCTCGAATCGCTCGTCGGCCAGATCCAGGACGAGTTCGACCAGGAAAAGTCCGAATTGACGGTCGTGGGTGAAAACATTTGGGAGGCCGCCGGGACGCTGCCGCTGCATGAACTGGAAAAAATCATCGGTGAAACGCAACACGAGGAAACGGTTGCCACCGCGAGCGGCTGGATGACGCAAAGACTCGGCGGTTTTCCGAAGACCGGTGACACGCTGACGATGGGCGCCTGCGAATTGCGCGTCGAGGAGATGGATGGGCCGCGCGTGGCCCGCTTGAAGATCACCAAACACATCGTGCCCGAAAGCCTCGATTCTCCGTAGTAACCGGGGGAGGCCAGACTCGGATTGAACTTGAACTCCAAAGTTGAATTTCCCCGTTGGCGGAGTGCGGCCGTCCCGGCCGCAGCAACGCAGGGTAGGTGAGCGTTTGGAAACTATTCCGTGGTTGGAAGGAAGCCCGTTGCTGCGCCCGAGGACGGGCGCACTCCGGCAGGGCCTCGTTCATCGGGCTAGCATCGGCAACTTCGGAATTTGGGTTGAATTTACGACGGCGCGTTTTTGAATCAAT
>PLAY01000069.1 GCA_003134375.1 Limisphaerales bacterium | reverse complement strand
CTGAATCGTTCCGGCTTAGCGCACAACAAGCGCGTCCAATTCGATTTCAAACAAACATACGTCGAGGCAGTCGGGCCGTTTGACGGACAAATGACGTTTTGTGAATTGTGTGAAGATGTGAACAACTTTTCCGGGAAGTGCTTGCCAGCGATTGCAATTCGTGAGAAAAAGCTTTCGTCGTCAACCCTGACCGGTTCGCGCGCAAGATGGGAGATTGTCCCGATCTTGCCGGCAGCAGGAGCAAGCATATGTTTGAAAGCAGCAAAACGGTTCGCCAAAGCATCGTCGCGGATTTTTTATTTCCGGCAAGGGCGGCAAAACGTGGCTCAATTGTTTCCCAAATGTCACGCAGGCCCGGTGCGTTTAGTGTAAGATTCAACCGCAAATGCAATCATGCCTGAAACTCAAATAATATCAGCCAGCCAGAGAAAACATTCAAAAACAAGACCCTATGAAAAAAATAACAACCTTAATAACAACCTTTGTCATCCTTTCATTTTTTGCCGTCCTATCCGCGCGTGCCACGGTGCTTTTCCAAGATGCATTGAATTACCCGGACGGATGCATTGAGAGCGACGGTTCATGGTATGCCTACACGCCGGCGGTGCCGAAACTGGACGCCTTTGTGACGAATCATTTTTTGATTCTCAATCAAAACAACTCCGACAGCGTCGCGGCGCCATCCAACAACTTCGCCATCCCTCCGGGAAACACGCTTGTTTATGCCAGTTTTACCATCAATGTCAGCACGCTGCCGACGATCAAAGGCGGTTACTTCGCCAATTTCAAGGACACCACCAATGACTACGTTGGTCACATTTTTATTGCCACCACCAACACGATGGTGCCGGGAACCTATCAGTTGGGCATTGATAATGGGGCCACCGCGTCATCCGCCGCTACATTTTTCCCGTTGGATCTGGCCACTGGCATCACCTATCAAGTTGTTGTCAACTACGACGATAAGGCTAATGGCAATGGCGCATACCTTTGGGTCAATCCAGCTTCGGAAGCGGATGCCAATGTTTATGGGACTGACAGCTTGACCAATCCCCTTCAAAACAACATAGTGATTTCGCAGATTGCCTTCAGCCAATACGCCAATCAAGGAGTGGCAGCGATCGGCAATGTGATTGTTGGCACGACCTTCGGCGAGGTGCTCACGCATGCTCCTCAAGTTCCAGTGATTGGCATCGGACCGCAAAGCACCAATCTTTATGCCAATGACAACTTGACGCTTTATGTGGCGGCATCCGGCCTTGGCCAGTTGACCTATCAATGGCTTTCCAATAACGTTCCGCTTTCCGACGGCGGGAATGTTTCAGGTTCAGTGGGCAACATCCTCGCTTTGACCGATCTGCAAAATACCGCCAATTACAGCGTTGCCGTTGGCAACTCGGCGGGCAGCGTCACCAGCGCTCCGGCGGTGGTTACGGTGGATACCACCCCCACGCCGCCGTTTTTCATCACCCAACCGTATAGTTCCACCAACACTTTCGGTTCCGCCATCACGTTGACTGCGCTTGCCAATGGCACGGGGCCGTTGACTTATCAATGGTATTTTTCGACAAATAACACCAGTTTCAGTCCGGTGTCGGGGCAAACCAGTTCGACCCTATACCTGGCCCCCGCCAATTTTACCGAAGCAGGATACTATTACGTTACAGCCACCGGCGATGGCAGCCAAAACAGCGCAACGGCAACTGTGCTTATAGTGCCGCCGCCCATGGTAACGATTGGCTTTCTGCACTCGCTTATGATTTCAAATCCTTCCACATATTATGATATTGAGGGCACGACCGTATTTAATGTCGTGGGTGTGGTTACGTCTTTTGGTTGCGTAGTAACAACAACTTACTCTGACTACTTTATTCAAGACGGGACGGGTGGTGCGCTGGTATTTATCAATGGATTCGGCAACACCAACATACTGCCCGTTGGCACCCTGGTGAGTGTGACTGGTGAAGCAGTGCAGTACTATGGAGAATTGGAAGTGGAACCCGACTTGACGGCGGCCACCGGCAACCCCACCAACGTAATTGTAATCAGTTACAACAACCCTTTGCCGGCACCCACGGTGCTCAACGTTCCGTTGATGGCAACCAATCCGATGGGCGCCTATGGGCTTGGGGTCCAATGTTCCCTGGTCACAATTACCAATGCGTATCTTTACTCCTCGGCATTGGGCGCTGCCGTCAGCGGTAATTTCCCAATCAACAGTTCCAAGACGCTTTATGCGTTCGCCCAACCCTATTCGGCCGGCCAGCCGTACATGACGGTTTATGTTTTTACTCATACCAATGCTGTGAACCAGTCAAACACGAATTACTTCGGCAAGCCGATACCCAGCTTTGCTTATCAATTGACCGGGGCGATGGGGCTATACAGCACCACGTCGCCCGAGCTTTATCCGTCGCGTTATGAGGATTTTGTCACCAATGCGCCCGCGCCCTTTGCGGCTGGCTTGACGGTCAGCCATGGCGTTGCCCAACTGACCTGGCCGGCGGCAACCGGCTCGACTTACAGCGTTTATAGCGCCACGAACCTCCACGGCCCGTGGACGCAGACCTTTGGGTTGGGTTATTATCCGAGCACCGGCCTTTATAAGGCAACCAATTCTGCCGCCACCCAGTTCTATAGAGTCAGCACGCCATGATTGGCTGATCGGGTGTTGCCCGTTATGCTCGAAAAAATCAATGCCTCGAGCGTGAATGCCGCCGTCAAACGGCGCGCATTCACGCTCATTGAGTTGCTCATCGTCATCGCCGTTATCGCCATTCTGGCCGCGTTGTTGTTACCGGTGCTGGCCAGGGCCAAAGACAAGGCAAAACAAATTGCTTGTGTTTCCAATCTGCGGCAGTGGGGAATGGCCATCCAAATGTATTCTCCGGACAACAACGACGGCATACCGCGCGATGGTTATGGTAAGAACAGTTCTTGGTTTGATACTGCACTTTACAACGGCCAGCCGACAGGCACTCCGGATGACCCCAACGCATGGTTCAATCTGCTGCCGCAGTTGTTAGCGGAACGAAACCTGTCTGCTTATTACTATGACTACTCTCATGCACCAGGCACTGATCCAGCCAAGGCAGCCACCTATATGCCCTTTCCCGGCAACAGGGGGCCTATTTGGGAGTGTCCCGCTGCCAGCATGTCTTTGGGTACGATTGCTAGTGGTGCTTTGAGTCCACCCGATAACGCGCCGAAACCCAATGGCGGCCAAGGTGGTTTCTTTAGTTATGCCATGAATCTTGACTTGAAAAGGGCGGCTGATGGCACCACGGCTTTGCCGTACCCAACCATGCCCAGGATGACCACTTTTAGACAGCCGACCGCGACGGTATTCATGTTTGACATGGTCTTTGATCCGGTCACTGAAGTTGTCAATGCTTCACAAAGCTACAATTCGGTCAACCCGGCAGGCCGTCAAAACAGCTTCGCCTCACGTCATAACAAAGGCGGCAATATTAATTTCTTAGACGGCCACGTTGCCTATTTCAAGACCAGTTATATCCAAAGCAATCCTTCCAGCGGCGGAACCTCTGCGACGAGTGAACCTCTGTTACCAGATGTCATCTGGAATGTGCCGTATCGCGCGTCAAATCCCTCTAATTAACCCGTTGCCGTAATCACACCGCATCTCCTGCGCAGCAATGTTGGCGGAAACCATGGGGACATGCGCATGAGAACATCGCTCCGCTCGTTCTGGTGGAAGTTTGGGCGGCATGGCAGCGCCGCCCCCATCCTGGCGGGAGTGTCAAGCTGTGCCCCCCCTATATCGTAACGATATCGTAACGCAAGCAAGTGAAAAAACCTTGACTTTGCCCGGGGTTTTAGACAAGAATATTCGCGCAGAAGAAAAGTAAAATCAGTTGTTAAAAATTAAACCTTAAAATCTTATGAAGAAAAATTATTTGTTAACGGGTCTTATCGCGTCCACGGTTATTTTGTTCGCTTCAAACGCTTTGGCCAGCAGCGCATCCACAATCTTCGGTGATACCACCGGCACTTTAGTGACGTATGATAATGCTTCAGGCGCATATCCCGTCATCACTGCCATCTTGTCTCAGCCGGTGGTGGGAACTCTTGACGGATATACTTATACCAAATGGGCAATGTTTGCCGCAGATTCGACCGGTTCGCTTGACGTGTACGGCGCCTTACCCGGTACCACTTCTTTCACGCCGGCGGTGGGTGATGCAATCAGTGTTTCAGGCACCTATTCTCCTTATGATCAAATTCCGGAGTTAGCAACACTTACTTCACTCAATTTATTTTCCACTGGAAACGCGGTTTCTTCGCCTGGTGTCTCTACAATCCCGACACTGACTGCTTCAGGTACAGGACTCATTCCTGAAAGTTTGGCAGGCTATCTTGTGACATTGGACGACGTTTCGCTTTACACAGATTCGGCCGCAACCATTCCTGTGTCGGGCAACTTCGCCACCCATGCCAACGTGACTTTGTATGCCAAAGATGGCAGCGGCAATATCATTGAAGTATATGACTGGGCATCATCTTACTCCGTTGATGGAGCGATGGGAGGCACCCCGATTCCAACCGGCACTGTTGATATTACCGGCTTTGTGGATCAATCTGGAACTTATCCAGTCGAATTAGTTCCGATGTCAATCACCCCCGAGCCGACGACATTGAGCCTGTGTGGCGCGGGCGCCTTGCTGGCGTTGATCTTCCGCTTGCGCAGAAAAGCCTGAGGTTTTTTTCTAAAAATTTCACTGGGCGCATCTTCGGGTGCGCCTTTTTATTTGCGGCGACCTGGCCTGATTGAAGAATCATTCCCCGATGATTTTTACGAGCACGCGCTTGCGGCGGCGGCCATCGAATTCGCCGTAGAAAATCTGTTCCCAAGGGCCGAGATCCAGTTTGCCCTTGGTGATGGCCACAACCACCTCGCGGCCCATGATTTGCCGCTTCATGTGGGCATCGGCGTTGTCCTCGCCGGTGCGATTGTGCTGGTATTGCGCAGTCGGCTCGTGCGGCGCCAGCTTTTCCAGCCACACGTCGTAATCGTGGAGCAAGCCGTCCTCGGCGTCGTTGATATAAACGCTGGCGGTGATGTGCATGGCGTTGACGAGGCAAAGCCCTTCCTGCACGCCGCTCTTGCGGACCAGTTGCTCAATCGTGCCGGTGATATTGACGTAATCGCGCCGGTGCGGCGTCTCAAACCAGAGATGTTCGGTCAGACTTTTCATCCGTCACCGCCGTTTCAAACCGCCGCCGCCACCAAATCGCCGACTTCACAGGTGCCGTGGCCCATTTTCCCGGCGGCGAGCGACTTGATTTTGGTGTTGATGATTTTCACAACGGCTTCTTCGATAGCCGCGCCCGCTTTGGCTTCGCCGAGGAAGTCGAGCATCATCCCGGCGGCGTTGATGGCTGCGAGCGGGTTGATGACGTTCTGGCCGGTGTATTTCGGCGCGCTGCCACCCATCGGCTCGAACATGCTCGTGCCTTCAGGATTGATATTGCCGCCGGCGGCGATGCCCAGCCCGCCCTGAATCATCGCGGCCAGGTCGGTGATGATGTCACCGAACAAGTTGTCGGTGACAATCACGTCGAACCACTCGGGGTTTTTCACGAACCACATGACCGTGGCGTCCACGTGGGCGTAATCGCGTTTCACCGCCGGATACTTCGCGCCGAGTTCATTGAACGCGCGCCACCAAAGATCGAACGCGTACGTGAGCACGTTCGTCTTGCCGCAGAGGGTGAGTTGCGCGGTCTGGCCCGCTTTGACATCTGCCGGCTTAAGGCCCTTCCACGGCTTGCCGCCGCGCCGCTTTTTCGCCAGCTCAAAGGCGAATTTCAGGCAGCGGTCCACGCCGCGCCGCGTGTTCACCGATTCCTGGATCGCCACTTCATGCGGTGTACCCTTGAACACAAAACCGCCCGAGCCGACATAAAGACCCTCGTTGTTTTCGCGCACCACAACGAAGTCAATATGCTCCGGCCCCTTGTCCTTCAACGGGCAGTCAGCGGCGCGATAAAGCTTCACGGGACGCAAATTGATGTATTGCTCCAGCTCGAAACGGAGGCGGAGCAGAATACCCTTTTCGAGAATGCCCGGCTTGACCTGCGGATGGCCGACCGCGCCGAGGAAAATGGCCTTGAACTTGCGCAACTCATCCACCGCGCTGTCCGGCAGCGCCTCGCCCGTCTTCAAATAGCGTTCGCCGCCGAAATCGTAAGGATGCCAGTTGATTTTGAAACCGAACTTTTTGGCCGCAGCCTCGGACACTTTAAGGGCCTCGCGGGTGACTTCCGGCCCAGTGCCGTCGCCGCCGATGACTGCAATGTTGTAGGTTTTCATAAATTTTCAGTTTCACCTCGAAAGCTTTCGGGGCGGGAAAAATATTTTAACATTTTTCAGCCTGGTCGCAATGGAATTTTGCACAACGGTTTAATCCGGGCGCAACTTGACACTACTGCCATTTTTTCTCCCTCTTCTCCCCCAAAGGAGGAGAGGGGCGGGGTGAGGAAGCCGATTATTCAAGCCCAAATCCCCTCGCCCCAGCCCTCTCCCCGCTCGGGCGGGGCGAGGGAGTCGGCGGCAGTGCCATGTTGCGCCCTTTAATCCGCTTGCTTCAACTGCGTTTAGGTTTTTCAATCAAGGAACAATGTCCGCCAAATCAAAACGTCTGATTGCGATTCTAGCCACCGGCATGGTCTTGGTTGGGAACGCAAAATCCGCCAGCCAGCTAAAATAATTTGCTTATGGTTTTGCCCTATAAAGTCGCCACGCTGTTGTATTGCTTCAACGAGCGCGATGACGTGCTGTTGCTCGAACGCGCGCAGGAACCGAACCACGGCTTGTGGAGTCCCTGTGGCGGCAAGTTGAAAATGGACATCGGCGAATCGCCCTACGTTTGCGCCTGCCGCGAGGCGCACGAGGAAACCGGCCTGTCGCTGCGCCCCGAAGATTTGCACCTGACCGGCCTCGTCAGCGAACACGGTTACCAGGGCCGGACGCACTGGTTGATGTTCTTATTCGAGGTCAAACCGCATCTGAAATCACTGCCGCCCGATCACGTCGAAGGCCGTTTTCAATTCTTCGCCCGCGCCGCGCTCGAGGGTTTGAATCTGCCGCAGACCGACCGGGAGCAAATCTGGCCGTGGTTTTGGCAGCATCGCGGCGGATTTTTCGCAGCGCATTGCCATTGCCACCCCGACGGGCGCAACGATTGGACATTGGAGGAGTCGAGTGTCGAGTGTCGAGAGACCGGGGCCAAAAAGAAATCCCCCGGCAAGACGCGTCCCGCTCTCGACTCTCGACCTCTTGGCACGGCGAAGCGAAGCGAAGACGGCTCGACTCTCGACTGATTTATGGACGAACCGATCATTGATTTGCACAGCGACGATTATTTCATGCGCGAGGCGTTGCGGCAGGCAACCCGCGCTTATGAAGCCGGCGAGGTGCCGGTCGGCGCGGTCATCGTCCGCGAGGGCCGAATCATCGCGCGGACCTTCAATCAGGTGGAACAGCTCAAGGACGCCACGGCGCACGCCGAGATGCTTGCCCTGACCCAGGCCGAGGAAACCGTTGGCGACTGGCGGCTGACGGATTGCACGCTTTACGTGACCAAGGAGCCCTGCCCGATGTGCGCGGGCGCGATGGTGCACACCCGGCTGGCGCGCGTGGTGTTCGGCGTCAGCGACTTGAAGGGCGGCGCGGCCGGCGGGGCGATGAACCTGCTGCAATTCCCCACGCTGAATCACCATTGCGAAATCACGGGCGGCATCCGGGAAGCGGGTTGCCGGGAGTTGTTGCAAAAATTTTTCGCCCGGCAGCGGCTAATTTTTCGCCCGGCAGCGGCTTTCGGAAAAGTCAGAAAAGAAAAACGGCAACGATGGTCCCGACAGCTCCGACCGTAACTTTTGATTTGATTCAGTCAGGACAAACTCACTGGTTAAAACAAAACAAGGCACCCTTGCGGATGCCTTGTTGTTCGTAAATCAGCAAAAAACAGACTGTATTTATTGCGGGAAATTATAATACGGATTCGCGGCAGGCGCGCCGTTGGTGGCGGCCCCCAAGGCTGTCTGCAACCCGGCAACAGTCACCTGCTGGGCGCTGCCATCCGCCATTCCGATATTACCAACTCTCAAATGCATATCAACGGCAGTCCACGCCCACCACGCAGAACTAGACCCAGTCCATTGAAAAGTGGTCGGGGTGGCAACAGTGTTGCTTATGACCGCGGGGATATTTTGGGCGCTCGCGGTTCCAATATTCCGGTCGCCATCCATAATCATCTGCGGATAGGTTTCCGCCGCGTCGCCACAAACAAAGTAGCTCATATTTAAAAAATTGTTGTTCAAAGAAGGAAAGTTAGTCGTGGTTGTCCGAGTGTTGTCAGACGGACAATACAAAACTTTGGGCGTGCTCAATTCATTGGACATGACGACAAAAACGTTGGTTACGCCATATCCGGCCGGAACCTGAGTGGGAGTATTGGCTAGGCAGTAAATTTTCTCCTTGGCGCCGTTTTGAAGCGTGCTGACGGCCATGGGATATCTATCGCCATTGTCACCTTCCCAGAGGCGGAAGGCAATCCCGACCTGTTTGAGGTTGCTGACGCAGTTAATGCGTTGCGCCTTGCGCTTGGCTGCGGCGAGCGCCGGCAGCAACAGGGCCGCGAGGATGGCGATGATGGCGATCACGACGAGCAACTCGATCAGCGTGAAGGCCTTGTTCTGTTTTAGAATTCTTTTCATACGGTCAATAAGGTTTTTTGGTTTTTGTTCGTTGGCTGACGGTTCGTCGACTTTCGTAAACCAATCGCACGCGCCGTCAACACATCAGTCTGAAAAACATTTAGCAATGCCGATGCCAACCGGTTCTTCCCCCCAAATGCCAATAAAACCGCGGGTAAACTTTTTGGCGAAGGCGTTTTGCGTGAAATTTTCACGCATCACGCGCGGAATTCACGCGCCGAGCCGCCCTTGGCCAGTCAAAATCTCATTTACAGCGCCGCGCGCATCGCAAACACTGACCAACCCTATGGCTGAGCCGAAAGAAAATGTTCTGATGGAAAAAATCGTGTCGCTGTGCAAGCGGCGCGGCTTCATTTTTCAATCCTCCGAAATTTACGGCGGCATCAATGGATTTTGGGACTACGGCCCGCTCGGCGCGGAACTCAAGCGCAACGTCAAGGAACTCTGGTGGAACACCATGACCCGCCAGCGCGACGATGTCGCCGGCCTCGAAGCCACCATCATCATGCACCCGCAAATCTGGAAGGCCAGCGGCCATGTGGACACGTTCAGCGACCCGATGGTTGATTGCAAGACGTGCAAGGGCCGTTTCCGCGCCGATCAGACCAATGAAATCCCCTGTCCACAAAAGCCCAGCAAGATGGTTTCTGAATGCCACGGCGAGAAGACCGCGCCGCGGGCATTCAACCTGATGTTCCAAACCTACGTTGGCCCGGTGCGGGATGAATCGGCAATTGCCTACCTCCGCCCCGAAACCGCGCAGGCCATCTTCGCGCAGTTCAAGAACGTGCTCGAAACCTCACGGCAGCGCGTCCCATTCGGCATTGCACAGGTGGGCAAGGCCTTTCGCAACGAAGTCACGCCGCGCAATTTCACCTTCCGTTCGCGCGAGTTCGAGCAGATGGAACTGGAATTTTTCATCAAGCCGGACGAAGTGGTGGAGGCAATCTGTGGTCGCGTGGCAACGGCGGCGGAAGCGTTCGGAGTTCCGCCTTCAGGCAGCCCCGAACCGGCTAAAGCCGGAACTCCAAACTCTCAACCCCTTGGCTCGGCGAAGCGGAGCGGAGACGGCTCAACCCTCAACCCTCAACCCAATTGGGGCTGGGAAGCGTGGCACAAATACTGGGTCGAGGAACGGATCAAGTTTTACGAAGGCATCGGACTGCCGCGCACAACGCTCGAAGAATACTGGCAGAAGCCGGAGGAACTCGCGCATTACGCCCGCGCCTGTGTGGACATTCTGTTCAAGTTCCCGTTCGGCACGCAGGAACTCGAAGGCATCGCCGCGCGCAGCGATTTTGATTTGAGCCAGCACGAGCGTTTCTCCGGCAAGCCGATGGGCGTTTTCGACGAGGAACTGCGCACGGCATGGGCGAAGTTGCCGAAGGAAAAATCGGACGACCTCTGGCGGCGCTATTACGAGAACCGGAAAAAATATCTCTTCAAAATGGGCGTGGCGGAAGAAGCGGCTGCCAGGGACGCCGCCGAAGACGCGAACGGCCTCGCGAAAGGCCAATACATCCCGCACGTGATTGAACCGTCCGCGGGGGTGGATCGTCTAATCCTTGCGCTGATCACGAACGCCTACAGCGAAGTCGCCGAGACCGACAACAAAGGGAAAACCGATACGCGCGTGATTTTGAAATTTCATCCGCGCGTGGCGCCGGTCAAGGCCGGCGTGATGCCGCTGCTCAAGAACAAGCCGGAGTTGGTGAAGAAGGCGATGGAAGTCCGCGATCGGCTGCGTCCGTGGATGAATGTATTTTACGACGACGCGGGTTCGATTGGCCGCCGTTACGCGCGCCAGGACGAGGCCGGCACGCCGTTCTGCGTGACGATTGATTTCGACACGCTCGGTGAAAAGCCGGAGTTGAAGGACACGGTGACGGTGCGTTTTCGGGACGATGGCCGGCAGGAGCGCATTGCCATCGGTGAATTGTTAAATTGGTTGTTACCGAAAGTCCGCTGATGGCCGAAAGCGCAAAAACAACGACCGTTCCCAAAAAGCGTGCGCCGATGCTGTATTTCATCGTTGCGATCAAGTTGATCAAAGGCATCGCGCTGTTGCTGCTGGCGCTAAGTGTTTTCACGCTGGCGAAAAAGGATTTGCCGGAGTTATTCGATCAGTTTCTGCGGTGGGTTCATCTCGATCCGGAAAGGAGTTTCTTCGCAGGCATCGGTGACTGGCTGGGCACCGTCACGCCAGCCAACGTGCGGGAGGCGGCGTCAGGCACGTTTCTCTGCGGTTTGTTTTTGATCGTGGTCGGTCTGGGGCTGGCCTTTCGCGCGAAGTGGGCCATCTTGCTGGCGATTGGTGAATCGGCGTTTTTCATCCCGATTGAGATTTTTGAATTGGTGCGCCACCACCGCCATGAATTGACAAACAACATGCCGCCGGAATGGTTTCATCATCCCAAAATTGGACTGGCAATTGTGCTGGCGCTGAACATTTTTATCGTCTGGTATCTTTACACCAACCGGAAATGGCTGTTCCGGCATCACCATTAAATTTTTCCCGCGTGACCACACGAACGGCTTGTGACAACAGCGACAGCGGCGGCCACAGGTCGCCACCACGATAAATTTGCCGTGACCGTCTGACCAAAGCGCATATTATTTGATTGTGACGATTACCAAAGTGATTCAATTGCTGGAAAAATTCCGCGCCGGCAGAGTGAGCCGCGACCAGGTTTTGCGCGTGTTTCAAGCCGCGCCCATCGCCGACCTCGGTTTCGCGCAGGTGGACACGCACCGCGCGCTCCGCCAAGGCTTTCCCGAAGTCATTTTCGGCGGCGGCAAAACGCCGGAACAGGTCGTCAAAATAGCCGCGAAAATCCTGGCGTCCGAATCGCGTGTGCTCATCACACGTGTCACCGACGCCCATGCCCGCGCGTTGCGCAAAAAATTCAAACCGGCCATCCACCACCAACTGGCCCGCTGCGTGACCATCGAGAAAAAAACGCTCCCGAAACGGCCGGGAACCATCGGCATCATTTGCGCCGGCACCAGTGATTTGCCCGTGGCCGAGGAGGCGGCGGTGACAGCGGAAATCATGGGCAACCGGGTCGAACGGATTTACGACGTCGGCGTGGCCGGTTTGCACCGCTTGCTGGCGAAATCGGAAAACCTCCAGCGCGCGAACGTGCTCATCGTCGTCGCCGGCATGGAAGGCGCGTTGCCGAGTGTCGTCGCCGGTCTGGTTTCCAGGCCGGTCATCGCCGTGCCGACCAGCATCGGCTATGGCGCAAGCTTTGGCGGCATTGCGGCCTTGCTGGGCATGTTGAACAGTTGCGGCAGCGGTGTGACGGTGGTGAACATTGACAACGGTTTCGGCGCCGGTTACGCCGCCAGCCAGATCAATGTGTTGGCGGAAAAATGAAAACGCTTTACCTCGACATTTTCAGCGGCATCAGCGGCGACATGTTCATCGGCGCACTGATTGACCTCGGTACGGATGACCGCAAACTGGAACGAGAGTTGAAGAAGTTGAAACTTGGCGGCTATCATCTTCACGTCGCGCGCCAGCAAAAATCCGGCATCGCCGGCGTGAAGTTTGACGTCCATCTGGCCGACGCCCACGCCCACCATCACGTTTCACGTTTCACGCACCACGCCCACCATCATCACGACGGGAACCGGACGTTTGCGGAAATCAAAAAACTCATCGGGCGCAGCAAATTGTCGGCGTGGGTGAAGAAAAAATCCGTCGCCGTGTTTCAGCGCATCGCGGAGGCCGAGGGCAAAATCCACGGCCTGCCGCCGGGGAAAGTTCATTTCCACGAGGTCGGCGCGGTGGATTCCATCGTGGACATCGTGGGCGCGTGCATTGCGCTCGAACTGCTCGGCAAACCACGCGTGCTGGCCGCGCCGGTCGTGGAAGGCACCGGCTGGGTGGATTGCGCGCACGGACGCTTTCCTGTTCCCGCTCCGGCGACGCTGGCGATTCTCGGTGTCCGCGGCATCGGTATGACGCAATGCGACGAACCGCACGAATTGGTCACGCCCACCGGCGCTGCCCTGCTGGCGGAGTTCGTCGAAAATTTTGGACCGATGCAAAGTCTGGTCGCGGAAAAAATCGGTTTCGGACTCGGCACGCGCGACAACCAAACGCGACCAAATGTGTTGCGTGCCGTGCTCGGCAAACCCTCAACCCTCAACCCTCAACCCTCAACCGCCTTGGATTGGGAAACGGATCGTATTGTTGTGCTCGAAACGAATCTGGACGACGTGAGCGGGGAAATTCTCGGGTATTTCGTCGAAGCCGTGCTGGCAGCGGGGGCGCTGGATGTTTTTCACACGCCGATTCAGATGAAGAAAAACCGGCCCGGCGTGTTACTCACGGTTCTGTGCGCCGAAACCGACGCGGACAAATTCAGCGAAATGATTTTGCGCGAGACGAGTGCGTTTGGCGTGCGGCGGACGCTGGCGGAACGGCGCAAATTGCGGCGCGAATTCACCAAAATCAAAACGCCGTTTGGGGAGGTCACCCTTAAAATCGGACGGCTCAACGGAAAGGTGGTCCAGGCCGCGCCGGAGTTTGAATCCTGCAAAAAACTGGCGGTACGGGCAAAGATACCGTTAAAGCGAATTTACGAAACCGTGCTTAAAGCCGTCAAATCAGGCCCTGATTTTTGAGTTTGTCACCGATTATTTGCTTGCACGTTCAACCAGAAAGGCTTATTGATAGAACAGATTTTGAACTGGCCGTGCCAGTTTGCTTGATGCGAAAACCTACAGTTATGCCACAACCGACGAGGGTGTCTTGAGCCGCCCTTATTCTCCACGCACTTTTTCTCCTGCTTCGTTTGTCCGGGTCAACGGCAAAATCCGCGCCCGCGAAGTCCGGGTCATCGGAGTTGACGGCAAACAGCTCGGCGTCATCTCGCTGAACGACGCGATCAATCTCGCGCGGCAGAACGGGGTTGACCTCGTCGAAATTGCCGCCACCGCCACGCCGCCGGTCTGCCGGCTCGTGGATTTCGGCAAATACCGTTACGAAATGGCCAAGAAGGAAAAGGATTCCAAGAAGCACCAGCACGCCTCGATGGTGAAGGAAGTGCAGTTAAGCCCGCGCATTGACCCGCACGACCTCGGCATCAAGGTCACGCACGCGGTGGATTTTCTCTGCGAGGACATGAAGGTGAAGGTCGCGCTCAAATTCCGCGGTCGCGAAATGGCGCACACGGAAGTCGGCTTCCAGGTCATCAACAAATTTCTGGCCGAGATCGTGCCCTACGGCAATCCCGATTTTCCGCCGAAACTCATCGGACGCGGCATCCATGTGATGGTCAGCCCGCTGCCGCGCAACAAGCGCGCCAAAAATCCGCATCAAACCGAAACCAGCCCGGCGCCGGTTTCGGACAATCATCAACCCGCCCATTCCGCCCCCGCGAAAAATAAAGTGCCCGTTTCGGACGCACCGCAGTCCGCTGGATTGAACAATCCGTTCGCCAATCTGGAAGTGAAGTAACTGCCGGCCGGCCTTAATCGCACGCGAATTTATAATTCGCCCAGCTCGGAAAGCCGCGTTTTGGCAGCGCAATTTTTCAATTAATCGAAACTTTAATTTGGCGCTTCACAATTAAAGGATGGGCGCGTTTCCTTTAATTTGTCCGTCGGGAAAGTGTGTGAATGGTTTGCGTTTGAAGTAGGAGAGTTTTCCCAAGGACGCGACTCACATCAAGCCCAAGGGATCGGTCGGATCCTAAACAAGGAACGAAATGGCCTTTGCTCACAATTTTTGTCAGAGCGCGGTTTCAGCACACCAAATTTTGAATTGTATAAGACAATTCGGGATTCGTATTTTCTGAAACTGCGTGGCAAAACATTATTCAGCCTATTAACTCAAATTCTTAGTGCCCCAAAACGAGAAGCGAAACACAATTTCCGAGGATTGATTGAAGTTTGCATCTGCATGAAAAGAAACCCCGATTATCTCGAGAAATTAATTCATTTTATAAGAGGCAAATTCAACCCTCAAGGAACTCTACCAATTACAGAATAACACTTTAGAGCGGTTTAATCAAAACTGTAGCCGCTATTTCGCAAGAAAACGCCTGAAAACAAATGGAAATTGATTTTTTCGCGTGGCTACGAAGTGACTGAAAACGCTCTAGTTTGAGCCGGGTCCGGTGAATTAGATCATTCACAACTCCAACCGCGCACCAGTTCCGGGAACCGGCAATTCTCGCAGACCGCATTCGAGTGCTCGCAAAAGTCGCGTGTGATTTGAATCAACCCCTGCTGCGCGGAAGCGCTCCGCAACGCGCGGCTTCGCCCGACGCCCAGCAAACGCTGCCGCGCCAGTTTCAAAATGGCATTGTCCTCCGCCAGCGGCCAGACGGCATGGCGGTGTTCAATGGCGCGCTGGAGCTTTCCATTCTTGCCTTCGGCGGCGCGCGTCCAAAGCCACGGCAGAATCACATTCACCGCCAGATCCGTCACCCGCGCATCGCCCAGCAGCGGTTGGGGCTTTTTCAGCCGCGCCGAGCGGAACGTCCAGTGCCACGACCAGAATTCATCGCGTTCCACCTCCAATATTTCACGCAATGAATCAACTAATTTGGCAGGGCTGATCCCGCATTGCGGGACCTGGCCGCGCGGCAGCGCGGCCCTGCCATCCGAAATTTCCGCCACGCTCCACTTTTCAATTTTGGAAATCAAATGTTTGTCCGCCAGCCAGTGCGCAGCCAGCGCCAGCCGGCGTTGCGGATGATTGGCCGGGCGCAATCCGTGAAATTTCCAGACCGCGCGCGGCAAAACGCAATCGCCGAATTCATCACGTTCCCGCCACCAGCAATCCCAAACCCGGCGCAGATAACCGTCGCCACCCGCCGTTGCTCGCGGCAATTCTACCGGCAGCAAACCGCTGATGCCGAGCAGCCGTGCTTGAAGCGCAAAGGCCGGGTCCGTACCGCGCAGCCAGCGCGGGCGCAATTCGGCAAGATTTTGCATCGGCCAGATGTTGTGTTTATAGCCGAGCGCGCGGAACAGACCTTCCCACAACGCCTGCTCCCAGCCGGCATGCCGGGCGCGGGCGCGGAATTGTTCCGCCTTGGCTTGAAAACGAACGCGGGCAGCCGCTTCCAAAATCCGGCCTTGCCGCGTTTCATCCAATTCGCGCAATGCCACGCAACATTGGCCGCGCAAATTTTCGGGCAGGACGCGCGGTGAATCATTTTCCAGCCACAATCCAAGTTCGGCGATGGGCGCATCGAGAGCATCGCACAAGGACAAACTCGCTGGCGGTCTGGTTCGGAGTTCCGTCTTCAGGCGGCCGTCGTTGCCAGCACCGTCCCGCTCGTTGTGGGACGGAACTCCAAGCCTTTCCCAAACGACGTGCAGCAGGACGTTCTGAAACGCGGGATTGCGGTCGTGACCGTGGGCATGCCAGCCGGCGGCGCGCAGGTCAATTTCCACATCGCCGGAACAGGGTGTGGCGTCGCCGATTTGAATGACCGCGCCGCGAAAATCCGGCCCGCCTTCGACGCTGACAAAACCGGGATGCAAAATCCGGACGGATCTGCCATCGGCCGTTTGGAGCCGGTCGCGTTGCAACCGCTGGTGGCGCCAGATGGCCTGGAGCAGGCGTTCCGGCGGCGGATCATTTTCGTCGCGCAGGACATTTCCTACGCCAAAGCGCGAGCGCCAGTCGGCGTAAAAATTTTCAGCGGGCGGAGACACTGCGGATTGCTTTTGCGCCTGCGGTTGAGCAAAGTCAAGCCAGCACGCAAAATTTTGACCGCAGCCAACGGCGGTTGGGCGGGTTTATAAAGCAAGGTTTTGTTTTGTGGCAGAATTTTTGTTGGCCGGAACCCCGAATTTCCTGCTAGGCTCCGCCCAATGTTTCGATGAACGACAATGCGATGATTGCAGTGACGGATTTGACGAAACGCTACGCCGGCCGCACGGCGGTGGCGGGCATTTCGTTCACGGTCGCGCGCGGCGAGATTGTCGGCCTGCTCGGACCGAATGGCGCGGGCAAAAGCACGACCATGCGGATTCTGTCGTGTTTCATGCCGGCGACGTCCGGCACGGTGCGCGTCGCGGGCTTTGATGTCTTTTACCAGTCGGATGAAGTGCGCCGCCGCATCGGTTACATGCCGGAAAACAATCCGCTGTATCCCGAAATGCGCGTGCGGGAATACCTGAAATTCCGCGCGCGGCTCAAGGGCCTCAACTGGCGGCGTTCGCGCGAACGGGTGGGCACGGTGATGGAGCAATGCGGGTTGGCGGAGGTGGGCCGGCGGATCATCGGCCAGCTTTCCAAGGGATACAAGCAGCGGGTCGGTCTGGCGGACGCGCTGGTGCATGAACCGGAACTGATCATTTTGGATGAACCGACCCTTGGCCTCGATCCCCATCAGATTCGCGCGGTGCGGCAATTGATCAAGAGTCTTGCGCAGAAGCACACGGTGTTGATTTCGACGCACATTTTGCCCGAGGCGGAAATGACGTGCAACCGGATGCTCATCATGTACGACGGCAAAATTCTGGCGGCTGACACACCGGACAATTTGCAGCGGCTCATGGCGGGCAGCAGCCAGATCATCGCCGAAATCGCCGCGCCGGCGGACGAACTGCGCGAAACCTGGTCGCAAATGCCGGGAATCGAACAATTCGACGTGTCGCCATGCGAGGGTGAATTCCAACGCTGTGCGCTGACGCCGCACGATGGATACGATCTGCGTCCGGCAATTTTCGCATTGGCGCTGGAGCGCGGCTGGATCATGCGCGAATTGACGCGCAGCCGCCATTCGCTCGAAGACATTTACGTGCAGGTGACCCGACCGACCGAGGAGGAGGAAGGCGAATGAAAATTTTCTGGGTGCTCACGCGCCGGGAGTTGGCGTCGTTTTTCTGTTCCATCAACGGCTACGTGATTATCGCGGCGGTGACGCTTTTGATCGGGTTGAGTTTCGTGGTGTTGATGACGAATCTCGGCAGCGACCCGTCGCCGATGCCGGTGACGGAAATGTTTTATCGGACTTACTTTTTCTGGCTGATTGTGCTGCTGGCGACGCCGGCGCTCACGATGCGGCTGTTTGCGCTGGAAAAGTACTCCGGCACGTTTGAAACACTGATGACCACTCCGGTGAGCGATTTGCAGGTGGTCGCGGCGAAATTCGCCTCGGCGCTCGTGTTTTACACCGTGATGTGGCTGCCGATGCTCGCCTGTCTCTTCATCGTGCGGCATTTTACGAACCAACCGGGCTCGCTGGACGCGGGCACGGTCGGCGGGATGTATCTGGGCGTGTTTTTGGTCGGCTGCCTGTTTTTGTCGCTGGGCTGTTTTGCGTCGGCATTGACGCGCAGCCAGGTGGCGGCGGCGATGATTAGTTTTGTCCTCGGCGTGAGTTTATTTTCAATTGGATTTTTGGCCGAGGCCATCCCCGTGGCCGCGCACTGGCAGTCACAGGTGCTGTCCTATTTCGGCCTGTTCGAGCAAATGCACGACTTCGCCCGCGGCGTGGTGGACACGCGCGCGGTGACTTTTTACGTCAGCCTGACGTTTTTCTTTTTGTTCCTGACCTTGCGCGTGGTGGAAAGCCGGCGCTGGAAATAAAATGCCGACCGATCCCAAATCTCAACCCAGCTTCTCGCCCGGCCGCCGGTGGAAAATCGGCCTGGAAGTCGTCGTGCGCACGGCATTGGTGCTGGCCGTGGTGGTGATGGTGAATTACCTTGGCGCGCGCTTCTTTTGGGGGCGGTTTTATCTGAGTTCACAGACCCGCGTCCAACTGGCGCCCCGAACACTGGAAGTCCTTAAATCGTTGACCAATCACATTGACGTCACTCTTTATTACGACAAACAGGACGATTTTTATCCAACCATTGTGGCCCTGTTAAACGAGTATCGCTCGGCGAACCCGCGCCTTTCCGTCACGACCGTGGATTACGTGCGCGACGCGGGCGAGGCGCAAAAAGTCAAGGAGCAATACAAGCTCAACTCGCCGACGGACAAAAACCTGGTCATCTTTGATTGCGAGGGCCGGGTCAAGATCGTTCCCGGCGATTCGCTAACCCAGATCAAACTTGAGGCGGTGCCCAATCCCAAGGAGCGCGAGTTCCGACGCCGGCCGATTGCCTTCAATGGCGAACAGGCCTTCACTTCGATGTTGCTCGCCGTTACGAGCGCCCGGCCATTCAAGGCGTATTTTCTGCAGGGCCACGGTGAACCCTCGCTCAGCGATACCGACGAGACGGGCTATTTGAAATTCGGCTCCCTGCTCGCCCAGAATTACATCGCGGTCACCAATCTTGAATTGTTCGGCGACAACCCCGTCCCCATGGATTGTAATTTGCTCATCATTGCCGGCCCGCGGACGGAACTTTCAGAAACCGAGCTTCAGAAAATCGACCAATACCTCGCTCAAGGCGGGCGGCTGTTTGTGCTCTTTAACTATTTTTCCATCAAGCGTCCGACGGGGCTGGAGCCGATTCTGGCGCGCTGGGGCGTCAATGTCGGCTCCGACTGGGTTCAGGATTCTAAAACCGTCTCCGGCAAGGATGTGGTTGTTTCCAGTTTCAGCCAGCATCCGGTGGTCAATCCGCTGATTGGCTTCGGATTGTTTCTTTATCTGCCACGGCCGATCAGCAAGGTGAATTGGGAAAACCCACCCGCCGGCGCGCCGCAGGTGGATGAACTGGCCTTTACCAGTCCGGCTTCAATTCTCGCGGGCGAATCCGGCAATCCACCGCATGCCTATCCGCTGATGGTGGCGGTTGAGCAAAAGCCGGTTGCCGGTGTGGCCAACGCCCGCGGCACCACCCGGATCCTCGTCGTGGGCGATTCATTTGCCTTCGGCAACCAATCCATCAAGAGCCTGGACAACAGTGATTTTATTGGCTACGCCGCCAACTGGCTGCTCGACCGCACCGCGTTACTCAAAGGCATCGGGCCGCGACCCGTCACGGAATTCCGGTTGTTGATGACCCGGACCCAACAACGTGAAGTCCGCTGGCTGTTGCTGGGGGCGCTGCCCGGCGCGGTGCTGCTGTTCGGCTGCCTGGTCTGGCTGGCCCGGAGAAAATAATGAATTCGAAAACCACCGGAATCTGGTTCGCGATTGCCGCGGCGCTGTTCGCGCTGATTTATATTTTTGAACATTTCCTGCGGCCTTCCGCCGCGGAGTCGCCCGGCCTCCTGCCGGAATTGCGTCCGCCTGCCGTCACCAGCGTTCAAGTGATTCCGTCCGGCTCGCTGGAAATTCGCGCCGATCGCACAAACGGCGTGTGGCTGCTGACCAAACCCTTTGCCTATCCCGCGCAGCCAGCCGCCATCGAAGCCCTGCTCGATGCGCTCCAAAAACTCACGCCCGCCACCCGCATCAGCGCCGCCGAACTCCGCAGCCACCACGATACGGACGTGGAATTCGGTTTTGAACCACCCCGCATTTCTCTCGTCATCGAGGCCGGCGGCCAGCGCCGGCAGTTGTTGGTCGGCAATAAAACCCCGCCCGGCGATCAGGTTTTTTTGCGCGTCGTCGGTGTGGACGGCGCCTTTGTCGCCGATGCCGACTGGCTCCGATTCATTCCGCCTTCGGCCAACGACTGGCGCGACACCGCGCTGGTGAATGCGAACAACGGCGGGCTGGATTGGATTGTGCTGACCAACGGCGTGAAGGCCATCGAACTTCGTCGCGACGCGACGAACCATTTCTGGCGCATGATTCGTCCGTTTCCGGCGCGCGCCGACGCCGGGCGCATCACCGATGCGTTGCAGCACCTGCAAATCACGCGCGTCACCCAATTCATCACCGACGACCCGAAGGCGGATTGGGCCGCTTTTGGTTTGCAACCCGCCGATCTCGACCTGTGGCTCGGTCACGGCACCAATTTTATTTCCGCCATTCACGTCGGCAAGAGTCCGACGAATGATCCAACGCAAGTCTTTGCCAGACGCGAAAGATGGAATGCCATTGTTACGACCGCCAAAGAGCCGTTGTCACCGTGGCGCGGCTCGGTGAATGACTTCCGCGATCCACATTTGCTGGAATTGACCGCGCCCGTCGCGGAAATTGAAATGCACGGCCAGACTGATTTCACCCTGCAACGGCAAGGCTCGAACAACTGGCAGGTCGTGGGCGAAAAATTCCCGGGGGACGCGGAGAACGTCCAGGAATTCATCAAATTTCTCGCTGGCCTCCGGCTGGCCGAATTCGTCAAAGACGTCGTGACCGTGCCGGATTTGCCCGCTTACGGGCTGTCAACACCGTCCCGCCGGATTATCTTGCGGTCGGTGGCGGGTGACACCAACGCCGTCATCGCGGATATTATTTTTGGCGCGACGCAAACAAACGAGGTTTTCGTCAAACGCGCGGATGAGGATTTTATTTACGGCGTGGCCACCGCGGATTTGAGCCGGATGCCGGATTTTGAATCCGACTGGGAGTTCCGTGACCGGCAAATCTGGAATTTTAGTGAGAATGATGTTTCGCAAATTATGCTGCATCAAAACGGAAAAACACGGGTGATGATTCGCACCGGCCCGAATCAATGGTCGCTCGCGCCCGGTTCCCAAGGCATCATCAATCCACCCGCCATCGAGGAAACGGCGCACCGTTTCGGCGGACTCACCGCCACCTACTGGCTCGGGCGCAACATTACCGAGCCGGAAAAAAACTACGGCCTGAACACAAATAATCTGCAGATCACCTTCGAGCTGAAAAGTGGCGAAAAACGCACGGTGGATTTCGGCATGGAAGCCCCGCAGGCGCACACCGCGCTGGCCGCCGTGACGCTGGACGGCGAACACTGGGCGTTTGTCTTTCCGCCAGTGCTTTACCAGTTCGTCTTGAGTTATCTCACCATTCCGGCGAACGTTCCGTAATGCGTTTCAATTCCGGCTTCTGGCGAAAGTGCCGAACAGGTTTTCGCTGGTTTCGCATCACCGTGCTTTTCGCGGTGCTCGCGGTGGTTTGCTCCCTCGTCTGGTTCAACCGCATCGGCCTGCCGGATTTTTTGAAAAGGCGTCTGGTGGAAACACTGCAAACGCGCGGAATCGAATTGGAATTCACCCGGATGCGCCTGCATTTCGTCCACGGGCTGGTCATTGAAAACGTCCGCATCGGCCACGCTGAATCGCCTGACGACCCGGTGCTCTCGCTGGCCGAAATTCAACTGCAATTGAACTATCGCGCACTGTTGCGCCGGCAATGGCCGGTTGATGGACTCATTTTGCGCCAGGGTAATTTCGTCTGGCCGCTCACGCCAACCAATGGGTTCACCCTCGGCAACATTCAGACCGAATTGCGCTTCCAAACGAGCAACACCTGGTCGCTCGACCATTTTCAAGCTGACTTCGCAGGCGCGAAACTCGCGTTGTCAGGCGACATCATCCACGCGCCGGAGATGCGCAACTGGGACATTTCCCATGGCAAAAAATCCGCCGACCGCGCCGTTTGGCAGGCACGATTGCGGAAACTTTCCGACACGCTCGACCGGATACATTTTACGGGCACGCCGCAATTGAGCCTGGTCGTGGATGGCGATGCGCGGGACATTCACTCGTTTGCCGTCCGGCTGAACCTGAACGCGGCCTCGGTTCAAACGCCCTGGGGCGGCGCCCGCGACATCCGGCTCACCGGCAATCTCACCGCACCCGCCGGAACTGCAACCAATTTCGTCCCGTCGTGGGCGTGGTGGACAAACGCGCAGCCCTATCGGCTGACTTGGACGGCGAAATTCAGGGAATTGAAATCCGAAAACCTGAACGCGGACTTCGTGGAGTGCGACGGCCGCTGGCAGGCGCCCGAATTGGCCGTCACCAAATTGTCCGCCGGGCTGGGCGGCGGACAACTGGATGCCACGGCACGGCTGAACCTTGCCACGCGCGAGCTCACCTTCACCAATTCCTCGGGCTTCAACATTCAGGCGATTGCCGCATTGCTGACGGAAAAAACGCGCGCCCGGCTGGCGGATTTTTCGTGGCCCCAACCGCCCTCACTCCAGGCCAGCGGCTCGCTGATTCTGCCCGCGTGGACGAATCGGCAGCCGGATTGGCGCTATGAAGTGCAACCGACCATTCAGTTGAACGGCGAACTGGCCATCACCAATGGTGTGTTCAGTGGCGTTGCGATTGACTCGGCGCGCACGCATTTTTCCTACTCAAATCTCCTGTGGCAGTTGCCCGATCTCGCGGTCGTGAAATCAAAGAGCCGGCTCAAATTAAGCGGTGGCGAGGACGACGCGACGAAGGATTATCACTGGCACATTCACGGCGCGTTGGACCCGGAAGCCGCCCGGCCGTTTTTGACGACGAGCAACGCGGTGCGCGGCTTTGGGGTTGTGAAGTGCACCGAGCCGCTGGCTTTGGACGTGGAGGTGAGCGGGCGTTTGTATGATTACGACCGCATCGCGGCGAGCGGGCGCGTGGCGTTGACGAATTTTTCGGTGCGCGGCCAGGTGTTTGGCGACGTGGTGTCAGCGGTGAACTACACGAACCGGGTGCTGGAATTTGTCAATCCGCTGATGCACACCGGCGCGCAGATGATGACGGCGGACAAGGTGACCCTGGATTTCAACGCGCGGCTGATTTGCTTCACGAACGGTTTTAGCACCGCCGACCCGGGACCCGTCACGCGCGCCATCGGGCCGAAGACGGGGCGGATGGTGGCGCCGTATCATTTTCTGCAACCGCCGACGGCGCGGGTGAACGGCCAGGTACCGTTGCACGACATGAACGGCGGGCGCGACCTGGCAGACGTGGATTTGCGGTTTGATATCATCCAAGGCGCGCCGTTTGAATGGATGAAGTTCAAGACGACAAACATTACCGGCACCATTCACTGGAAGAACCAGTCGCTGATTTTGACCAATGTGGTGGCGGCGTTTTACGGTGGTGATGGAAATGGTTTTGCGAATTTTGATTTTCGCGCGCCGCATGAAGGCGCGGATTATGAATTTGCCGTGAGTGTGACGAATGTGAATCTGCATTTGCTGGCGATGGATTTGTCGTCGCTGACAAACCATCTCGAAGGCACATTGGCTGGACGACTCGTCGTAACGGACGCGGATTCAAGGGATTGGCGGACGTGGGATGGTTTCGGCCATGCGAACCTGCACGACGGGTTGCTTTGGGACATTCCGATTTTCGGCATTTTGTCGCCGGTGTTGAACACGGTTTTGCCGGGTTTGGGTTTGGGCAACAGCCGCGCAACGGACGCGGCGACGAAATTTTCCATCACCAATGGCGTGATTTACACCGACTCATTGGAAATTCGCTCGACCCTGATGCGGCTGGAATACACGGGCACGGTGGATTTGAAGCAAAACGTCCAGGCGCGCGTCATCGCCCAGTTGCTGCGCAACACCTGGGTGGTTGGCCCGCTGGTCAGCACGGTGCTTTGGCCGGTGAGCAAATTGTTTGAATACAAAATCACCGGCACGCTGAAAAATCCGAAGGTCGAACCAGTTTATGTCCCGAAACTCCTGCTGCTGCCGTTGCACCCGATTCGGACCTTGGAGGGAATCTTCCCCGGCGGCGAAACTGAAACGAACGCGCCGCCGGAGAATTGAAATGGTCGCCGCACGTTATGGATTCGGGGACGAGACGCGGTTGGTATCAACTGGCGCGTTGGGCAACACGGGATTGAAACGGTCGTCTAGGTGACCTTGGGCTTTCACGCGTCTCAGTTCCGCCCGGCGCTCGGCTTCGACTTGTTTACGTTCGCTCTCCGCGTCTTCCGCAGCGGCGGCGGAAATGCCCGGCAGCCTTCGCTCTTCCTTGACGGCCTGGGCGGCGGCAATTTCAGGGGTCTTCAAAACTGTTGGACGTATCATCACAATCGTTTCACTGCGATCCTTTGAGTCGCTGCGCGAGGTGAACAGATTGCCGAGGATCGGAATGTCCATCAACAAGGGAACTCCGCTTTTGCTTTTGCTCTTATCGGAACGAACAAATCCGCCGAGGATGATGGTGTCGCGATCCCGGACGGCAATTTCAGAGGAAAGCGTGCGTTTGGTGGTATTGGGCACATTGCCAACGTTTTCAATGGTGGTATAACCGTTGAGGTCGTCAATTTCCTGGTTGATATCCATCACCACCAAACCATCCGGATTGATGAAGGGGGTGACATCCAATTCGACACCGACGGACAATTGTGAATAAGAAGAACTGTTGCCGTAAGCGCTGCCGTAAGTGCTGCCAGTGACATAGGGCACGGTCTGGCCGACAAAAAATGCGGCCGCCTTCGCCTGCGAGGTCTGGATGCGCGGACGCTGAATCACCGAGGTTGTGCTGTCCGCCGCCGCCGCCTGCAACGCCACGTCCCAATTAGGGCCAATGTTGCCGAAATAGCTTAATCCCCCGGGCAGACTGTTGGCGAAGGTGCTGGACGAGCTGGACGAATTGGTGTTCACCAAGCCCAAGCCTCCATTCAGGAAATCAGCGAACGTCTGTCCATTATTCATGCCGCCGCCGCCTATGACATTAGGGTGACCGGGAAGAGATGCGGGATTCTGTGCCGCCGATACGCCCAGGTTCCAGGAATGGGTAAGTCCAACGTCCATGATAACCGACTCGATGAGCACTTGTGAGAGCAGCACGTCCAATTTCGCCACCACGGCCTTGATCCTTTCCATGTCCGCCTGGGTCGCAAAAATGAGCAGTGAATTGCTCCGCTGGTCGGCAATGATTTTCGCCTGGCCAAAAACCTGGATCTGGTCCTGCCCTCCGCCCGAGGCGCGTTGAATGATGGACCGTAACCGGTCCTGAAAAGAGCTCCCAGCCGTCGGCGTGCCGCCGGGCGCCGTTTGTGAGCCAAATGCCCGCTGCTGATTTGCCTGGCTGTTGTTGGCGCCGGATTGAAGCGTATTGCCCGTTCCGGTGGAACCCGCCGTACCGCCTCGCGAAGCGCCACCGGTGGACGGCGTAGCACCCGAGCTGCCGAAACTGACCGTGCTTCCCCCGCTGCCACCGAGGCTGTTCAGCGCGCTGGCAATGTCTTCGGCCATCGCGTATTTGATCGGGATGACTTCGGAGATGTATTCCGCCGGCACCGAAACGTCTATCTGATCAATCATTTCCAGCATCCGCTTGACGTTTTCGGCGTTGTCGCGGAGCACGAGGATGCCATTGTCGTCAATCGGGAAGATGGCATTGGCCAGTTTTGCAAACGGCGTGATGAGCGGCACCATGACGGTGGGTTTGATGTATTTTAACTGGACGATGTGCGTCACATAGGACCCCATCTCCGGCAACTGGCTCGCATCCCCGTGTTCAATCTTCGCACCGGCCGAATTCGCCTGGTCAAGCGGCAGCACTTTTACAAATTTGTCGCCCACATTCACCAGGGCGATGCCATTGAGCGCGAGCACCGCCTGCAACGCCTGGATCGCCTCGGTCTTGGTCAACGGTGTTTCCGTGCGCAAAATAATCTGCGCCGGGGGCAGCCCGGCGCGCAACATCGTGCGCCCAACCAGTTGCGCGTAAACATCGAGCACCTGGCTCACGTCCACCCCTTGAAAATTGATGTTGCCAGCAGGAATCATTTCCTCGGACGGCTTGGGGGCCGATGGCGCGGCGGGGGCAGCGGCGGGCGGCATGCCGGGAGCCGGCATGGCCGGGACGGCGGGGGCGTTGGTCACAAGGTTGACACGTTGCGGCAGGCGACGTGAATTGGGCATCGGCTGCGCCCAGGATGCAAGGGCGGTTAGAAACAAAATCAGGATGAGCGTGGTTGTTTTCATTTTGCGGTTTTGGTTAAAGGCTTGGAATCAGCCGGGGCGGCAGCGCGCGCCGGCGCAACTGGATTTTTTTGATAGCTGGCAACGAGCCGGATGTTGGCGTTGAGGTGCAGGCGCGGGCCATCCGGCTGGAGTTCCAGATCACGCACGCGGATCATCGAGGCGCCAGAGCCGAGCTTGTAAAGGAAATCCACGAGCTGCTGGTCGGTGGCGACCACATTGATGTTCTGCACTTGTTCGATAAAAAATGCGTCGTTCGTGTGCATTATCGAGCGCGAGTAATTGGCCCGGCCAACTCCGCTGGCTTCGGCTTGCGCCTGAATCGTGCGCATGAAATTGATGGCCTGGTCTTCGAGCGCGACAAATTCACCCTGGCCTTCCAGGCTTTTCACCTGCGCCTGGTAATTGGTCGCTTGGATGATGGTCGTCTGGTAAAGCTCCAGCTTGCGCCGTGCGCTGTCGAGGCGGCCTCGCAGATTCCCCCAGTCGGCAAAGTGCGGCCAGATGAACACCCCATTCAGCACGATGATCAAAATGACCAGAACGCCGACCGCCAGGCGGCGCTCCAGCGGACGCAGATGCGCGAAGTATTTTTTCATGGCGTCCCCTCCGCATTTTGCAGTTGCAAACTGAAACTCCAGGTCACGGTGTTTGCAGTTTGGCGGGGATTGACCGTTTCGCCGCCCTGGGCATTGAACATGGGGCGTCCGTTGGCCGTGACTTTTTGCATGGCGGTGTTGAAATCAAAAAGCGTGTTGACCTGATCGGGTGCCGCCGCGCCGCTCAAGGAAAGTTTCTTGCCGTCCGCAAAGCTGAATCGCTGCAATGTAATGTTGGGGGGCAATTGTTCCGCGACAATTTTCCAGCAATCCAGCGCCGCGTATTTCAACTCCTGCCGCTCCTTGAGCACGTCGTATTGCGCCTTGAGTTGCAGCGCGTTCGTGTAACTGCCGCTCAAGGCCGCCACCTGCCGCTCAACGCCCTGGGTGCGGTAGCTCAACACGCCCACGGCACAAAAATAAATTACCACAACCACGGCATACAACACGCCCGTGGCCCCGAGGCCGCGCAGCCACAAACGGTCAACAAATTGTTGATGGTAACGCGCGGGAAATTCCGCCGGCAACAACGTCGCGCGCGAACCTGACGCCGCCGCGCGCCGCGCCGTGTGTGCGGCCAGTTCTGCCGGCGGCAACGGCGGCGTGACCTGCACCGGTTCGTTCAAACCTTCGCGCAACGCATTTTCCCATTCTGCAGCATTGGCGGAATCCGCGACCAGATGCCACCGGTTGGGTGGCGCGGTCAGCCAGCCTTCCAGTTCGCCAGCCCAGGCCAATTGCGCAAGCTGGGCCTTCAAATTATTCGCGCGGTCGCCGGCGGGCGGCAACACGACATAACTCAAACTTCGCAACGCGCCGCCGCACCACCATGCCACGAGCACGGCATTCTGTCCGGCCAGCACCAACGGATACATCCAAACCCCGTCTTCCGTCGCGGGCGTGGCCTCCAACTGGTCGAGCATCGGCACTTCCAGCCGGTCGGCAAAATAGCTCCGGCCTTCGAGCTTGCCGAGAAATTCCTCTACCACACTGCGCTCGGCGATGACCACAACCACGGTTTGCAAATCTTCCGCCTTCGTTTCAGCGGCAGTCGCGGCCTCCGCCTTCGTCCCCGTCTCCGTTTCGTTTTGACGCGGCGGGTTGCTGTCGCGCGATAAGACATGAATCGTCCAGACGATTTGCGCCACCGGCATCGGGGAGAGTTTCTCCAGTTGCAACTCCACCATCGCGAACGTTTCCTCGAAATTGCTCCGGGGCAATTCGATGACGCGCAGAAAGACATTTTCCGGCGGCAGCCAGGCGACGTTCAACCGCGGCTGCCACAATGAACTCCATGATTTTGCGATCAGCCTGGGCGGCAACGGCTCGTCCAGCGCGGCGCGATGCTCGCGGTTCAGCGCGAAACCGCCGCCCCTGGCGTCGAATTGCCAGAGGCGACTCGCGTCGGACGCGATTTGCAGGATGTTGCAGGAATGCCAGCGGGCCATGTTGGTAAATTGTTACGGTGGTGTGGGCAATGTCATTCTTTGACCTGCATTTCGGTTTTGGTGTCGCCGCCGAGCGTGTCCATGTGCTCCTCGATTTGGGTGACGCGCAAAACTTCCTCGATGGTCGTCTCGCCGTTTCTGACCTTGGTCCAGCCGTCGGTGCGCAATGTGCGCATCCCCTGTTCTATGGCCTTCGTCGCAATGGTCGAGGCGGGTGCGCGGCTCAAAAGCAGCGGACGCATGGCCTCGTTGACAATGAGCAGCTCGTAAATGCCTTTGCGTCCTTGATAGCCAAATTGCCGGCACTCTTCGCAACCGACGCCGTGCCAGAACCTGGCCGTTCCAATTTCCTCCTCCGGAAAACCGATGCGCCGAAGGTAATCGGGCTCGACCTTTTGCTCGGTTTTGCAATGCGGACAAATCGTGCGGACGAGGCGCTGCGCCATGACGGCCTCGACCGACGACGCCACGAGAAACGGCTCAATGCCCATGTCAATCAACCGCGTGAACGCGCTCGGCGCGTCGTTCGTGTGCAGCGTGCTGAAAACCAGGTGGCCGGTCAGCGACGCGCGAATGGCGATCTCGGCGGTTTCCAGGTCACGGATTTCGCCGACCATAATGACGTTCGGGTCCTGGCGCAAAATGTGGCGCAAACCCATCGCAAACGTCAGGCCAATTTCAGGGCGCACGGCGATTTGGTTGATGCCTTTGAGTTCGTATTCGACCGGCTCCTCAATCGTGATGATGCGTTTATGCACGGAATTGATCGTGCTGAGAAAAGCGTAGAGCGACGTGGACTTGCCCGAACCGGTCGGGCCGGTGACGAGAAAAATGCCGTGCGGTTTGACGATGATTTCGCGGATCATTGCCTCGTCGTTCGGCGCGAAACCCAGTTTGTCGAGACTCAGGAATATTTTCCCGCGCGTCAGCAAACGCAGGGAAACGCTTTCGCCGTAAACCGTCGGCACCGTCGAAACGCGGATGTCAATCTCCTCGCCCTTGATGCGGACGTTGATGCGGCCGTCCTGCGGCAGGCGTTTTTCGGAAATGTTCATGCCGCTCATCACCTTGATGCGCGAAATGAGCGCGGCCTGATAGCGTTTCAACTGCGGCGGCATCGGCGTCTGATGCAAAATGCCGTCAATGCGGTAGCGAATGCGCAGTTCGTCCTCCGCCGGTTCAAAGTGAATGTCTGTCGCGCGGTCTTTGAACGCCTCCCAGATGACCTGGTTGACGAATTTGATGACACTGGCCTCCTGATCGTCCTCGGTAATTTCCTTGTCGTTGGCGATTTCCAGCTCCATCGGCTCGTCATCGCCCATTTCATCAAGCGTTTCGGCGCCGACGCCGTAATATTTCTTCAGTGCCTTTTCGATTTCAGCCTTCGGCGCGAGCGCGAACTGCACCGGCATCCGCGCGTCGAACCGCACGGCATTCATCATCGCGGCATCGAACGGATCGCTGACAACAACCTGGAGCGTGCCGTCTTTCACGTCCGTGGGCAGCACGGAATACTGAAATGCGATTTTCGTGGAAATTTTGTTCCGCGCCTCCGGCGGAGTGGTGTGCTTGGGCAAATCCAAAAATGCCCAGCCGAGCGTTTGCGCCAGCTTTTGGAGAAAAGCGTCCTCCGCCAGGCCGCGCTCGCGGGCGATGAACCCAAGCAGCGGCTCCGCCGAGCCGTTGTTCGCGGCGGCACGCCACGCCTTGCGCCAGTCGTCAAATTGGACGGGCGTCGCGTCGGCGACCGATGCCACCAGATTTTTTACCGGGCTAAAACCCATGTGTTTCCTTCAGTTTGGTTCCCTTCGTATAACAGCGAAAAGCCGGGAAAGTTGCGGTTTTAAGCGTAAAATTCAAGCGAACACTATGCCACCTTAATTCGTGCAATTGGGGCGAAAATTCGCTATTTCCTGCTCCAATATGAGACAGTTCGCCACCATCACCGTTATCGGCCGGGACAAAACCGGCGTCATTGCGCGCGTCACCGCTTTTCTGTTCGAGCAACACGCCAATATCGAGGCCTTGGAGGAACAAGTCACCCGCCGCCAGTTCAGCATGACCCTCCAGGCCTCGTGGCGTCCGGTGGATTGCAACGCCGCGAGCCTGCGCGCCGGGCTGGACACCCTCGCTCGCCGGCTCGGCATGGAAATCAAGGTGCGTTTCGCCGAACCCAACCGCCGCCAGCGTTTTGCCATCATGGTGACGAAGGAAACACATTGTTTCGACGCGCTCCTGGCCGCGCACCACCGTCGCCAATTCAAAGCCGATCCCGTGCTCGTGATTTCCAACCGCCCTGACCTCGCGCCGCTCGCGCGAAAAAATAAATTACCGTTTGCGCACATTCCGTGGAACAACCGCGCGCCGGCCGAGAGCCGGGGGTTGCGCCTGCTCGAAGAGTACCAGATTGATTTCGTCGTGCTCGCGCGCTTCATGAAAATCCTCTCGCCGAACTTTGTGTGGCGTTACAAAAACAAGATCATCAATATTCATCCGTCGCTGTTGCCGAGTTTTCCCGGCCCGCAAGCCTACCGGCAGGCCTACGAAAGCGGCGTGAAGATTGTCGGCGTCACCGCGCACTTCGTTTCTATGCGGCTGGACGAAGGGCCGATCATCGCGCAAGGTTCGTTCCGGATTCGTCCCGGCATGGCGCTCAAGGACCTCGTCGCGCGCGGCCAGCAACTCGAAGCCGGCGTGCTCGTCAAAGCCGTGAAACTTTATCTCGGCAAACGGCTTGATGTTTATTGGGGTGTGGTGAAGGAGGTTTGAAATGGAAGCCGTTCATAGCGTCATCAAGATTTATCCGTACGATCGGGTGGAGTCCGAGTCGCAGCAGATCTCATCCCGGATTGAAATCTGTCCTGTTTTGGGGCGGATGGCATGCAGTGGCATTTCCATTCAGGCCGAAAATCGTTCGCTTTCTTGAACTGATTCCGCATTTTTCGGGTCAGTTAGTCGAAAGGAAAAAGGCCGGGTCGCATGAGTGCCATCGCAACACCTGAAAAAAGTTTGTTTGACGTTTGCGTTGTTGCGGCTTCAGACTAAAATTGGATTGGGGCTTGGAGTTTTGCGGCCCTTGGAAAGGAAAAAATTATGGCAAAGAAAACAAACTCAAGGAACGGCGGCCGTGGTCAAAAACAAATCTTCGCGTTCTCCGCACCCGGCGCGGTGAGTGTGCAATTGGTAGGTGATTTTACGCATTGGCAGGAGCGTCCCATCAATTTGCATAAAGGCGCGGACGGCGTGTGGCGGACAACGGTGGAATTGGAACCGGGCACGCACCACTACCGTTTCCTCGTGGACGGCGAATGGCGTGACGACCCCGAGTGCGCTCTTCGCACGCAGAATCCTTACGGCGGCGAAAATATGACGCGGCAGGTGGCGTAAGCGTCATCGGATTCGTCTGACATAAGATTGAAAACCGGATTTTCGCAGCGCGCCGGTGAAAGATTTATTGGCGCGCAAAGGTGGGGTTTAATTAGCGTACGCCGCCATCGGTGTATTTCCATCTGAGACAGCCAGACTGCGGTTCAAGCCTGAAGCCACTTGCTCACACCTCGACTCGTGTTGCCAAAATGATATGTTGTTCGCGTGAACGAACTTCTCATCGGTCTGGTTGGCGCATTGATCGCCACGAATCAGCCGCTGGCTGTCAGTAATTTGACCCAGCCGAATGCCGGCGTCCCAGTCACGATGGCGAATCCCAACGACCCGGCGGAGAAGGCCTTGGCCGAATTGATGGCCAGGGACGACGAGGTGCTGGCCGAGGTGGACAAATGGATTCGCGATAACAACGCCTTTGCCGCCCAAGGCGCCGGCGAATCAAAAGAGGCATTGAACCAACGCATCCGGGCACGGCTCGATTCCGTTCGCAAGGACTACGGGGATTTTCTGCGGCGTTATCCGGATTTCGCGCGCGGGCATCTGGCCTATGGCAGCTTCTTGAATGACATCGGGGAAGAGGACGCAGCGGTGGCGCAATACGGGAAAGCCGCGCAACTCGACCCGAAAAATCCGGCGGCATGGAACCAGCTCGCCAATTACTACGGCGAACATGACCCGGTCACCAACGCCTTCGTGGATTACGCCAAAGCCATCGAATTGAATCCAGCGGAGCCGGTGTATTACCGGAATCTGGCCGCGACGGTTTATCTGTTCCGCAAGGACGCGGGGGTGTTTTACGGCATCACCGAGGAGCAGATTTTCGACAAGGCGCTCGCGTTGTATCGCAAGGCCATGCAATTGGATCCGCAAAATTTTCTGCTCGCGACCGATTACGCGGAAAGCTATTACGGCATCCACCCGCTCCGCACCAATGACGCGCTCGGCGCCTGGACGAACGCGCTCCAAATCGCCCACGACGACAACGAGCGCGAAGGCGTTTCCCTCCATCTGGCCCGAATCAAAATGGCCGCCGGTCGTTTCGCCGAAGCCCGCGCGCATCTCAACGACGTGACCAATGCGGCGTTCGCCGACGTCAAGCACCGGCTCGAACGCAACCTCGCCGAACGCGAAAACTCCGCGACCAACACCCCTGCCACCGGCGTTTTCACAAATGCGCCGGTTGTTCCCACCAACGCATCGAATTCTGGGTCATAAAATTTTCATGGTTTGCCGCGAAATTTCTGCTACGTTGCCAAGCACAATTTGCACAAACCATGAGTTTTTCCGACAAACTGAAATTTGATACGAACGGCCTGATTCCGGCCATTATTCAGGAACAAAAAAACGGGCGCGTCGTAATGATGGCGTGGATGAACCGCGCCTCGCTCGAAAAAACCATTGAGACCGGCAAGACGCATTTCTGGAGCCGGTCGCGCCAGAAATTCTGGATGAAAGGCGAATCCAGCGGCCACACGCAAACGGTCAAGGACATCGCGTTCGATTGCGATGGCGACACACTGTTGATCCAGGTGGACCAGATCGGCGCGGCCTGTCACGAAGGCTACCAGTCGTGCTTTTTCCGCTCGGTGGAAAAGGACGGCCAGTCATTCAAGATAACGGAGCCTCAACTCGAAACCCCGGAGCAGATTTACGGCAGGAAAAAATAATGGATGCCGCGGTTACATTCGCCGGTCGCGATTATTGCCTGTTGTTGCTGCTGCTGGTTTTTGCACGGGGAATGGATTTTCTCAGCACGTGGATCGCAACGCCGAACCTCGTGCTGGAAGGCAATCCCCTCGCGAAAAAACTCGGCTGGAAATGGGGCTTGGCGCTCAACGTTGTGCTGTGCGGGGCGCTGGCGGCGTGGCCGCTGTCGGCCATCGTCGTCGCCACCGCCAGCGTGCTGGTGGCCGCGCGCAATTTTCAGTCCGCGTGGCTCATGCATTCGCTCGGCGAGGAAATTTACCGCCAGTGGCACGTCGAGCGCGTACAGGAAACACGCATTACAGTTTACCTGTTGTGTCTGGCCGGCAACACGCTGCTGACCGCCGGCGTCGGCGCGGCGCTGATTTATTTCAGCCATCTGCGGCTGGCGCCCTTCGCCATCGGCATGGGCATGGTGGCCTATGCGGTCGCCGTGGCGTTCTATACGCTGCTGGCGATCTGGCGTATCCGTCACGCGGCAAAAAAATTGGCAGCGCGGCAAAATTCCTGCGCGAATGACAAGAGTTTGACGGCTGACACCTGGGTTCGCGCCGAAAATCACGCGCCCGACAAAATCATTTAACCCATGCACTCACCGACACTGGATGAATTCTTGAAGCTCGCCGCGCAGGGCAACGTGATTCCCATCACGCGCCGCCTGCTGGCCGACATTGAAACACCGCTTTCGGCCTACCGAAAAATCCGCGGACAGGGCGAATCGTTTTTGTTCGAATCGGTCGAAGGCGGCGAGCATCTCGGTCGCTACTCGTTCGTTGGTTGCAATCCGCGCGCAGTCATCAAGCAAACCGGAACCCGCGTCGAAGTCGTCGAGAATGGCAGGGTCATTGAGACCTTTTTGATTGGTGGAACAGGCTTCCAGCCTGTCGTTTCGGGCGTCGCGCCCGAAACCGGCGGCGGACGAACAACCGCTCCACAATTGTCCGTTAAACAGCAGTCTAACTCACCCGACGAAATTCGGCGGGACGCCGAATTTGGACAGGCGGGACGCCGGTTCCACCCCAATGACACAGTGCGCGATGGCCTCGAAGTCGTCGAGCGCGTGATGAAAAAATATCGCGCGGTCTTGCTGCCGGGCCTGCCGCGTTTCACCGGCGGCGCGATAGGTTTCATCGGCTACGAATTTATTCACGACGTTGAACCGGTCGTGCCGCGCCCGCCCAAGGACGAATTGCAAACGCCCACCCTGGTTTTCCTCATCGCCGACCAACTGCTGATTTTTGACCGGGTGGCGCAGACCATCACCGTTCTGGTCAACGCCTTTCTCGATGGCGCGGCGGGTCCGGCCGAGGTTTACGAAGATGCCGTCGGCGAAATTGAGCGGCTGGTTTCATTGCTCGAACAGCCGAGCGAACATCACCCGGTCAGCCTGCCGGGCGAAGTGCCGCCGGTTCCGTTTGAGTCTAATATCGGAAAGGAAAAGTTTTTTGCGAACGTGCTCAAGGCCAAGGAATACATCACGGCGGGCGACATCATCCAGGTCGTCGGTTCACAACGGTTTTCCGCGCCGGTGAAGGCGTCGCCGATTGATGTTTATCGCGCCGTGCGCTCGGTAAATCCGTCGCCCTACATGTTTTTGCTGGAATTGGACGGTTTTTCGCTCGTGGGCGCTTCACCGGAAATTCATGTGCGCTGCGAGGACAGCCGGGTGGAAATCCGCCCCATCGCCGGCACCCGGCGGCGCGGCAAAACACCGGAGGAAGACGCCGCGCTCGAAAAAGAATTGCTGGCCGACCCGAAGGAACGCGCCGAGCACGTGATGCTCGTGGACCTGGCGCGCAACGACATCGGGCGCGTGTGCGATTTCGGCAGCGTGCAGGTGAAGGACCTGATGATCATCGAGCGTTACAGCCACGTCATGCACATCGTGACACAGGTTGAAGGCAAACTTTCCGCCGACAAGACGCTTTACGATTTGATGCGCGCGACGTTTCCGGCGGGCACGGTCAGCGGCGCGCCGAAAATCCGCGCGATGCAGATTATTTCCGAGCTGGAACAGGCCGCGCGCGGCCCGTATGCGGGTTGCGTCGGCTATTTTTCCTTCAATGGAAATTTGGACACGTGCATCACCCTGCGCACGGCTTTGCTAAAGAATGGAAAGGCCTACGTGCAAGCTGGCGGCGGCTGGGTCAACGATTCGACGCCCGAAGGCGAATTTCAGGAAACCGTCAACAAATCCATGGCCATGCGCAAGGCCATCGCGATGGCGGAAGGATTTGCGCATTGAAAATTTAACCCGTCAGCAGCAGCCGAGGTGACGCGGCTCACTCTGTTTGAACAGAGCCTCCTCACCGGTCTTCGCACCAAGTGCTACGACCCGGCAGGCGTCGGCGGCTGCGCTTTCGGCCATGTTCTTCATGCGACGTTCGGAAATCGGAATTAAATCGTTTGCGGCCGGCACGGCTTTTGTTAACTTGCAGTCACGGGAAAGTTATGAAGCGTTGGCATTTCATCACCATGGCGGGACTGCTTCTGAGCGCGGCGGTGGCACAGGCCGCGCAAGTGGGGCTGATTAAAATCAATGGCGCCATCGGCCCGGCCACCGAGAGTTATATCGCCCGCGCCATTGACGAGGCAGCGGTGCAGAACGACGAGTGCCTCATCATTCAACTCGACACCCCCGGCGGCCTGCTCGAATCCACCAAACAAATCGTCCAGACGTTTTACGCCTCGAAAGTGCCGACCGTGGTCTATGTCGCGCCGTCCGGCGCGAGCGCGGGGAGCGCGGGCGTGTTCATCACCCTGGCTGCCGACGTTGCCGCAATGGCGCCCAATACCAGCATCGGCGCGGCCCACCCGGTCGAGATTGGCACCACTGGCAGCGTGGAAAAGACCGACGACGTGATGAAACTAAAACTGGAAAACTACGCCTCCAGTTTCATCGAAACCATTGCGGACAAACGGCATCGCAACGTCGAATGGGCCAAATCCGCCGTCATTGAAAGCAAGGCGACGACCGCGGAAAAGGCGCTGGATATCGGTGTCATTGATCTCATCGCGGACGACATGCCGGATTTGCTCAAACAACTTGACGGACGCGAAATCGGCGACAAAACACTCCACACGGCAAACGTCCCGGTCGTTGAAATTCCCATGAACCCGTGGGAACGATTTTCCCAACTGTTCCTGCGTCCGGAAGTCATGTTCATCCTGATGTTGATGGTGATTTACGGAATCATCGGCGAGCTGAGCAGTCCCGGGGCGATCCTGCCGGGCATTGTCGGGGCGATTGCGCTGATCCTGGTGCTTTACATGTCGTCCATCCTGCCGGTCAACGTCACCGGACTGGTGTTGATCGGGCTGGCGATTGCATTGTTTATCGTGGACGTTTTTTCGCCGACGCACGGCGTGTTGACTGTGGGCGGCATTGTGGCCTTTTTCCTCGGCGCGCTGATGCTGTTCAGCCACGCTGCGCCGGGCTTTGGATTGCCACTGTCTTGGATTATTCCAGCGACGCTCGTCACGGCGGCGTTTTTTGTGTTTGTCGTCGGCAAGGCCATTCGCGCACAGTTCAATCCCGTCCAAGCCGGCAAGGAAACGATGCTCGGCCGGACGGTCAGCGCGCTTTCGCGGATTGACTCGCAGGGCGGCCGGGTGTTTATCGAGGGCGAAAACTGGAATGCCGTGAGCGAAACCCCGGTCGAAGCCGGACAGCCCGTCGAAGTTACCGGCATCGAAGGATTGACGTTGAAAGTAAAACCAAAAAACTAACGGAGAAAAATTATGGAACAACTCATCGGTGTACTGGTTAGAATATTTGGCGCGCTCGGCCCGGTCGTAATCGTCGTCGTGGTCCTGGCGGTCATCGTGCTGCCCCAAGCCATGCGGATTTTGCGCGAGTACGAACGCGGCGTCATCTTCCGGCTCGGCAAATTGCAGGGCGCGAAAGGTCCGGGGCTGATTTTCCTGATTCCCGTCGTGGACAAGCTGGTCAGAATGGATTTGCGCGTCGTGACCATTGACGTTTCCAAACAGGAAGTGATGACGCGCGACAACGTGCCCGCCACGGTGGACGCGGTGGTTTATTTCCGCGTGGTGGATCCGAATGCGGCGGTGGTAAAGGTGGAAAATTTCTGGAAGGCGACCTCGCTTATCGCGCAAACGACGCTGCGCAGCGTGCTGGGCCAGGCCTCACTGGACGACCTGCTCTCGCAACGCGACATCATTAACCAGAAGTTGCAGGAAATCATTGATCGCCAGACCGAGCCGTGGGGCATCAAAGTCACCGCCGTCGAAATCAAGGACGTGGCGCTGCCGGACAGCATGAAACGCGCGATGGCCAAACAGGCCGAAGCCGAACGCGAACGCCGCGCCAAAATCACCAACGCGGAAGGCGAATTTCAAGCTGCCGAAAAAATGGTGCAGGCCGCCGCGCTGATCGCGAAGGAACCGATTGCGCTGCAACTGCGCTATCTCCAGACCATGCGCGAAATGGCCAGCGAACACAACACGACCACGTTCCTGCCCCTGCCGATAGATTTGTTCAGCGCGTTTTTGAAGAAGTAGGCAGAAAAACCTGTGAGGGTTTTTCGGTATTGCCAATCTGAATATGAGCACAAGGTCTTGAACGATCTTGCAGTTCGTGTATTCATGCCAAACTCACTCAACAAACTTCCCGCCACAGTTCCGTCATGATTACCCATCTCGCCGTATGGGCGTTCGCCGGTCTGGCCTTTTGGTGGTTGAGCGGGTATGACGCAAAAGTAACCGGCGGGAATAAAAGGCAGGACTTCATCCGCCGGGCCATGCGCTGCGGCATTACCTTGCTTCTGGCGGGAATGTTATTGGGATTGCCAGGGGCACTACAGGTCATGCCGATGTTGTTCGTGATTGGAGGGATGCTGGCCCTGATATGGTCAGGTTGTGTTGCGGAATTGTTCGCGCGGTGGTTTCATCATCTGGTTGATCCCGCGGATGAGCAGGAGATTGATCCCGACAAGGGGCTGCGCGATCTGGACATGATTGCCAGCCTGGTTAACAACGGCCGGCGGGAGGAGGCCGTTCAATTGAGCCGGAGGCTCAGAGAATCCGGCGAGGTCAGCGTGCTGGTCCTGGAAACCAGGCTGGAACATCTTGGCATCAAACTAGAAAGCGTCCAAAAACCCAGGCCGCTGACCGATGCTTATCACTTGCGCATGCAGGGACGGTTCCAGGAAGCGGAATCCATTTTAAAGCGGTTGCTGGCCGAAGATCCGCGCAATGTGGATGCGGCCATGATGCTGATGCGGATTTACGCACAGGATTTGCACCAACCGCAAAAAGCCACAGAAATCCTTGAGGCGCTTGAAAAGCAACCTCATGTTTCACCAGCACCCGTGGAATTTGCCCGCCGTTCCATCGACGAATGGAGCCAGGGGAAACCCAAGCCGGAAACGGTTGTTGCCCCGCCGGAATCCATTGATGAAATGCTGGCCCAAGGCTATCTCGGCACCGTCATTGAAATTCTGGAACAGAAAATCGAGGAACAGCCCCGCGATTTGGATTTACGGCTCAAACTGGCCGAGGTTTACAGCCAACATTGTAGTGATATTCAGCGGGCCGAAAAAATCGCGCGACAGATTGAAACCAGTCCGGGCTTTACCCCGGAACAGGGGCAAAAGGTCCGAACCAAACTCGGAGAATGGCGGAAAGCCCGGCCTCATCGTCATTAAAGCTCCGGCCCGGATTGGACAATTTGTTTGATTGACGAACCGGCCTTCCAATTCGACATTCGGTGATCGGAATTTGACATTGAACCATGCCTCTTTACGAATACGAATTGTGCGAAGGCGACTGCAAGGTCTGCGGTGGGAAATTCACGCTGCGCCGTCCGCTGTCGGCCAAGCCGCTGACGCATTGTCCGGCCTGCAAAAAGCCGGTGCGCAAAATCATTTCCACCTTCAATTCGCCGCACAAGCTCAAGCCGTTGTCCATCTCCGACGCAAAAAAAGCCGGATTCACCGTGCTTAAAAAAGTCAGCAAGGGCGAATACGAGCGGCAGTGAAGCTCTGGTTGAGGGTTGAGAGCTTGAAGTACAATGGGGGTTTTGCTGCCTAAATCGTCATTCAATTCAAAAGAATGCACGGGTTTTGAATTCATTTTTGACGCCGGGTGTCTAATCCACTAGCCTGATAGTTTGAGATGGGTTTCAGCCTTGCATATTTGAAGCGCGGGTTGCCTTCGGCCGCCGCATTGGTTGCGGTATTTTCCGTCCAAGCCCAGCACGCCGCCTTTCGCCCGGGACAATCCATTTTATTTTCCTCGCCGGAGAGTGACACTGTTTTCTCCAATATGCCGTCGCTTGCGCCCAAACCGCCGGAATCGCTGGATTTTGGCAGCACTTTGGAGGCTCCGCCATCGTTCAACTTCAGCGGCCCGTCCGTTGACACACCGTTGCCGATGGGCGTGCCGGTGGTTTCACCCGCCGAGGCGTTGCGGATGCAGGAACTGCTGGACCGGCGCAAGAATTGGATGCTGCTGACGCCCGCGGAAATCCTCGGCGCGACCACGCCGGAAAAGATCATGGGAGTCCAGGAACGTGACGCGGCCGGCCGGCCAAAGAATTTAACAGCGCTGGAACGCTACACCGAAAGGCGGGATCAAACCCCGCCGGTCAACACCAATATCAATGCGTTTCCAACCTGGAATTTTTCCGATAAACAGCCCGACACGTTGAACTCCATCCCCGGCGGATTGGGAAGTCCGAACAACATGGCCGGCTCGCTGCTCAATCCCGCACCGGACAATCAAACATTTGCCGGGCAAAATGGAAACAACAACTGGTCAAAATTGTTCGACTCACCGTCGCCGTCACCGGTTGTCACCCTGGCGCAACAGACGGACATGGACCGGTTCAGACAATTGCTCAAGCCAGGCTCGTCATCCACCGCCGCGGCAGCAACCCCTTCATTATTGAGCGGCATAAAAATCTCCCTGCCGCAAACGGCGCTGAGTTCCGGCCTTGGCCAGTCGGCACTGACTCCAGTCGGTGCGTCATTCACTCCATTGAACAACGGGATTGGCAAACCCGCCGAGATGCCGAAGTTACCCAGTATCTGGAGTCTAAGTTTAACGTCGCCTCCATCGGCCGCCGCCTGGGCGCCGCAGCCGCCGCCTTGGTTGTCGCCCACACCTCAGTCATTCGCTTTTCCGCAACGGAAATTTTGACCCCGACACCCGGGGTCGGGGGTCAATGCGCCGAGGTGATCAGGAGCACTTGTTCCAACGTCGAGATGCCCTCGCGCGCGCGGTCGAGTCCGACCATGCGGAGCGTGCGCATTCCCTGGCTGATGGCCACCTTGCCCAGCTCGCGCGTGTTGGCGCGGGCAATGATGAGTTTGCGGATTTGGTCGGTGATGGTCATGGCTTCAATGATGGCCATGCGGCCGGCGTAACCGGAATTTTTGCAACGGTCACAGCCACGACCGCGGTAAAGTTGCACCCCGCTGAAAATGGCGGGGTCAATACCGAGGTCTTCAAACATTTTGGGCGGATAAGTCACCGGCTCGCGGCAATGCGAACAAGTGCGGCGCATGAGGCGTTGCGCGCAGGAAAGAATGACGGACGAGGAAATCAAAAACGGCGCAATGCCCATGTCATCGAGTCGCGCGATGGCGCCGGGCGCGTCGTTGCAGTGCATCGTGCTCAAGACCTGGTGTCCGGTGAGCGCGGCTTCGATGGCGATTTCGGCGGTCTCGGTGTCGCGAATTTCACCGATCATGATGATGTCCGGGTCCTGGCGCAGAATGGAACGCAGGGCGTTGGCAAAAGTGAGGCCGATTTCCTTTTTGGTCGGCACCTGGTTGATGCCCGGAACCTGAAATTCCACCGGGTCTTCGACGGTGACGATGTTGTAAATGGGACTGTTCAACTCGTTGAGCGCCGAGTAAAGGGTCGTGGTTTTGCCCGAACCCGTCGGGCCGGTGACGAGAATCAATCCGTGTGGCGCGTCAATGGCAGCCTTGACTTGTTTGAAGGTGTCGGGATCCAAACCGAGCTTGTCAATGCTGGCGGTGAGGTTCGATTTATCGAGGACGCGCAGCACGATTTTTTCGCCGTGAACGGTTGGCATTACGGACACGCGCAGGTCATAGTCCTTGCCGCTCACGCGCACGCGCATGCGACCGTCCTGCGGCAGGCGGCGTTCGGCAATGTCCAGGCTGCTCATGATTTTGAAGCGCGAGGTCAGCGCCAGTTGCATTTGCTTGGGCGGCGGGGTTGCGTCCATGAGCACGCCGTCCACCCGGTAACGCAGTCGCATGTTTTTTTCAAAAGGCTCCAGGTGAATATCGCTGGCGCGGTCCTTGATGGCCTGAACAATGATGAGATTGGCAAGTTTGATTACCGGCGCTTCTCCGCTGGAAGAGGCGAGCTGGTCAAGGTTGACCTCTTCTATCCCTTCCTTTACCGCTTCGATGGAATTGGCTTCCGCGTCGGCTTCATCCTGCTTTTTAGCATCCTGAATGATATCTTCCATCGAACCGCCCTTGGCGGCATCGAAGGCATTTAACTTGTCAATGATGGCTTTTTCAGACGCGATGAGCGGAGATATTTCGAGTCTGGTGATGCGCTTGACGTCGTCAATTGCCAGGACGTTCAGCGGGTCGGCCATCGCGATGAACAGCCTGTTTTCCAAACGTGAAACGGGAACAATCTTGTAATTGTGCGCCGTGTCGCGCGGCAGCAATTCGACGACTTCCGGCGGAATACTTACCCGCGCGAGATTGATGGGCGGTACGTTCAGCACGCGCCCCATGGAAACAGCCAGGTCCTGCTCGCTGACATAGGATTTGTCAACAATGAGTTTGATGAGGCGCGCCCCCTCCTTTTTTTGCTGTTCCAGCAGTTCCGTGATCTGCCCCGCCGACAACAAGCCGTCCTCGACGAGTGCGTCGGCGATGCGTTCTCCGAATGATTTGACTTTGGCCATGGCTTTAGCGGAACGCGATGCGGAGGTTGGAGATCAGGTCGGCGGGCGGCGCCAAATACCACAGCAGCCGGTGCGTGGTGGCTTCAGCCAGATCCTTTACTGCCTGCTGATTAAACGGATTGGCGGTTGCCACCAAAATGGATTTGCTCATCCGGTCGAACGGCAACACGCACCAGCGGCGGCAAACTTCCGCCGAAAAGCCGCGTGTCAAGTCAATGTCCACGTCGTACTTTTCCAGCGGCAAAAACGCCGCGCGCGACTTGTCGGCCAGCAACTTGAGGGATTTTTCCACGGCTAAAATCTTTTTTTCCGCGAGGGCGTGGATGAACGGTTCGACCACATCCGATGCCGCCGCGGTCAAGTCCACCGTGCGCCAGCACAAATCAAAATCACCCGCGGAGATGATTTTGCTCTCGACGAAAATTTTGCGCATCGTCTTGTGGCCATCGTCAATTTCCGTTGTTGCCGTGTGCGCCTTTTTGCGAAATCCCGCCGTGTCGGACTGGGACACCGGGACTGCCGCCGCTTCCACGCCTGCGGATTGCACCGCCACGTTGTTCGCCTTGTCTTCAATTTGCTTGAGCGCCGCCTGCACGTCAGCGTCGTCCGGACGCCGTTGTAAAACCGTCTCGTATTCCAAAATCGCCGATGAAAGCTGCCCCGATTGCATGTAAGCTTGCGCGATGCGTTTGGATGTGTTGATGACATCCTCTTCGCGACCCATCTTGGTATAAGCTTCCTTGAGAATTTCCAGCGACTGGCAATCGTTGGGTTGCGATTGGGCAATAACTTCAAACATCTCAATTGTCTGCAACAATTGAGCTTCTTCGCCTTGATTTTGAGCCACTGTGGTCATGATCTTCCAACAACTACCCGCTTAAAACAGCAATCTGCGCGCCAATTCTAGGCTGAAATGCAACAACGCAACCTTCACCTGACCCGCCGTCAGCGGCACTTGCGGCATTGCTTTCCGTCACCATCTGCGAAATCGTAATGTCATCCGGCAAACCACCGGAACCGAAAAATGCCGCAACCCGTTCCCATCATGGAACCCGCGACCGGCGAACGCCTCGTGCGTTTCGTCGGCGACCGCATCCGTTTCACGCTCCACGACGGCAGCGGGCGCAACGGCTGGCGCGCCTTGCTCCGCACCAATCTCGGCCGCGCCGCAGCGCTCCGGCGCGAAATCATCGCCGCGCACGCCGGCAACCCGGTTCTCGCCGGCGAATCCTGGCGCGACGTGCCGATGCAACAAAACGGCGATGCCTGGCAAATTGAATTGCCGCTCGTTGAAGCCGGCTTCTTCAAAGCCAAGGCGTATCTGCTCGACCCGAAAGGCTGGCAGCATTGGCCCGATGGCCCGGATGTCGGCATCAGTGTTCATCCCAATTTTGCCCGCACCGCCAATACCATTTATTGCGCCTTCACCCGGCTTTTTGGGGCGACGAAAAATTCGTCATCCCCGCGCGACAAAAAACTCGAAGTTCAACTCCAACAGCTCGATGGAAAAAATTTCACCGTCATTCCACCCTCCGGCAAGTTCCGCGATCTGGCCCGCCAGTTGCCGCACATCGTCCAAACGCTTGGTTGCCGTATCATTCATTTGCTGCCGGTTCATCCCACGCCCACAACTTACGCTCGCTTTGGGCGTTTTGGCAGCCCGTACGCCGCACTGGACGTGACCGCGATTGATCCGGCACTCATCGAATTCGACAAACGCACGACCGGGGTGGATCAATTTTGCGAATTCACCCATGCCGCGCATTTGCTCGGCGCACGGGTGTTCCTTGACATCGTCATCAACCACACCGGCTGGAGCGCGACCTTGCAGGAAAATCATCCCGAATTTTTTCTGCGAAACCCCGACGGCACATTCGCCAGCCCCGGCGCGTGGGGGACAACCTGGGAAGACCTCGTCGAACTGAAACAGGATGATGTCGCGCTGTGGGACAAAATCGCCGGCGCGCTTTTAATCTGGTGCCGGCGCGGCGTGGATGGTTTTCGTTGTGACGCCGGCTACAAAATTCCCGTGCCCGCCTGGCAATACATCATCGCCCGGGTGCAGGACGAATTTCCCGAAACCATCTTCCTGCTCGAAGGCCTCGGCGGCTCGTGGGAAGCCACCGAAAATTTGCTCACCGACGGCGGAATGCAATGGGCTTACTCCGAACTTTTCCAAAATTACTCCGGTCGCCAGATCGCCGATTACCTCGACTACACCAATCGCCAGAGTTCGCGCGTTGGCACCTACGTTCATTACAGCGAAACCCACGACAACGACCGCCTTGCCGCCCGCGGGCGCGTGTGGTCGCTGTTGCGCAACCGTCTTTGCGCGCTGACCAGTGCGAGCGGCGGTTTTGGTTTCACCGGGGGTGTCGAATGGCTCGCCACCGAAAAAATCAAAGTCCACGGCTGTGCCGGCCTCGCGTGGGACAACCCTGACAACATCGTTTCCGAACTCGCGCAACTTAACCGCCTGCTCGCCGGCCACCCGTGCTTTTTCGACGGCGCAAAACTCACGCGACTCAGCACGCCCGACTCGCCGGTTTATGCGCTGCTTCGCGAATCCGCGGAAGGAAAAGATTCCGTGCTGGTTCTGGTCAATCCCGATGTTGAAAAGGCGAATTCGCTGACCCTGGCGCCTTCCGATTTGAAATTTCAAATCTCAAATTTCAAATTTGAACTGCTGGGCCAGCCGTTTCCGAAATTTTCCATCGAGAAGGACAAAATCGTTTTCAAGCTCGCACCCGGCGCGTGCCATTGCCTCGCACCCACGGCAGAGCCGCAAGGTTTAAGCGGCGACGCTTACCGTCGCGCCCGCGCGCAAGCCGCCTGGGCGCTCGAAACACTGGGTAAAATCGTGCCGGTCGAAACGATAGACGGTCTTGACTGGCACTGGCTCGCGGAGCAAGTCGGGCGTTCGCCGGCCAATTTTCTTGCCGCCGCCAGTGAATTTGCCGCGCGTGGCTTAAAATCTTCCCTAGTCGAACTGTTACGTGACGCGGAACAACAGAAAGTTTTCCCGCGCGTCATCATCTGGACCTTGCTCGACCGCCGCCGCGTGACGCCGGTCCCGCCCGGCCATTGGCTGCTCATCCAGGACAGCGCCCCCTTCCGGGCCACACTGCAAATGCAGAATGAAAACGGGTGTGCGGTTCATGCCCAATCCATTGCCGTTGGCGACGGACAGATCGCCTGTTTTCAGCCGCGCGAAACTGCGACAGCCGCTGAATTGATTTTGGAACGTTATGCCGTCGCATCACAGCACATTACCGCTGCAATTCGTTTCCTGTCGCCCGCTCCGTCGTTCTCGCCCTCGTTCTCGCCCTCAGATCTCGTCCTATTGACCAACGGCATCGGCGGCATGGCGCGAATGTGCGTGGATTTGGGCCGCGTGAATTCCAAATATGACTGCGTGCTCGGCGCAAACCTGAACCCCGGCGTCCCGGTGGACCGTCATATCTTTGTCAAACGCCTCCGGGCCTGGGTCAATGCCAATGGCTTCCTTTCACCGCTCAATGCGAAAAATCTCGCGTCGTTTGCCGCCGGTCCGCCAGCCGTCTGGCAGTTTGTCGCCCATGCCGGCGACGGGCGGACGGTCGAAATCGAGTTGCGCGCCGAAATGCTCGATGGGAAAAATACAACGATGTTTCATTTTGCCCGACCGACGGCCGCACGCGCGTGCGGCAAACAGTTGTCCGTCGAAGCCGACGTGCGCCTGACTGTGAGGTTCGACATTGAAGATCGTAATTTCCATCAGGAAACCAGACACAACGGCGGCGCGGATTATCATTTTTCTTCAAACACACACAAACTCCAGACCCAAGACCCGAAAATCCAGGCCCGAATTGGCTTCGCCTTCACGCCCGCACCGGATCGCCAGTTGCGCGTGTTTGCGGATGCTGGCGAGTACCATCCGCAGCCGGAGTGGTGCGAAAACATTCCCCACCCGGTCGAACAAAGCCGCGGCCAGGCCGGCAGCGGCGACGCCTACAGCCCCGGCTGGTTTGAATTGCCTCTGCCCAAAGGCGCAAGCATCACGCTCGTCACGACGGCGGAAATGGACGAGCCTTCGGTTGGAGTTCAAGCTTTAGCTTGCGACCACAGCACGCTGAAGCGTGAACTCCAACACACCGAGTCGGATCCTGGCGCTCCATTTGAAAAACAACTTCAACACGCTGTGAAACAATTTGTCGTCCGCCGCGGCGAGGGCAAGACCGTCATTGCCGGTTATCCGTGGTTTCTCGATTGGGGACGCGATGCCTTTATTGCCGCACGCGGTTTGCTTGCCGCCGGCATGGTTGACGAAGTGAGGCAAATTCTGCTCACGTTCGCAAAATTTGAAAAAGACGGCACGTTGCCCAATGCCATTTACGGCGACAACACCTCCAACCGGGACTCCTCCGACGCGCCGTTGTGGTTTGCGCTAGTGTGCGAGGAACTGGCAAAAGTGGAACCGGCTTCCAGCCTGTCCCGGTCAGGCAAGATGCCTGACCCACTCTATGCCACGCCCGTTGACGATTCTGGGCGCACCATTCGTGATGTGCTTTGCAGCATCGCAGAAAATTACGTTCGCAGCACACCGAACGGCATCCGCATGGATGCGGACTCGGCGCTGATTTGGAGTCCGAGTCATTTCACGTGGATGGACACGAACCATCCCGCCGGCACGCCGCGCGAAGGGTATCCGGTGGAAATTCAAGCTCTGTGGATCCGCCTCCTGCAACAGCTTGAAAAAATCAGCAGCGGTGATGACCGGGGAAAATGGGGCGGACTGGCCGAACGGGCTGTCGCTTCGCTTGAAAAATTTTTCTGGCTCAAAGACAAGGGCTGGCTGGCCGACGTGCTGCTGGCCAAACCCGGTGTCGCCGCTCGCGAAGCCACCCCCGACGATGCGCTACGCAGCAACGGTTTGTTCGCCGTGAGCCTTGGGCTGGTGTCCGGCGAACGCGCCAAACGCTGCGTCGAGGCCGCGCAAAAATATCTGGTGGTGCCCGGCGCGTTGCGATCGCTCGCGCCATTGCCGGTTTCGGTCCCGCTGCCGATCTGGCGCGATGGCCAACTGCTCAACAACCCCGTCGAGCCCTATTGGCCGCATTACGAAGGGGACGAGGACGCGCGCCGCAAACCCGCGTATCACAACGGCACGGCGTGGACGTGGACGTTCCCGGTTTTTTGCGAAGCGCTGGCGCGAGCGTGGTCCCGCGATGCGGGATCACCGGAAGCGGTGACGGCGGCAAAGGCATATCTCGGCAGCATGGAACAATTGATGAACACGGGCTGTCTCGGCCAGGTTCCGGAAATTCTGGATGGCGACGCACCGCACACCCAACGCGGCTGCGACGCACAGGCTTGGGGCGTGACCGAGGCGTTGCGCGTGTGGAGATTGCTGGGGAAATGAAATTGGTGTTTTACGCTCGCCCTCACCTGTTTCCTCTCCCCCAGGAGAGGACATGTCTGTGGACGATTCGCTAACATTTGTGTGCTGGTCGTGCGAACACCGCTGGCAGTGAATTGAAAGCTGGACGGAGAATGATTCACCTTCTCCTGGGGGAGAAGGCCGGGATGAGGGCGGACGTTGCACCTTAAAAACCAAAATCGAAATGAGCCCGGCAATTCCAACCGGACAAAGCTCCAGCGGAGCGACATCTGAATATGCCGCTCCTGACGGAGCTTGATGATGTTTGCGGATATAATCTACAAAAATGCCGCGCCTACGGCGCTGGGGACGGGCGCTCGGCGGCGGGCGGGGGAAAACGGCCGCGCCGGGCGAGGCAAATCGCCGCTACCAAAATCAGTTTGGGATAGACATTCGTAAAAGAAAATACTTTCATCTGTTTATGAAAACAAAAATTCTGCCAAGTTTGTTTTGCCTGATCTGCGGCGTCCTCATCGTTCTTCTTGCAAACGTATGTCAAAGCGCAGAACCACCGAATGATTTTTTACAGAACAACTACGGCGTAATCCAGGATGACAATGTTTCGGACACGGGGTTTTCCTTTACGAACATCTTAACAATGTTCACAAACGCGAATACCAAAACTTGGGTGAGCGACCAAAATGATCAATGGATTTTGAAAATGACAAAAAAAGATTTGGCCACAGATTCGACCGACGAAATGGCATGGGTTTTCCAGAGGAGAAAAGCTGATCCGAAACCATTGATAGTTTTGGTTCGCGTGGTTGCAAATAAAGAGGAAGCAACATCGCAAAGTGTAGCTGAAATGGCAAACAATCTTGCGGCGCAATTCGCCGATGCCAACCCACAAAAACCAGTTACACAACCAGCGCTCAAGGCAATCGAGCCTTTTGGTGGCTTGAAATGGGCTGACGGGATTGTGCAAACAATCAAGAAGATTAACCAGATGGATGGAATCGAAAAACTTTCCGTCGGCACAAGTCGGAAACCTGGCGCAAGTTTGAAGGGATTAGTGAACGATTCCGAAATTGTTTCAGCGCTTGCTGGTTTGGTGCATTACGACATTTTCAAGAAAGGCAGCTACAAAGACAAAGACGGCGTGGAACATCCATTGGCTTTAGGTATAGAAAATTTTACCGCCGAACCAATTTATCTAAAAGGATCGCCATTCCGCATGACCTTAAATTTTGTTTCTAGTCCCGGCTTCGCGATTGCATACCCTGAAGCCGTTTTCCCGGTCGTCGTCAAAAAGGTTGACTCGAAAGCGCCAGGTTTTCCAGAAACGGAAATCAAAGCCTCATGCTCCTTTGCTCTAAAAAATTTTGACTTGTCTAGCACCGCGCCCATGCAAAGCGATAAAATTCAAGAAATAATTAAAAGCCTAAAAGACAAATATAAAGACTACAACGCGGCAACCGACTATGGACAGGGGCAAGCGGTCGGTGGATTAGTTCTTCAAGACACTTCGGGAAGCACTCTTCGAGCTGATTGGCAACCCTCAACTGAAGGAAATGGTTCAACGCTTTCCATCACGTATTCACGCAGCAAAGATCAATGGGATCAGCTATACCAATCGCACCTTTCTGACCTTGAAAAGAAGGCGGCTTCTAAAAAACCAGATAAATCAAACGATTTTTAGAAACGGTGAATTTATGACTACCAAAGAACAAGTTCTGCAATTCCTTGAAATCCATCAATGGATACCTGTCGAAAATTCGCCCTATGCTACACTTGCGAGTAAACGTCGAATCCGAAAAGACAGAATGTGCTTGAATAAGTTACCCTCTCAAAAATTGGCGAGCATTGCACGCTACATAGAAAATGGTGTAACCCAACGAGAGGACGTAAATCGCCAATTCGAAGAAGAGGGATTTGTAAGCTATCGCCAGCTTATTCCAGTAATGCGGCGTAAGATTCCAAACATTTCACGTTTTTTTTCATCACGGACGATGGTTATTTGATTTCCAATTATCACGTCGTCAAGGAGGCGGTCAAAGTGCGAGCCTCATTGACGCCTCGGTGGTGAAGGTGAATGCGTCGGCGGCCCTGGCGGCGAGTCCCGACATGTCGGGATTGAGCTTCCTCGAATCCGTGCCGGAAGTTTCCGCCAAGCTGAAAGCGCCGGTCACGGTTGATCGGAAGTTTGAGGATGTGGTCAAATCCGCCCAAGACGCCGCCGTTCTCGTCCTCGTTTATTGAATAAGGAAACCAGGAATGCAGGAGAGAAGCCGGTTCATGGTTTCATGGGTTTCTTATTGAATCCAAAGGCGGCGGTGCTGGTGTATCCCGCCGTTTCTGAGTTCGT
>PLAY01000006.1 GCA_003134375.1 Limisphaerales bacterium | reverse complement strand
CGGCTTGTTGTTCGCCGTTATGCCCGAAGTGATGCTGCCTCCCAACGCACCGATGTTAGCCGTCAATCCCACCGGCTGCGTCAGCGTGTAGTTCCCCGCGGCAGTGCCCGTCAAGGCCACGCCACTGACCGTCACTCCTATGCCCGTCCCCGCATTGGTACTGACAAAATTCGCTGCATATCCATTCGTGGATAACCGCGCGTTCGCCATGTCCGCCGGCAACACCCCGACCAACACCACGTTGTTCGAGCTGATCGTCGCCAACACCGTCCCGTCATACGGCTTGTTGTTCGCCGCAATGCCCGAAGTGATCATCACGTTGGCGGGAAGCACAGTAAAACTTTGATTAACATTCGGTGCAGGCTGATAGTTGCTATTACCTGCCTGTGATGCCTGGACAGTAACCGTACCAGTGCCCGTGATCGTGATGGTATTGCTGGATATCGTGGCCGGACCGGAAAGAATGCTAAATGAGACCGGCAAACCTGAAGATGCGGTTGCGCTGACGGTAAATGGAGCATCGCCGTAGGTCTTGTTGGATAACGGGCCGAAATTTATAGTTTGTGCCGTGAGGTTGGTATTCAGCACAGTCAGCACAACGTCATTTCCGCTGCCGCCTGAATAGTTTATACTCCACCAAATGCCCGAACTGTAGAAATCAGAATTCTGCGGTAGACCCGCAAAAGCGCCGCTGACAGCCGCCGTTCCAGTATTGGTGATGATGGTAAAGGTCGAACCCACGGGCAGATTGGTGTTTGCGACGATCTGGAGGTTGCCGGCCAGAATTACGGTTCCGCTGCCGCCATTGAGATTGACCTGATCATATTGAGTGCCCGGAGCAGTGCCATAAATTTCGATTTGGATTGTGGCATCGGAGGCGAGCGTGTAGTTACCTTTAACTTGCATGATGCCGGGCGATGCGCCCGGGATATGGATGCCGCTGGCGATGGTCAGGTTGCTGTTGATGGTGCCGGTGCCTTTGAGAACTCCGCCTTCGACAAAGACCTGTCCATTAAGGCTGCCATTGACCATAAGCGTTCCGTTGCTGACGGTGGTAGGCCCGGTGTAAGTGGCAGCGGCTCCAATGGTCAGCGTTCCTGCGCCGGCTTTGGTCAACCCGAAGACCCCGCCGGTCTGGCCAATGGCAGTTGACAATGTGACTGGCACGTTGACATTAAGTGTGACGTTGCTGGCAAATGTGACTGGCCCGTTGAAAGTCAACGCACCCGTGCCGCCAGCAACCTGCCCAAGGGTGATGTTCCCTCCAAGATTGACCGGCAAACTGACCGTCCGGGCGGTCCCATCCTCGCCAGCAAGAGTGCCACCGTTGAGATTGACTGTTGCCGAACCGCTGCCAGTGCTGGTGCCCTTTTGCAGGGCGCCGAACAGCAGGGCCCCGCCGTTGAGTGTCAGTGTGCCATTGGCAGTGCTACCGCTGACGGCAGAATCGGAGAGAGTCACAGTACCGGCCGTAATCGTAGCACCGTTGTTGGTGAGAGTACCGTTGGCCGTCATGCCGGTTGCGCTGCCGGATCGAACTTGGGCGATAGTGATTGTATTGGCATTCACTGAACCGGCGTCCAGAACCATATTGCCCGTGACATTGTCGCTAACAGTGCTGGCAATCAGCAATGAGGACAGCAGGAAATCCACCGAGCCGGCACTGAAGTTTGCAGTGCCCTGATCGCTCGTTCCATTGCTCAACTGCGCCGTGGGGTTTCCATAAGCGATTTTCACAGCACACTGACTGGAGCCTCCCGCGGAGCCACGGAGGGTAAACATGGGATTGTTGAGGCCGGGTGCAAATTGCAGGATCCCCCAACCGCTCCGTTGATAGCCGATGCTCACGGTATTCGCATTTATCGTGTTAGTGGGACCCAGATTCAGTGAACTGTTGGTAAAGAGATTTAAGTAGCTGGAGGTTTCCAGACAGGCCCCAACCAGAATGCGACCAGCGGTAATGGTATTATTACCGGCCAGCGTGACATCGCCGCGGGTGTTGTAACCCGACGGAGAGCCGACAAGCACGTCCCTTACATTGGCCTCAAATTGTGCCAGCCCCGACATGTCCAACTCTCCCCCGATAGACGTAGCAGACGAGGCGAGGCCAACCTCGGAGCGCACTTTGAAATCCGCATTGGTGTTATTAAGCCACAGCAGTCCGCCGCCAGTAATGGCTACGTCGGTTACTGCATAGGCGCTCACCTGCCCAACCTCGAGGGTATTGCCGTTGTAACTGCCCGTCACCACCAGGCTGACGCCGGGATCAATCTGCAGCGTGTGTGCTTTGATGGCCGGCGCGGAAGTCGAGTTGGCAAACAGCAGCGAACTGATGCTCAGATTGGATGCAATCTCGCTGGTTACGGCTCCCTGGGTAGTAACCGCGTCAGTGTTATCGAAGGAAAGCATGCCACCCGAAATTGCATTCGCAACAGGACCCCAATTACTATTCGTGCCCGGACTCCAATTGGTTGCCGTGCTCCAAAGGTTGTCCGAACCGTTGCCAGTCCAGACAATAGCGGGGGGAATCGCCGCGAAATTTTGATTTAGAAAGCGTGCTGCATCGTCCACCCATCCACTATACCAGCGATGCAGGTAATCTGGGCGGAGCCAGTAGGTGTTTGAAATAGAAAAGGAGTTGAGTTCGTTATAGATGTAAACAGTGCCGCTGGTGGTGTGAACGGGATTATTAGTGATCATGCTGAGCATGCCAAAACGGTTCGTGCCAAGGCGCAAGGCAGCAACATTATTGGAGATGTTGGAATTGATTTGATAGTACCAATAGTTGTTGGTGGTGCCGAAAACACTGTCGTTGGAGGCCAGGGTGTAATAGAGCCATCCGCCGATGCTGGTATCAGTCAATGGCGCATCCCACGGCACAATGCCATCGAACAGCTCCGGATGCCGGACCCCCAGACTGCAAGCGCCCCATCCCGACTTGCTGAAACCGGCCAATACCCGGTGCGGATGGCCGCTCGTCCAGGCCGGCTGCGGGTAGAGAGCCTCCACCATGGGATACGCCTGGAGAAAGTAGCTTTCCTGTTGAATGCTTGGATTCGTCGGATTATTGGCATACCAAGGAGGCTGCGAAGCGCTGTAACTTGGGCAGATGACAATGGCATTATAGCGATTGGCGAGATTAATGCGAAGTGCCTCTTCAATATTATCGCCATACTGTCCTTGCCCGGCTCCGCCACTGGTGGTCGCGGTGCTCTCACCGCCGACGGGCAGGAGGTAGAAGTATTGCAGCGCCAGATTGGTTGGTGTGTTGGGAAGTATGATCCGCCAGTCATTGGTTATATTGCCTTGATAAGACGAGGTCACAGGAACATGCCAGACACCGCGGCTGTCGTTCGTTGGCGTGCCGATGGTAATCGTTTGGGCAAGACCATCTCCCGCAAGACAGACGATGACCAGCAGCCCCGTTCGCAAAAACAAATTCAATACTGACATTCAATTATTCCAGACTGCCATCACTGGCAGTCACAGACGAATCTCAAGCTGTTTTGTCTGGAAAGCGACGCAAACATTACTTCATCGCCGACCCAACGACCTGACATTTGTTGAGCCTTGGCGTTGAAACCGCCCCGCAATTTTTTACCGGCGCTGAAAGACGCACACTCCACCGTAGAACAGCACACCACTCCCGGAAAGAACCCATCCAGCGTTGGCGGCGACCCCGCAATGTCTGGACGGGAAAGAAGAGTAACAGCAATCCCAGCCGGCCGACCGCCGATAGCAACATCGCGCAGCGGTACCCCAGGCCATAAAAGTCGCCGCGCGTCCTGCACAGGAACCGCCAAATGGATTCTCGCATCATGATGCAGGAGAAGTTACTGGCGGCCTGTTTCGAACTGCTCCCGCCGAAGTGAACGATTGCCGCCCCGGGAATGTAATAATTCTTCAATCCGGATTTCCTGGCTTTATAGCAGAGATCCAGATCCTCGGTATACATGAAGTAGTCCTCACTGAAACGACCAACCCGTTCAAAAACCTCCCGGCGGATCAACATGCAGGCGCCGGAGATGGCTTCCACCTCCACGACCGTGACAGCCTCCTGGTACAAGGGTTCTATTCCCCACAAGGCCGATTTGGGCCACCTCCTCCGCAACCATTCGCAATCCAATACCTGATTGATGATGGTGGGAAAGGACTGAACACAGCTCGCCTGGAGCGTTCCGTCGCCGTTGAGTAATCTGGCCCCGACCACACCCGCCGCAAGTAATTTGGAGAATTCGCCGTATAAAGTTGCAATGGCCGGCCCGGTGATTTCCGTGTCCGGGTTCAGAAACAACAGGCTGTTTCCGCGCGACGACTCGAAGGCGAGGTTGTTTGCCTTTGCGAAACCAAGGTTGGTATCGCTCTGAATATAACGGACCTCTGGATCAGACTCGCGAAGCATCCGGTCACAGCCGTCAAATGAGGCGTTGTCAATGACGATGATTTCGCAAGCCAGCCCAGTGGCATGTTTACAGATTGAACTGATACAGCGGTGCACAAACTCCGCGGAATTCCAATTCACAATGATGATTGAGAGATCCAGAGGCGCCGGCATATTCACTGGATTCGAGATAAAGGAAGCAACCGATCCCGGCCTTCGGTCAGCAAACGCCGTAAGAAAACCGGGGCCGGGGTCCGATGCGTTCCATTTGTTGACGGTACCGTTGCCGCAGGAGCCGCCACAATCGAAATCTCACCCCTCGACCTTTCGGATAATGCAATGATTTCTCCAGCGCGAACCATGGTTACATTCCCGTTCATTCCCGAGATTTGCCAGTCCGTCCGAAATCCATCTTCGATCACCAGCCGGGTGGCCGGCTCCGGAATCCGGAACACAATTTTCCGGCCCAATGGTTTCACCCGGCAAGTGCTGCCCTCCATGCGCCATTGGTGGTTCATTCGGCAGAGGTCGGTCATCCTTGACCAGGTAACCGGACCGAGCTGGTTGATGAATTCCGCAAGGTTGTCCAGCAATTCGATGCCGTCCTTTAAATCCTGGTGATGTCCCCTGAGCACCATTGGCTGCCCGAGAAAGGCAGCCAGAAGAATGGTGTTTTTAACATTACCCGACAACCCCCAGCGAGGCAGGACTGGACACCCGTGAACCAATTCAGAAGGGAAGTAACCCACATTTCTGGTCCAGGTTTTTCCTTGATTGTGGGCGCACACGGACCCATGCGAGATGCAAGCCGCCTCAAAACCGCATCCTGGCAATTCCGCCAACATTTCTTCCGAGCAGGCTCCGTGGGGAGGCACCATCACCCGGCACACCGACAACCCGGTTCTGGCTTCAAGATGTTCAATACGACGGATTGCCTGCTGCAATAAAGATACGCGAGCCGCCGCGGTATAGTTCCGGGCGAGTTCCTGTTTCGTATGGTTGTTGCCGTGGACTGCCAGTGACAGGTAGGGCACGTTTTTTCTAAACACCTGGATCGTCGCCTCATGGGCGAACCAAGCATCGAGAGGAATGGTGGCGAACGCGACGTGGTAGTTTTCCTTCGCTGCATGGGCTGCCGTCATCCGAAAATCGACAAATCCGTAACGAGTCCAATGCAGGTTCGGATCATCGAAAATGAAGCAAGCCCTCAATGGCGGCGAGGCATACGCCGTACTGGCACACATTTCGCGAAGCCAACTGACCAGTGGAAGCATTTCGAGAAAGCGCCCTTCATTCAGCACGTCATGGAGGGCATCGCCGGCGGAAAACTCGGGCAAGGAAAAGCCCGAACGGAAGTGCTTCACGCCGCCTTCATCCGCGACCGTCCAAACCGGCCCGCGCCCGCAACTGGCCAGGATTCTTTCATTGCCACTCAACGATAATATCTGTGGTGCCACCGTGGTTTTTGACTGCACCGACGTGCCCCGAAATGGAAACGGGACATCCGAATCATCTTTAAAATCCACTGTAACATCTATCGGTTTGCCCTGGAGCGACGGGTGGTTTGCGTCAGGCACGCCAAGGCTGGAAGTGCGGCTGCGGCCGCCGTTTTTATCCACCTCCAACGCTGGTCCCATGATAATTTCACCCGCAACTTGAACTCCATCCGCCCCGGAAAAGATAAATTCGACCGGCAAAATACTTTCCAGCACCGGGGCCAGACCATGCCAGAGCCGGCCTTCTATATTTGTGCGGATACGAATTTGATACGAATGCTGCATATGTGCCCAGGGAGCCGGGAAAAACGGTCGACTGAGGCGACGCCAGATGACAACTGTCCGGCTCAGATCCTCGGGGCAACCAAGGGACTCATGAGAGGTCGCTGGTGCCTCACTATGTTGCACGGCTAAACGGGCCCCTTGCCTGAAAATGACCGTTGCGAAACTCAGCGTTCCATGTGCTACCCCCCAACATGTCAAAAAAATTCCTCCCGTTCAGTTTCTCAAGAAGCATTACCGCCGCCACAGGCACAATCAATACACAAACCATTTTGAAGATATTGACGACGTCGTCCCATTCCGAAACGAAGATCCGGAACAGCAAGTAAACCCCAAAAGTGTCGAAAGCGTAGCCGAGGCGGTAAACCAAGGCTCCAGAGCGGTGAAAAAGGCTGCTGGTCAGCAAAGCCGTCATCCACAAAACCATGGCCCAATCCAGAGAGTTGAACCGGCTGGCAATCCGCTCGCCTTTCACCATCAACCGGATCAACCCGAACACGATCAGGATGCGCATGACTGAAAAATGGAAAGGACCAAGCTCAACCTCCTGATAGGTGCCAATATAAACCGCCCCCATCAGCAGCGGCAACGCCGCCCGATGCCGGGGCAAGGAAAGGACCATGCCCGTCGCCACCACCAAGAACAGAAACAAGGGGAAACTCATTTTTAACCCCAAAGGCTTTTTCGGCCCAGCAACCGATCCATTTGTTGCCCGCGAAAATACCTGATCAGAGCCTTGTCTTCAACTTGGGGGATGCGATTGACATATCCTTTAAGGAAGCCGAACAAAAGCCCGCAGCCCCCCACGAGATAAGGTTTCTCCCCCATACGCTTCATCGATTTCAACAACATAAACAACGGGTGGTAACCGGTGATGTAATTAGCCAGACCCGCCTTTACCCGGTCGTTCCAAGCGCCGTAGGCAGCACCCGTGGGACGGTGGTGGCGGATGTTGATCCGGACAAGGGTACATGTTTTCCAGCCAAGCATATTCGCTTTGACCTCGTCCAAAGTATCCCACCCAGGCGCTTGAATCAAACCGCCAATTTTTTGCCAGCACGCCCACCGATAAATCTTGGTTGCTCCCCTGACATGGAACGCGGGATCCCCCTTGTTCTCGGCTTCGAGAACACCACCAAGCTCGGCACAAATGGTGCCACCAGCGACACCCAATTGCTGATCCTCGTCAAAGCACGCGAAGCACCTTTCGAAATAATCCGGGGCAAAAGACAAATCCCCATCCAGCTTGACCACATAATCGCAGGATTCCTTCTCTATCAGACGGTATCCTTCATAGAACGACTCCATCACGCCGCCGCCAGCCTTGCGGAACCCCCGATCCGGACGGTTGACCACCTTGATCCACGGGTTCGCCTGTGCCGCGTCTTCCGCAATTCGTCCGGTTTGATCAGTAGAACCGTCGTTGACAATTACCCAGCGTCTGGGCCGGATGGACTGGGCAACCATTGAGTTCACGGTGAGGGGCAAATACTGCTCTTCATTCCTCACCGGACTGATTACCACATAATTAACGGCCTTGTTCATTTTATCTGTTGAAGGAGAAAGTCATGTCGAAGTTTGGCCTCTGGTGTACCTTGAACAATTCAAGCGACGCGAAAATTGTCGGCGAAACAATCACGTCTTGGAAATACCTCGTTCAACCCAGACAGTCCAAACCACCAGCAAAGGCGGCCGGGCGAAAATCTCTCCGTAATCCGAACTCCTTTTCTCTCAAACTGCAACGGTCATTCAAGCCCACTGGGCCGGGTACCGATTTGTTGCCTGACCCAACACCGCGGAAATCCTGCAAATAATCGATAGCTTGCCTTAGAACGGCAACAATGGCCGTCCTGTCACCAACACTAGCATTCCATTGAACATACAGACCCATGCGTGGGAGCTTCGTCCTCCGCAATTTTCGGGAACTGATCATCGATGGGTCCACGGCGTCCGCGCGACCGACCGGAACCGTTAACAAGCGCGCAAGCGACGTTTAGAAATTTCGACTTTTCTTCATTCCAGCGATGCGCACGATAGACAGCCTGTCCCCGTTTTATGATTTCGTTTGTTTCGCTGGGTTGGGAAAAGACATATTGCATTTTTTGCGCGAGGTCATTTACATCGCGGGGTTCAAAGAAGATGATTTCTTCGCGCCTGAAATAATCCTGAATTCCGGTCGTGCGGGGGACAATGACGGGTCTGGCCCGGGCCAGATACTCAAAAATCCTGGTCGGCATGTTTATCTCGGTGAATACGCTTTGACGATTGGGGATAATCCCCACATCACAACCGTCGATGGCCTCGACGATTTGATCGAGGCTTTTCGCCCCCTGATATCGCACCGCTTCCTGCAAACCGCGGGCTTGGACCATTTTCATCACACCGTCGAAAAAAGGCGTGGAGCGACCGAAAATATGGAGTTGTGCGCCCGGAACCGAGCGTCTTAATGCCTCTACAGCCAAAACTGCCATGTCCAGCCCATGACGCTCGACCAAGGCCCCATGATACATGATGATGAACGGTTTCGTCCCATCCCGCTTCATTGGAATTTCCTGCGCAGAGTCCCGATATTTGAAAATCCCTTCATCGGGGGAATTCATCACCACCTGTAGCTTATCCGCCCGGCAACTGCGCGCAGAGAAAAGCTTCGCAAACGCAATATTTGGGGTGAGCACAACATCGGCAAAACGGATGCTCCATTTTTCTAATTTATTCATCAGACGTACGCCAAAACTTTCCCGTTTCAGGCCATAAATAGTCATCATCAGTTCCGGCATCGGATCATGAAGATCCAGAATCACCTTGGCACCCCGCAGTTTCGGGATCAATGCGCTGAAGACCAACACGTCGGGCATATTATGAACGTGGACGAAAGTATAACGCCGGGTGAACGAACGGAAGGCGAGCAGAAACAAAGAGGCCATGAGGAATGACCCATATTGGATAAAATAGGAGAGTTTACCCCCCCGCCGATGCCGCACAGGAAGACGCAAAATATTAACCCCGTTGAAAATTTCACGCTGCGGTTCATGGTTGTCTTGTCGGATGGAAATGACATCAACCTTCATTCCCTGCTGAACAAGCACTTCTGCTTCACGGCGAGGCCTGGGGTCACTGGGGTAGTGAGAAAAAACCACAACCGCCGCGCGTCGGCCGCGCAGGTGTTCACGTTCCAAATTCTTATGATCTGGTGGATTTAAATCGTTGTTGGAATTCATCTCAACTTATGCCACCAGAAGTTAAATCAACCCCCCGATCATTCTGCAAGTCGTGGAATTGATTTTGCCCTTCAGACATCGCTCAAAAATTCCTGATGCAACTTGGCCGGAACGTACGAGTGCGCTTTATTGAGGACCGTAGCTACGTTGGTTGTCGATTCGGTGAGCAAGGAAATCACTTTCCTGGCCACATCCTGATTGGTTTTCTCCGATTCGACGACCAGCAACACCATGTCCATGACCCTGGCCAGACGCGGGGTCATGCTGGTCTGGGTAACAGCTGGCATGTCAAAAATGATGTAATCATAATCGCTGGCCCTGAGCTTAGGAATCAAATCCATGAAATGCTTGGGCAGTATGCTGGGAAGCTCATTGTTGCCCTGCATGGGTTCCGTGGCCACATAAAGATTTTCCTGAATCTGCGCGCTTTTCCTGGCTTCAGTTTCCAAGGCGGCATCCAAGCCACAACCCGGATTGCCCTTGTAAAACTGCTGTGCCGCCCCACCTTCAACATTCATATCCACCAAAAGCACATTCCCGTCGCGGGTCTCCGAAAGCGAAGCAGCCAGCCCGGCGGCAACGCTGCTCACGCCGGCACCCTTGTTGCAACTGGTCACGGCAACGAGCTTGGGGTTGTGGGTCACACCCTTGATGTCAAAATGTACAATCAACCGATCCCGCAAGCCCTCGCAAAACCGTCGCAACGGATGCTGGCGATTCCATGCGCCGATAATTTTATTTTCCGATGCCGCCTCTCCGGCCATCTCGGTCAGCAGCAAGGGGTTCTTGCCTGTCATTTTCGCAAGCGAATGCCCGTTCCGGGAAAAATCCGGAATGGAAATAAAAAGGGGCAATCCCAGCTTCGCTTCAATTTCCACAGGGCGCTTGAGGGAACGATCCAAAAACATTTCGATTAAAAACGCCAGCGCCAGTCCAAAGGCGATGCCACCGAAGGCCAAAATGGCCGCCTTTTTTAGGATTTTTTTTGACCATTTTTTGGCTGGGGACGATGGTGATTGAATTATCCCGATGTTCGGAGCTTTTCCGGCGCCGATCATGCCGTCCATACGGGCCTGCTCCAAATTGCGTAGAAAATACTCCAGTTCGGCTTCTTGCCGACGTTGCCTTTGTTCCAATTCAGCAATCGTCGCCTTTGATTCATCAATCTTTGCCGCATTACTCTGGACTTGGCTGAACTGGGAATTAAGGAATTTGACCTTGGTTTCAAGCATTGTGATCTGAGTCTCATTATCCACCGAACCGATCGCGTAATTGGTCTGATCCGAAGGCACCCCGAAGCTGGCCAGCCCGGGCTCCTCCGCCTCCAGTTTTTTCTTGAGCGTTTCATTTCCCGCGATCTGCGCGCGCAAATCCTTGATTGGCACGCTCTGGTCGGTGTACTGGAGCAAAAAGTCCTGCTCTTTTTTTCGGAGCAGATTGAGCCGCGTGCAGAGATTTCTATATTCATCCACCTTGTCAGGGGAAAGGACCATAGTTCCCGTATTGGCTGACAAGACTGTAGGAGCCGGAGCGTTGGAGATGGCTCGCAACATTTCCTTGCGCTCCGCCAATTCGGCTTGGGCGGCAAACAGTTTGGTGCGAATTTGTGACAACAGTTCTTCGTAGCTCTTGTCAGCGGCACCAATGGAAAAAACACCGGCGGCGTTTTTGGTATTTTTGAGTTCCTCCTTCGTCTGCGCAAGTGCTTTGTAGAGCCGGTTGGTCTCCTGGATGGAATAATCGCTGGACATCATGCTTCCCAGATGCACTTGGGTATGCTTCCTGAAATAGGAGGCAACAATCTCACTGAGAATGGGCTGCACCAGTGCCGGGTCGGCGTGTTGCAGGGTAACGTCAATGACGCTGCTGCCGGGGGAGGATTCAATGATCAAATTTTTGGCGATCAATCCAGCTGCCATGTTGGTATTGGCGCCTCCACCAGCCTTGGCCAGGATTTTTTCTGCCCCTATTGTTTGCACCGCGTCCATTGCCACGTCCCAACTCTGCAAAATTTTCACTTCCGTTAAAATGATGCCGTAACCCGCTTCACTCGGTGACACCGTACTTGCATCCTCGCCGGCCGGGTTGAAGGATTTGCCCTGGACCACGTAAAGAATGTCTAGTTCGGTTTTGGATTCGTACAACGGCGGTTTCAAAATGAGGAGCGCCAGCGCCGCAAGAACGCCGGCCGTGGAAAAAAACATGATCTCCCACTTGTGCCGGAAGAGGATGAAATAAATGTCTCCCAAAGACATTCCTCCTGATTGCGCATCTTGTTGTTTCGAATTCATGCCGAAGAATACCGGGCGGAGTTCGCTTCAACTTTTCAGCGGGAGCAATCTGATAACTCTGGCTGGATTGCCTGCCACAACTGCACCGGCAGGCACATCCTTCGTTACCACGCTGCCGGCGCCAATCATGGCGTCCTTACCGATCGTGATCCCGCAAAGCAATGTGGCCCCGGAACCGATTGAGGCATGCTGTTTAACCAATGTCGGGATGCAGGTCCAATCCGCATCGGTCTGCAACTGCCCGCCGTCATTCGTGGCGCGAGGGTGGAGGTCATTGGTGAAAGTAACATTGTGGCCGACGAAGACCTCATCTTCCAGAGTCACACCTTCGCAAATAAAAGTATGACTCGAAATTTTGCAACGATTCCCGATTTTGACGCCTTTTTGAATTTCGACAAATGTGCCGATTTTTACGTCATCTCCAATTTCACAACCATACAGATTGACAAACCCGTGGAGCCGAACGTTTCTACCCAACTTGACATCTGGAGCAATCCGTTGGAACGGCTGCTGCGAAGAACTCATAGGGTTGAATTTGAAGAAGCTCGGCGCGTGCGAACCTGAAGTTTCAAATGTAGCTTTCTGCCGTCCGGGCGGGGAGCTTTCTTCTTTTCGATTCCCAAGGTTGATATGCGTATGGCGGTTTCGGGAATTGACGGCGTCCAACCGTTGCCAGTTTCCTGGCCGGAAAGATTAACTGAGGCTCCGCCCCGTTTCAGCGATTTGGAAGACGCCTCCAAAATACGGACCAATTCAAGACCTTGCTTGCCCCCCGTAAAGGGGGTCGTACCCTGGTTGATGCAATCCAGAAAATGCTGGCATTCAGTTTTTAACGGTTCCTCCTGTTTGATGTAAGGAACGTGAACATCCCCATAGTGATAAGCATAATGAAATTCAGCGAAGGTGTCATAGTGAGGCGGTTTTTCAACTCGCGTGTCGAAGACCCGGATTTTCTCGAGCTGTGAAACGTCATCGTATACGATCATTTTTTTGCTGCCCACAATCGTCATTTCCCTGATTTTTCTTGGATCGAGCCAGCTGCTTTGAATGATGGCTGAGCGATCTCCCGGGAAATTGAGCCATATGGTTGTCACATCTTCCACCCCCGGCGTGATGTGCGCGGTGCCCTGGCAGTTGATGGTGACCGCTTCTTTATCCATGATGTGTAAAATGATGGAAATATCATGCGGAGCCAGGTCCCAAGCGACATTGATGTCCTTCTGAAAAAGTCCCAGGTTTAGCCGCCGGGCGCAAATGTAACGGATTTCTCCAATGTCGCCGCCCTGGACAATTTCCTTGATTTTTTTGACCGCGGGCGAATAGAGGAAGGTATGTCCCACCATCAACACCAATCCATTTTTCTTTGCAATGTCAATCAACTCCTCACATTCCTGGGATGAGGAAGCCATCGGTTTTTCGATAAAAGTGTGTTTGCCGGACAACAAGCTCGCTCTGGCCATTGGGTAATGCGATTTGACTGACGTGGCGATGATTACCGCATCAAGCCCGACTCCGTTAAGCATGTTATTGTAATTCGTTTCTCCTTCAACTTCAGGATAAAGCGTCTTGAGATGGACGAGGCGGTTTTCACTGACATCACACATCATTTTCAGGCTGCAATCAGGAAGCGATCTGAAATTGCGAATCAGATTCGGCCCCCAATAACCACAACCCACGACTCCGACCTTTATTGGTTTTGTCATATTGTTTATTATAAATTCAATTTGGTTTCTTTCCGCATCCAGGCATCCTCGCCATCCGCAGCATGAATTGCACCAACAAGCGTTGCTTTCGATAAGGGATACTGCTTTGTGGCACGATTGGAATAGTTGGTTTTCGGGCGAACTGAATCAGGGGATAGTTTCTTGCCCCGACGTGTTTCCAGCATTTGAATTATCAAGGCCGGAATAGTCATCAGGATAATTTTCAAATCCCACCAGAGGGTTTTGTTTTTCGCATACTTGATATCCAGTTGAATCATTTCTACGAAGGTGGTCTTGTTTTTTCCGCTCACCTGCCAGAGTCCGGTCAGGCCCGGCACAGTTCCAAACCGCTCCTTCTGCCAGGGCAGATATTTTTCATATTCATAAGGCAGGCACGGGCGGGGTCCTACCAGACTCATTTCGCCGCGCAGCACGTTGATTAATTGGGGCAACTCATCCAGGCCGGACGCACGAAGGAACAGGCCGAACGGAATAATCCGAGGATCACCCCGCGAGTCCATCTTCATCATCGGGGTATTCGAATTCATCAAATGATGCAAGTGACCCTGGTGTATTGTCGCGTCCGCATCAACAAACATGGTCCGAAACTTGAAACACATAAAGCGCCTGCCCAGGTAACCAACCCGCTCTTGCCTGAATAAAACCGGCCCGGTGGAAACACTGCGAATCAACAGGGCTATAAATAGCGCCAGCGGGATCAGGAATGGGAGGGCCAATAAGATGAGAATTGTATCCAGTGTCCGTTTCCAGCGTAAGTCCTTGACTGCTTTAGGAGAAAGAGAACTCTGCAACGGATGCGCTACGATTGAAAAATCCATAAAGGAAAGAAAGACGAAAAAAAGAATCTAAAATTAAGAATAAGGACAACCCCGATAGTTTTATCTTAAGGCAAAGCTCCGCATTTGCTCGCCAGAAATAATTCCAGCAACCTCCAATCTTCCCCGCTTTCCATCACCCTTGTTTCCATGTTTGGAAACCTTTTAACTCCAACTTCAACCAACACCAATAACCGAAAAATTTCTCGAGGTGGGTGCCGCCAAAACCGGCACTAGGCTCGCTACAGTATTCGTTTCATTAACGACTGAATTGTCATCGACTTCCGCCGGAGTAGGGCGCCCCAAAACATCAAGCAACACCTGAACGCGCCTTCTTGCCGGCATGACACGCAAGACAAAGGCACGCATTCCGCGAAAAGCTCCGTCAACAACAACAACCTCATCGCCCGGTGAAAGACGATCTTCAACAGTCATTGTCTCTTCTCCCTCGAAGCATTCTTTTAACTCCTCAATCACCGCATCCGCTATCTTCGGGATCCGGCGTGCAAAATGCACAACCGTGTTTACCCCATTCGTGCGTTGAATTTCTCCCAGTTTCTCATCAATTATGCATCGGAAAAAAATATAACATGGGAAAAGTGGCTCACTCACGCGCATCACACCGCGTCGCGTTGCCCGCTCAATCCGCAACCGGGGATGAAACACTTCCAAATTCAAATTCTTCCGCAAATTTGCTGCGGCTATATGCTCGTGCTTGGGTTTCGTCCGGGCACAATACCAAGCTGGAGATTCGATTTTCATCTTAAAGTTGAGCGGCATTAAACAAGCACTTCATGCCATTTTGTTATCGCCAGCTTTCAAAGCGTAAAATTGTTGTAATGAAATCAAACCAACTGGCAAACAAGCGAAAAAATCCGCATCGCCCTTATTGCTGGGTTGAATCCTGACACAAATAACGCTTTTAATACCCAATGTCATTTTAGTCCAGTGTCTTTTAAACCTCCATCAGCTTAGATGGTTAAATATTCTTGTGTACATTATAAAATTCCTAGGGAAAATTGCAACTTATTTCGTTTGGTACGTAATTGATTGGTAATCAATTTATTACGATTAAGCTGAGAAAAAAATCCGCACGATCTTAGGTTGTGGAGAGTCGAAATTTGACAAGAAATGGGACAGAAGGGACAGACTTTAAATTAAATTTACACTGCCTCGGAAGAACGAGACAGCCAAGTTCCTAACTCAACCCTGCAATCCCCAACCACAAGTCATCAACAGCTTCCCTGAATTTACCAGATTGCCGGCCATCTATCTTGTGTCTGTTTAACGCCAAGATGAAACCCGGATTCGTCCTGATAACCCACGGGCACATGATTTGCGATTGCACTGCGCAACTTTGCAATAATGCCGCCAAACAACAAACTCAGCGCAAAAGTGTGCAACCATGTTTTATGCATGCCTGGCTCAAAGCATTAGCAATGCCATCGTTGGTTTGATGCTAACTGCGTCCAATTTGTACACATGCGTCTTATTCTTGTGCATCCGTGTCTGATTTTAAGCCAGTGCCGACTTTCGCCTCCAATTAAGATTGTTGCTGATTAAAACCAGGCGGATTTGAAATCGTGGGTCTCAATTGGGCTGACACAAACCAACCGCGATATCCGCAATGTTTGAAATGAAAAACTTGACGCAGTGCGGCCGTTAAAATAATTACTCGCGGCACCAGTAACCAATCATTATGAATCTATTCCCCACGCATGCCGCGGAGGACGAAATTCCGGCACAATGGCAGCCATTTGAATTGTTAGAATAGTTTTCAAAACATTATGAGCACAAACAAGCAAGGCATGTTCGTCTCGGGTGACGGCAAGAATCTGGTCATCACGTTCGTTCTTGTCAGTTCGCTGTTTCTACTTTGGGGATTCTGCAATGGGATGATTGACGTGATGGACAAGCACTTTCAGGAGGAACTGCACCTGACCCTGTCCCAATCCGCCTGGGTGCAGTTCGCGCACTATCTGGGTTATTTTTTGATGGCGATGCCTGCTGGCATGCTGGCCAGCCGGCTTGGCTACAAGGGCGGCATCATCGCCGGTCTGCTGATGGTCGCGGTGGGTGGATTTTGGTTCATCCCGGCGACGAAGATCGCAGCCTTCTGGGCCTTTTTGCTGGGCGTTTGTGTCATTGCCTCCGGCCTCACTTTTTTGGAGACGGTCGCCAATCCTTACACGACCGTGCTGGGTCCGCCGCAATACGCCGCCACCCGCATCAATCTCGCCCAGTCCTGCAATGGCATCGGTTGGTTTTTTGGGCCGATCGCCGGTGGCATGTTTTTTTATTCCAAGAACGCCGCCGGCCAGAACACGGGCAGCCAGACACTCTGGATACCCTATGCCGGAGTCGCCGTCGTGGTCATCATCCTTGCGGTACTTTTCTATTTTGCCTATGTGCCGGACATCAAAACAGAGGACGTTTATCACCTGGAAAAAAAGGACGGAACGCCGGATGTGACCACGAATGTCAAAAGCGACGCGAATCGCGCTCTGCTCTACTCCCTGCTGGTGGGCAACGCGACGGTGTTGATTGGAATCTTCGGGATGATTCTCTGGGTGATTCTCTCAACCTGCGGCGTCGGTCCGGAGCTGGTTGGAATTGCATCGAGGATTCCGCATCCCTCGGATTTTGCGGTAACCGCCGATAATTCCCTGGCGCTCGTGATCGGTGTGACGGCATGTCTGCTCGCCGTGGTGGTTGCGGTGGCGCTCATTTCGCCGGCGCGGCGTATGACCAGCCACAGCATCTGGTCGCACCCGCATTTTTCCGGATCCACGCTGGCCCAGTTTTTCTACGTGGCCGCGCAGTGCGGCATTTTCAGTTTCTTCATCAATTACATGACGTCCGAAGTTCCCGCCATTCCCGATTCATGGAACTCCGGCATTTTGAGCGGTTGTTTTGAACTGAACAAGCATGGCGTTCTGGCGATCAGCAACAAGACAGCGGCTTATCTCGCCTCGGCGGGCTTTTTCTGTTTCTTGGCAGGACGGTTTACCGGTGCAGGCATTCTGAAAAAATTCTCCGCCCACAAGGTGCTCGGTCTTTACGGAATCCTGAATGTCATCACCTGCCTGTTGATCTTTTGCAAGCTGGGCTGGCTGTCCGTGATCTGCTTGTTCCTGTGCTATTTCTTCATGTCCATCATGTTCCCCACCATCTTTGCCCTCGGCATTCATGGTCTCGGCGCCCGCGCGAAACGGGCTTCCTCCTACATTGTCATGGCCATCATGGGCGGCGCCATCCTGCCCAAACTCATGGGGGCCGTCGCTGACAAGTATGACATGTCCCGCGCGTTCATCGTCCCCATGGTCTGTTTCGCCCTGATCGCGCTCTATGGCTTCAACTGGCCCAAACTCAGCCAGGCCGAGTCGTTGCACGAAGTGAAAACTTCCGGCGGACATTAGAGCATATTAAATAATAC
>PLAY01000133.1 GCA_003134375.1 Limisphaerales bacterium | reverse complement strand
GATTGCAAGTTAGTATAAAAGCGCGGCGCACCGGGCACCTTTTGGCGGTGTGAGCGCGGTGTTTAAAAGGCCGGTCGTTCGGTGACGGCAGCCACATCCGGCTCGCTTGAAATTTCAGGCGGCTTCCGTCAGTCCCAGTTGATTGCGAAAGGCGTAAAGCACGTGGAGGTAGTGTTTGCTTTTCACGTGCTGATAAAAACACACCAGGGAAATCACCATCAGCGCAACGCCCACGCAGCCCAATTTGCCGGGCAGAAATCGGTTCGCGAAGCTGCCAAAAACAACGGGGTTAAAAACCGTTGCTTCAGAAGGCTTGATGAGCAGGATCAGTGCTTTGATGCCGAGAAATAAAATCAAGGCAACGAAACTGCCCACACCCTGGATGAAATAGAAATGGTGCTGTTCCAAAATGCTCTTCAAAACGTCGCTGATGGTGCTGGCGTGCAACAGATTCCTGAAGAGCCGCCATCCGCGGTAAGTAATCCACAGGGCATAACCGAGAACCAGGATGACCGCGAAAAGATTGATCCACGTCATAATTAATTTTATGCGCCGCCGGCACCATTGCCGATGGCCGCATTCTTCATGTTACAATAATAACACTGATTGCCGGGCCTGTCTCAGGCTTTCTTTTTCCGAAAAAGCGGTCTGGTTTCGGCAACGTTTAGAACGGAAAGATCAAGTCCCGCCTCCGGAGCCCTCTCCTTGGCGATTTTAAGCTGGCGCGCAATGCGTTTGACGGCTGCCGCCGCATAATACTTCACCACACCTACACCGGAGCGGGACTTGAAAATCACGACCAGCAGGGATTGATCGTCAACATTGGTGACGAACATGCTGAAATTTTCGCCCTGCTGGTAAATGCTGCTGAAATTGGTTTCGTTGACCAGGCCGGCGATGGTCTGGTTGGCCATGAACGCACCGGACGCCAGCGCGCCGATGGTGGTCAGGTCGAAATCATGCGCGTCGCCCTGATGCGTGATGAGAAACCCGCCCTTGTCAATGATCAGCGTGGCCGTCGCGTCCGTGCTCGCGATAAATGCGCGTAACGTTTCATCGCACCGCCGAATGTCATCCTCGATAAGTTGGGGCAGGGTGGCCATGTCATGCGTATTGTGGAACGCTTTGATTGATGAATTTGTGCAACAGCAGGCGCGTGATCATGTTCAGCGTTTCGAACACGCCTTCGCACTTGTGCGCCGTGGCACTGAACGACGGCACCTGCACTTCGCGATTGTTCAGCAAAAATTCCATGTATTCCACCGACGCGGCGTTCGGCAGATCGCGCTTGTTGTATTGCAGCACATAGGGAATTTCCGCGAGGTTGAGCTTGAGTGCATTCAGGTTGTCCACGAGATTCTGGAAGCTCTCGACGTTTTCCGGCATCTTTTCGTATTGCGAATCGGCGACAAACACGACGCCGTCCACGCCGCGCAGCACCAGTTGCCGCGTCGTGTTGTAAATCACCTGGCCGGGCACGGTGTAAAGCTGGAACTTCGTCTTGAAGCCCTTGATGGTCATCGCCTCAATCGGCAGAAAATCGAAGAACAGCGTGCGGTCGGAACTCGTCGCCAGCGAGACGAGTTTGCCCTTGTTGCCCGCGGCGGTTTGTACATGGTCATGGACTTGCACGAGGTTGGTCGTCTTGCCGCCCATGGCCGGGCCGTAATAGACGATTTTAACCTGCAATTCCTTGGTGGCTTGGTTGATGATGGCCATAAAAGATTATTGTTTTTTGCGATCGAGTTCGGCGGCCAGCGCGGCCAGTTGCACGGTTGGCAGCGCTTCTCCCGCGCGACCGAACGCGGCGAAATAAACGGCATTCACGCGGAAAATTTTCCACGGCACGTTGCCAACAGTGAAATTGAAATTATTCAGCGCGCCCATTCGCAATTCCCTTGTGCTCTGGCTCACGCGGTCAAAAATTTGCGGCAAAAACGCCGCGAGCGTGTCGGCGTTGAAGTCGGACGGAATCTGGCTGGCCACTTTCAAGCCGTCCGGCAAGGCCACGAGGGCGCCCACCACCCCGGGCAACTCCATCGCGCGGGCGACGACCTCGTTTGGCGTCGTATAACGGCTGGAGAAATCCGTCGCCGGTCTTTGTGCGCGTTTGTATTCGGTTTCGTCCACTCTGGGGGCTTCGGCGGTGTCGCTCCAGATATAGTAGTTTGTGTCCGACAACTTGGCATTCACCGGCTTGGCATCCATCGGCTTGGAGGCAGGACGGATCGGCGGTGGTTCAGGCATTCTTGCCGGCGGTTTCGACTGCGGTTCGGGCATTCTTGCCGGCGGCGGTTTTGGCTGTGGTGTTTCAGGTTGTAGAAAAGGTTTTGGCTGCGGTGTTTCGGGTTGCGGAAAACCAAAAAACAAATTCGGGATTTCAGCCGGGGGCGGTTTCACCGCCTGGGGCCGGGGTGCTGTTTTTTGTCGTGCGAAAAACAGCGGAGCGATGACATTCAACGGCAGCTCCAATTCGATGCCATCGTGGACGGACGCCGGCGGGGGCGTGGGTTGGATCAAAGGCCGCAAATTTCGCCAGGTAAAGGTTACGCGTCCGCGCTTCAACGCCGGTTCAATTAAGTTCGCCGGCAACAAAACCTGGGCATCTGCCAGATTCGATTGTCTGATTTCGAGTCGCAGTCCTTCCGGCCAATTTTCCGAGAGTGCGTCCAATGGTGCGGAAATGGCCGCCGGCTCAACTGGTTCAACTGGAATTTGCGGCGTAGGTGAAGGAATGGGGGCAACAGGTTTCGGCGCGCCATTGCTGCGCGGCATGACGAAGGTGGTTCCCGGCGTGGGGGCGTGCGGCATGAACGGGCGCGGGGGCGGAGTCGCGGCACCGGTTGCCGGCGTCGGAACATGCGGCATGAACTGTCGCGGGGGGGGCGGAGTCGTACCGCTGGGTGCCGGGGTAATGCCGCGTGAGGCAAACGAAAACGATGGCGGTGCGGTCGTTCGCAATGGTGGTATGGCGGTGGACGGCGTGGGTTTGGCCGCGACGGAAATTTTGGCCCCTTCTCCGCCGGCGCCGAATGGTCCGGTGATGTCTTCGGTGACTTCGACTTGTTTCTGGGTGGAGCGGCGCGACAACAGGGCAGGATTCAACCGGGTGAGGATTTCATTGAGCGGCAGCATCACTGGCTTGTGGTCATGCTCGCCACCGGAATTGACGAACACGCCCGGAGCGGCCTTTCGCAATTCCCCGAAAGCGATTTTCACGGAGCCAAACGCGAGTTGCGTGAGAATTTTTTCCAGCGGAACGGCAATCATCATCCCTGCGGACGGTGCTTGCATGACTTTCGCGCGCAAATCCATCGGCATTGCGGCAAGGATTGATTGCAGGGGCAGTTGCAATTCATCGGGGTCTTCTGCTGGCGCGGGCGGCGTTGTGGACGCCGGGGATGCCGGGGGCCTAAGCGATGCCGGTTGCGGGCGAATGGCGGAGGCCGGTGCGGCGGACCCGCGTGGTGTGGCAACGGCAAGCGAGCGCGGCGTTTCGGTTGGGGTTGCTTCTTCTTCGCCGAGGCGGCGTGCAAGATTTCGGAGCAACCCCGCGAACTTTATTTTCACACTGTTTGACATGGCACTCATGTTTCACTGGCGGCCGGTTGACCGGCAGGCTTCTTTGTTTTAGCAGGAAGCACGCCATGGTTGGTTTTTTGTTTGACTTAACTGCCCGAACCTTTGAAAGCTTTGAAAGGAGCGTTGGGTGGGTGGAAAGTTTGTCTCAGCGTTGGACTGCTTTGTCCCTAGTCTGTTCACATTCTGGTATTTAGATTGTTTTGCCGCCCGGGCTCAAATGGGAACGCCGATTGCTTCCTCTTAAACAATTTGCGCGGTTGGCATTTTTCGCGCTTGTATTTGCGGGGCGGCGGCGTTAGCGATTAACGCCATTGGAATGGAAAAAAGTCATAATATTCTCGTTTTGGATGACGATGTTGACTGGCTGAACTTGTGCAACGAAATGTTTGCGCATCTCCCCAGCAAGCCTGAAATCCGCACTGTCGCGTCGGGCGCGCGCGCGTTGGCGCTCCTGGAAACCGAGCCGTTCCGGCTATTGGTCTGCGATTTGAAGATGCCGCGCATGGATGGCTTGCAGGTGCTGTCCATCGTCCGCCGCCGGTTTCCCGAATTGCGCACGGTCGTTTTGAGCGGGCTGGAAGACGAGGAATTTCGCTCGCGCGCCTACGCCCTGGGTGTGGATTTGTTCTGGCTCAAAACCGACATGCAGGCCAATTCGCAGATGTTTCTGGAGTGCATCGAATCGCTGATGGGCCGCGACATGGAAGGCGGCTTTCGCGGCATTCAAAGCAAAAGCCTCATGGACATCATCCAGATGGAATGTCTCTCGCGCAGTTCCACCGTCCTGCGCATCACGCGCGGACCACTCGTGGCGAAACTTTGGATTCAAAACGGCGAATTGATTGACGCGGAAAGCGAAGGCGCGCGCGGGGAAGCGGCGTTCTACAGGATTCTGGCATGGAAGTCCGGCACGTTTGAAAATTTGCCCGCTGAACCCGATCGCGAACGCACCATCACCAAACCCGTCAACGCCCTGCTGCTGGAATCCGCGCAGGCGATTGATGAAACTGCTGATTCCGTTGAGCCTGGTTCCATCGAGCAAACCGCTCACCGAAAAACCATTTGGAAACTTGCACAGCTCACGCGCGAAGGCGCAGAATTCGTCATCGTTGTGCCGCCCGAAGGCCAGGGTGAAATCGAAACCATGGGCACCCAACCTTCCGAGCCGCTCGCCAAATGGGCGCGCCGGGCCGTCGAAACCGCCAAGCGTCTTGGGGAACGGATCGAAGCCGGACCGCTTTCGCACGTCGCCGGCCATAATTTGGAACGTCAGATGCTTGTTTTGAACCAGGAAAACAAGTGTTTTCTCGTTGGCTGGCCGCCCAATGTCGCTGCCGGACCATTATTCGAAAAAAGCAAAAAACTTGTTTCATCATGGGATTCTTAAAACGATTTTTCCGTTCCCGTGCGGCAGTCCAGCAACTGCCGGCCGGCAGTGTCGCCGTGGACCGCAATGGCCACGTTGTCACGTACACCGTCTCGTCCGCCTATCCCAAGGAGTTGCTGCGCGACATCGGTCAGGAAGTGCTGTCCCTCTTTCGCGAGGCGCGCGCGGCGCAAATGCCGCTGGCCGAAGTCAGCATCCATTTCACCAGCCTGCACATCACCGCCCGCGAATTGCGCGGCGGCGCCATCATTTTCCTGTTCCCGCAAGCTGCCTTTTCGCCGATAACAACCAAACCACGCTTATGACCGCCAAAGAACTCAACCAACTGGTCACTCAGATTGAAACGCACATTGAGTGCTGGAAACAGTTCAACTATTTCATCAACGTCGCGCGCGGAAAAAAATTCGGGCCGGCGGAAGAAGGTCATTTTCTCGAAATTAAAAGCATCATCGTGCAGGAGATTGAACTGATTTACGCCTCCATTGAAGTCGCCTCGCCCACGCGCGACGAAATCCACGCGCTCATCGGCAACGCGCCGTCGTTGCGCTACCTCAGCGAAATGAGCGAAGGCGCGCTCCGCGGCCTGGAAACCCAGTGGCACAAAATTTACATCTCCTGGCATTCCATCCTGGGCCAGCTCAAGGTCAAACAGCACGGCGAGGAAACCAAATCCTTCTGGGGATCAAAAAAATAGCGTCCTCACCACTTCTGGCTTGCCTGCAACGCCCATTTCGCGTCCAAATGATTCATGCCTGATTGGATTAATGTTGTTATTCTGGCCGTGATCGAAGGGATCACGGAGTTCATTCCCGTTTCGTCCACCGGCCATCTGCTGCTGGCGGAGCATCTCCTGAAAGTCCACGAGAGTGATCTCTTCAACATCGTCATCCAATGCGGCGCGGTCATTGCCGTCCTGCCGCTGTTTCCCCAGCGCCTTTATAAATTCGTTTTCGAGTGGCGCCAGAAGGAAACGCAGGACTACCTGCTGAAAATCCTCACCGCCTTCGTCATCACCGGCGCCGTGGGGTTCGTCCTTGATAAAAAAGGGTTCAAACTTCCGGATAATCTGATGCCCGTTGCCTGGGCATTGCTCGTGGGTGGCGTTGCCTTTCTCGTCATCGAATGGTGGCTGCGCGGAAAAAAAATGAGCGACGGAATCACCTGGCCCGTCGTCTTCGCCGTGGCCGGCGGCCAGTTGATCGCCGCGGTTTTCCCCGGGTCCTCCCGTTCCGGCTCGACGATTATGCTGTGCCTCCTGCTCGGCTTGAGCCGCCCGGCGGCGACGGAATTTTCCTTTCTGGTCGGCATTCCAACCATGCTCGCGGCGGGCGGCCTGAAAATTTTCGAGGCATTGCATCATCCGGTTGCCGGCGCGCCGCAGGAAAACTGGGGCTTGGTTTTGCTGGCCACCGCCATTGCGTCGGTGGTTTCCTTTATCGCCGTGAAATGGCTGCTGCGCTACATCCAGACGCACACGTTCAACGTGTTCGGCTGGTACCGCATCGCGCTGGCGATTGCGATTTTTCTCCTGCTGCTGCGTTGAGAATTTAGGAGGGGTGAGTTTACACTCACTAGTGTCCAGCTATTAACA
>PLAY01000059.1 GCA_003134375.1 Limisphaerales bacterium | reverse complement strand
GACCTACGGTCAGACGCCGACGGCAACCGTTTCGAGCTACCAAACCTACGGACAAACACCAGCGGCAACCGCTCCCAGCTATCAACCGGAGGAATCACCCACCACCGAACCGACAATACCCCATCTACATACTATTACCCCGAATGCCTATGGACTTGGCGTGAATTCTGACGAGTTCGGAACCCCACAGACATACCGCACTCAGGACGGTCAACAACTGTCGCCTATTTTCCAAGGTGGCGTTAAGCAAGATGCTTATGGATTGGGTGTTAGTGCAGACCAATTCGGGCGACCTGTTTATAGTTCACCGCCCTAATTTCTCAGCTTTCTACACCAGCCAGCTTTTACCTCGTGATAGACCCGGCCAATATCAAATCTTGGGCAGAGGCTACTTCATCGGTGTTCACAACTATACGTTCTATTATCGGTTCTCTTCCATCTGGAAAGAAGCGAGAGGAAGCAGAGCGATTGCTGGCCGATGCAGAACGAGAGCAAAAGAAGGCCGAGGCGATTTTGGCACAACGTCTTGGTTTCCAGATATGTCAGCATTGTTGGCCGCCCGAAATTATGGTTTCATCTAAAGGCGATGGTTTTTTGCGCTGTCGGAATTGCGGACAGACACCTCGCGCTCGTGTTTATCAACCGAAGCGTGTTTGAGTCGAATGAAATTTTGCAGTTCGCGCGGGTCAAGGCGAAAATCTCGCGTTTGTCTTGCCTGCATCCGCTGGCAATAAATCATAGACACCATCCCCTTACGTTGGTAGAGGCCGAGCCGGTGCGATGGACAGGCACCGTTGAAATGCGTTGAATAGTGCTGACGAGTTCAACGACATTCAACGCGCCGGATCAATACAACTCAACACCGTTCAACACCAGCCGTCCATGCAGACGGAATCACCCGGCGAAGTCACGACCAGGACGACCGGACGCGAGCGGCTAAAAGTGGAAATGATGCGATGACACTTACCCCGCCTCTGACGGTGAACCCGGCAGCTTGGAAAAAATCTGTGGCGTGCAGCAAACGCCGCCGATGAAAACGCCGCAATGTTGCGCTGGTGAAGTGATGCACCGACGACCGAATGAAACCTGATTTGATGACGGACGCCATTCTCCTTGCCATGCAACGTGCTTGACGTAACACCGGAGCGACCAAGCTGGCGACCGTGATACACACAGCGATGGCGCTGATGTAAAACGGCCAATTTCCCGTCAGACATCTTCCCTAAGCACAGCTTGAAGCCACGACCGCAGCCGCAAATGTTGCGCAAAATTAGCGCGAAAATCGCGCGAAAAGTTCACGCAATTAAACACCATTCGGCACGGTTCAACGTCAGCCGTTCATGCCGCTGGAATCGTCCAGCCAAGTCACACCCAGGACAAACGCAAATGAGCGGCGAAAAATGGAAATTGGTCAAGGCACGCGTTACCCCTTATTTTAACAAGGTTTTTACGGCTCGCCAAAATCTCGCCGATTGTTGCGCGAGATGCTTCGCTTGTGCTAACTGCATTGTTGCGTCAGTTGCTAACCCTGTTATTTCACCGTGTTGCCAACCGTGTTGCGAACTTTGTTGCTTCGGATGTTGCCTCGCGTGATTACCACCCTGTTGCTAACCGTGTTGCCTCGTCGTTGCCAACCCTGTTGCGAAGCCAGTGCTAACTATGCTGCCAACCGAAAAAAACTTGCTTCTATGGTGGCGTTATTAGCTTGTCGGGGCGGCGTCCGAACCTTTACGGCTGCGTGTGGCTGGCGAACGTCGCTGGCCTGCTTTGTAGGCACTCTGGCCGCCGTGCCGGGCTGCAATGGCGATGCTGGCGCATCGCCGGATTGCTTTCCGGGCTGTGTCAGCTCGCTGGTGGTTTCGATTTCAGGCTGTCGTTGAATTCTTTGGCTTCCTCTGCACCCATCATTCTCACGTTGGCAATGTGCGGTCCGCGTGAACGGTATGGCGAATTTTCTTTTGGGGGCGGCGTGACATCGCTCGTGATCGGTGTTGCCGGCGCGGGTTTTGCGGCCACGGCTGGCGCACTTTGAGGCGTGGCCGGGATATTTGCGGCTGGCGTGGTTTTTGCCCGCTTCCGTCGCTTGCGCGATTTGCCGCCCTCCAGGACGATGCGGCCGTATTCGGCCACACGCGCCCGGCTGGTTTTTACCCCATGCTGTTCTAGCAATTCAGCAATGGCAGCGTAGGACGCATTCTTGCCGCGCAATTCCACGATGGAATCATGGAACGGCTTCAAATTGCTGAATGGAATGCGACTTGGATCGGGTTGATATTCCCGAATTGCTTTGCGCAACAATTCCAGATTGGGCGTTGTCGGTGATGTGGATGAGGTGTTCATAATTTTAGAACGGGATGGTTAAAAACATGACAGCGGGATTCTGACGAGTCATCTCGGAAGATGTTTCGCGGCGGTTGCGTGGCCAAGTTGCGAGTTGTCTCGCAAGTTTCCGGCGCGGACATTGCGTGTCCATGTCCGGCGCAAGGCGAGTTGTCTTGACGGATGTTCGGCGGCATTGCCGTTGCCACTGTCCGGCCATTGCCAAGACGTTGCGCGGATATGACGCGAGAAATTTCGCCGGATTTCTTGCCGGATGGTTTGCGCCCATCGCGCGACCGTCTCGCGGGACTCCGCGCAGTTTTCGGCGAGCTATTGGCGAGCCGTAAAAACCTTGTCCAGACAAGGGGTAAGGCTTGTTCTGCATAAAATGACAATTCAATGATGTG
>PLAY01000075.1 GCA_003134375.1 Limisphaerales bacterium | reverse complement strand
GATTGAATGCAATATAGTATTAACCGACAAACAATAACCGCAGGCGTTCGTATTGGAAAGCTGGACAGATGGAAGAAAGCGCGGAGAAAATGTGGTAGCACCCGCGTCCCGCGGGTCGTTTTGGGCGTCGCGCCCGAAACAGTCGGTGGATGTGGTCCGTCTTTGCTTGGTGCGATCAACTCCGGTCGTACGTCCGCCGACCCAATTCGGTGGGACGCCGAATTGAACCCGCCGGAGGCGGGTGCTACCCACAGCTTTCGTCGCAACTTGCCGATACTTGCTTGCCGTGCCGAAGCTTCAGCGAAGGCGCGTTCAAAGGCATCGTGCTTTTCACAACGGAGAAAATTTACCGGTCGTAGGTGGTATACCAAACTGCCTCGTTGTGGCTTGGATTTGTAAGAACGTAGACACTGAAAGGGTGTTGGAAATCGTCACTTCCCAACCGCACATAACAAATTGATTCACGAAACGATGGAATGCGATCCGGGATGCTCGTCCCTCCTATTAAGAAATCTCTTCTCAAAATTCCGTGAAAATTCACGCCATTAGTGATAACCAACTGGTGCTGGGTAATTAAACTGTGAAGTTCTTCTGAACCTATTTGAAACCATGCAATTCTCCTGTCTGACATCATGGTTGAAACATGCGCCACATGCACAGAATGAATGCTTTTGACCGGTTTCCCATGAGTCATCCAGCGGATGGCAACACTTGATCTCGCGCTGTTGATCAAAACCAGAACGATGCAAACCGCGAACAGAACTGGCGGGCCGAGCACCCAGCGCCGTCTGGCGGCGACGGACAGTTTCATACGGCGAAAAATCAGAATGGTAATGCCGAAACAGACCATATAGGCCGGCAAAAGAAAAATGAGTGAAATTGCGGTCGTGAAAGCTGTGAATGGCACATTCATCATCCAAAACTCTGGGGAATTGTCGCAGAGTAGTAGAATAAACATCGCCAAGACTATTATTCCGCTCCCAATGGCCACCCACCTCTTATGCCTTGGCGAAGTAGGCGGCGTATTCGTTTGTTGATTTTCTATAGCGTTCACTTCGGCATTTGCAAACCAACCTTGTCCGCCACCTGAGTCACGTCCTTGTCACCGCGGCCGCTCAGGTTCACGATGATGAGCTTGTTCCGGCTCATTTTCGGCGCGCGTTTCATGACTTCGGCAATCGCGTGGGCGCTTTCCAGCGCTGGAATGATGCCTTCCAGCCGCGCCAGTTTCATGAACGCTTCCAGCGCCGCGTCGTCCTTGATGTAGGTGTATTCCACCCGTTTCCGGTCGTGCAACCACGCGTGTTCCGGGCCCACGGCGGCGTAATCCAGTCCGGCGCTGACGCTGTGCGTAAGTTGAATCTGCCCGTTTTTGTCCTGCAAAATATAACTGCGCGTGCCCTGCAAAACACCGAGCGAGCCGCCATGGAACCGCGCCGCGTGCTGGTTGGGTTTGATGCCGCGCCCGCCCGCCTCCACACCGACCATCCTCACAGATTTGTCCTTGAGAAACGGATAAAACAGTCCCATCGCGTTCGAGCCACCGCCGACGCAGGCAATGAGCAGGTTGGGCAGGCGTTTTTCCTGTTTCAAAATCTGCCGGCGCGCTTCGTCGCCGATGACCCGCTGGAAATTCCGGACCATCACCGGATACGGATGCGCGCCATAGACCGTGCCGAGGATGTAATGCGTGGTGCGGATATTGGTGACCCAGTCGCGCATGGCCTCGTTGATGGCTTCCTTGAGCGTTTGCTGGCCGGCTTTCACGGACACGACCTCCGCGCCGAGCATTTTCATGCGATAAACGTTGAGCGCCTGCCGTTCACAATCCACCGCGCCCATATAGACCACGCATTTCAACCCGAACATCGCGGCGACGGTGGCGGTGGCCACGCCGTGCTGGCCGGCGCCGGTCTCGGCGATGATGCGGGTCTTGCCCATGCGACGGGCGAGGAGGATCTGGCCGATGGCGTTGTTGATCTTGTGCGCGCCGGTGTGGAGCAGGTCCTCGCGCTTGAGATAAATCTTCGCGCCGCCGAGTTCCTTGGTGAGGCGTTCGGCGAAATATAGTGGCGTGGGCCGTCCGCAAAACTCTTTCAGATAATACTCGAACTCGCGCTTGAACGCCGGGTCCTTTTGCGCGCGATAGAATTCCGTCTCCAACTCACACAACGGTTGCATCAACGTCTCGGGCACGAACCGCCCGCCATAGGGACCGAAGTGGCCCCGGGCGTCCGGCATTGTGGCGCTGGATTTTTTGCTCATAAAACGGCGGTTAATCTCGCGCAATGCGAAGGCGGGCGCAAAGAATTTATTTCAACCGTGAGCCGCGCGGTCATGGCCGCAACGGTGTAGCGCAGACCGCCTGTCTGCTGTGTCGCGGATTGGCAATCCGCAGACCGTACGATGTGGCGACCCGCAGAGTACCACTCTGCGCTACAACGGCTTCTTGATCCACTTCACTTCCGCCGGTGGCTGGAAGGTTTCCAACCGGTGCAGGAGTTTTTCCGCATCCTCCTCCACCAGTATCAGTTCGCGGTGGGCGGGCCGGATGAAGCCTTCGGCAACGGCGTGATCAAAAAATTGCAGCATGGGGCGGTAAAAGCCCGCCACGTCCAGCAGCCCGAATGGTTTCTGGTGATAGCCGAGCTGGCTCCACGCCAGCACTTCGCAAAATTCCTCGCAGGTGCCGTAGCCCCCGGGCAGCGCGATGAAGCCGTCGGATAACTCGGCGATCAGCGCCTTGCGCTCGTGCATGCTTTTCACCACGCGCAGGTCGGGCAGTTTTTTATGCACCACTTTCCTGATGACGAGCGATTGCGGGATTACGCCGATGACGTGTCCGCCGTTTTTGAGCGCCGCATCAGCAAGAATGCCCATCAATCCCACACAACCGCCGCCATAAACCAGTTCGATTCCGCGTTTGGCCAGCTGGCTCCCGAGGTTTTCCGCCGCGGCGGCATAGGCGGCACGGGTGCCCTTGTTCGAACCACAAAAAACGGCAATTCGTTTCATTTTTGCTCCTCTTGGCGAACGTTCGCGATGAATTCCAGGACTTTCTGCGGGTCCTTTTTTCCCGGCGCGCTTTCCACCCCGCTGGAAACATCCACGCCGAACGGTTGCACCTGGCGCACGGCGCGAGCGACATTTTCCGGCGTCAATCCGCCGGCGAGAAAAAAAGGTTTGCCGAATTTCTGCGCTTCGGCAGCCAGGTCCCAATTGAATTTTTCTCCCGTCCCGCCGGGGTTTTCGGCTGAGTAAGCGTCGAGCAGCCAAGCGTCGGTGGAATATTTCGGCAGCTCCTTCAATGTTTCGGCGTTGCGGATGCGGAAGGCTTTCATGCTCATCAGACCGAACCGCATGCAAAATTCCGGCGGTTCGTCACCATGAAACTGAAGCAGGCCCAAGCCGCATTCCCCGATGGCGCGCGTGATCAATTCCTCCGCCGCATTCACAAAAACACCAACGCGCAAGACGAACGGCGGCAAATGTTTTGAAATTTTGGCAACGGCGGGAAGGGTCATGCGCCGCGGGCTTTTTTCGTAAAAGATGAAGCCCAGCGCGTCCGCGCCCGCCTCAACGGCGGCCTGCGCGTCGGCCAGATTCGTGATGCCGCAAATTTTGACCCGCGTGTTCATTCTTTGATTTACGATTTTCGATATTCGATTGACACGATTTTCGCCGTAACTGCGTCAATCGTAAATCGTAAATCGCATATTTCAACCTGAGGCTTTCAACCCCGCGCATTTTTAACTCGTCGTATTGCCGCCATTTTCCGCAGAATGGATTTGATGCCCCGGACGATTTTCTTCGATTACAACGCCACGACGCCACTTGACCCGGCGGTGCGCGGGGCGATGCTGCCGTTCCTCGGCGAGATTTGGGGCAATCCATCGTCCGTGCATCAGGTTGGATTTGGAGGGAATTTGCGCTTCCAGCGGCTCTGCCTGTTCGGCGGGTTCGCTCGAGCCTTCGCATGTGATGGTCGCCTTGGGCTGGCGTGCCCAGTCAAATTCTCTCGTGCGTTTTTCTCTGGGACGTGATTCGACAGCGGAAGAGGTTGTTCTGGTTGGACAGGTGCTGCCTGAAATTGTTCGGCGGGCACAACTCGGAAAATAACCCTTCTTTTTCCTGTTAATGGAATGAGAGCTTTGTGAAAAAAACCCACTTGAAGAGCTTGGGAGTTTTTAAATCCGCCCTTTCTCGTTTTCTTTCCTTTACAAAACCCAATGGCTGCCTTGACATTTAAAGTTGTTTGCTTTATTCACAACCCTTAATACGGATAATTTAATATCTGGAAAGAATTACTATTAAACGCGCATGAACCTTACCATTGCCAAGGATCAAATTCTTGTCGGCCTGCAAGCCGTTCAAAATGTTGTCAGTACCCGCACGACACTGCCTATTCTTTCCAATGTGCTGATTCGCGCCGATGGCGATCGCGTGGAATTCACCGCGACAGATCTGGACGTAACGGTCGCTTGCAAGGTGGAGGCGAAGGTGAAAAAAGGCGGCAGCACGACCGTCCCGGTGAAAAAGCTGTTTGGCATCGTCCGGGAATTGGGTGGCAACGAAATAGACATCGAAACCGACGACAAGAACGTCACCAGCATCCGGTGTAATTCCTCCTTTTATAAAATTCACGGCTTGAACGCGGAAGAATTTCCGCCGTTGCCCAAATTCAAGGACGACAAGAAGGTTTCCCTGCCACAGGAAACCGTGAAGGCGATGATGCGAAAAACCTCATTTGCCGTGTCCACCGATGAATCACGCTACGTGCTCAACGGGATTTTTATCAGCCTCAAAGACCACAAGATGACCATGGTCGCCACGGACGGCAGGCGGCTCGCGCTGGTGGATGAGGAAGTGGACATCGCCGAGAAAAGCAGCGGTGAATTCATCGTGCCGGCCAAGGCGGTGAACGAATTGAACCGCCTGCTCCAGGAAAAAGGCGACGTGGAAATCAAGTTCGGCGAAAATCAGGCGGCGTTCGCGCTCAAGGATGACAAGGGGTTTTCCGTGCTCGTCATCACGAAATTGATCGAGGGCAATTACCCGAACTACCGCCAGGTCATACCCGCCGAGGTGAAGGAGCGCGTGCCGCTCAATCGCGAGGAGTTTCTACAGGCCCTGCGCCGCGCCGAAATCATGACCAGCGAAAAGGCCAATTCCGTCAAGCTCACGTTCGGGAAAAACAACCTCGCCATCACCGCCAATTCGCCGGAAGTCGGCGAAGCGCGCGAAACGCTGGCGGTGAACTACAAAGGCAAGGAAATCGCCATCGCCTTCAACCCGCGCTACCTCATTGACGCGCTCAACGCGTTGAGCGAGGACGAGGTGTTCTTCGAGTTGATTGACGAACTCAGCCCCGGCGTTCTCAAGATCAACGGCCCCTTCCTCTACGTCGTCATGCCCATGCGGCTGAGTTAAATCCAGGCGAACAATTCAAATGAAGAAAAAACTGATCTTTGGGGCAGCCTTGCTGTTCACTTTTGGAATACAAGCGGCCCTGATTGAATATTCCTATACGGGGAAAGCGACAGAAACAGGAGCCGGCAACCAGGAAACCTCCACCTTTTCGGGAAAAATGATTTACGATACCGGGACGTCCAATGTGACTTTTGTTGATTGGCGGAAAGATAAAACTTATCACTTCGACACATCCACCAACCTGCATTTTACCACGGTGACTGGTCCAAAATCAAAAACTTATACGGTCATGGCAGAATCCGCATCAGGAACGGACACTAATGGTTTTTATCATTTGGACGATTGGATGATCCGCGGCCAGAATGACACGTTGGCCATTGCGACCAACGCAACGATTGTTTTTCCAAGACTCTTCACCGGCAGCAACAACCGCAGTTTAAGCCTCGATGAAAATGACCAGCAATGGTTGGAAACGTGGGGGGAAACAATGTCTTTTTCCGCAAGCCGGACGAAAGCCGACAACAATGAAAATTTAAGCAGCGACGAAGTTGTAAACACTCTGGTCGCCGGGTTGCTAAGCAAGGGTTTTTCAGAACGATAAAATGACGCAGATCTAAATCGTTCGAAAAAGCTTACATTTGCTCCACGACTTCAATTCCAAGAACGGTCAAGCCCTGTTTCAAAACCCGCGCGGTCAAATCGCACAGCACCAGGCGGGAGTCCCGCACTGTGGGATCGGCCTTGAGCACCGGACAATTTTCGTAGAACGACGTGAATTTGCCGGCCAGTTCGTAAAGATAATTGCACAGGAAGTTCGGACGATATTCCTCCGCCACCGCCTCCAGCGTCAGCCCGAAATTCAACAGATGCTTGGCCAGCGCGACTTCTTCCAGCGCCGAGAGCGCCAGCGTTGTAGAGACGGCGCTGATCGCAGAACCATCGGCTCGCAGAGCCGACGCTACATCTGATTTTCGGAAAATGCTTTTGATCCGCGTATAGGCATATTGCAGATACGGCGCCGTGTTGCCTTGCAGCGCCAGCATTTTGTCCCAGCTGAAAACATAATCGCTCTGGCGGTTCGGCAGCAGGTCGGCGTATTTCACCGCGCCCAGCCCGACGACCCGCGCAATTTCGCGGCGCTGCGCCGCCGTCAAATCCGGATTCTTATCGGAAACAATCTTGAAGGCCCGCGCTTCCGCTTCATCGAGCAAATCAGCCAGCTTTACCGTCTCGCCGCTGCGGGTTTTGAACGGCTTGCCGTCCTCGCCGAGAATCGAGCCGAACCAGACGTGCGCCAGCTTCATCGGAGCGCGGCTGTCCCCAGCCGCAGCACTTCCGGCGTTTCCAACCCGCGGCGGTTCTGGAGAGCCGCGCTCCTGCCATTTGCGGAACGCGGTGAAAACCTGCTGGAAATGCAATTGCTGGCGCCCGTCGGTGACGTAAATGATTTCATCCGGCTGCCAGGTCTCCAGCCGGTACGCCAGCGTGGCCAGGTCCGTGGTCGTGTAATTGAACCCGCCGTCGCTTTTGCGGATGAGCGCGGGCTGTTCCTTGAGTTGTGGCGGGTCGTCGAAGAAAATGGCAATCGCGCCCTCGCTTTCGCGCGCGATGCCCCTGGCGACGAGTTCGTCCACCAGCGGTTTGAGGCGCGGGTTGTAAAAGCTTTCGCCGAGCGCGTGGTCGAATTCCACGCCCAGCCGCGCATAAATCGTGTCAAACTGCTTTTGCGACAGTGCAATCATCTCGTGCCAGATGCGAAGATTCTCAGCGGTGCCGGCCTGGAGCTTCACCAGTTCCTGCCGTGCTTCCTCCAGAACTTTTTCATCGGCTTCGCCCGCGGCATTCACGAGCTTGTAAAGCCGCTCCATTTCGGCAATCGGATCAGCCTTGAGCGCGGCGGGGTCCAGATGTTTTTTCCAGCCGATGAGCAATTTGCCGAATTGTGTGCCCCAGTCGCCGATGTGGTTGTCGGTGATGACCCGGTGGCCGAGCCGGCGCAACGTGCGCGCCAGGCTGTCGCCGAGGATCGTGGAGCGAATGTGGCCCACGTGCATCGGCTTGGCCACGTTCGGTGAACTGAAGTCAATGACGGCGGTCCGCGGATTTGTGGTCTTGTCGAAAAATAAATGTTCGCCGCGGGCGGCGGTTTGGAGTGCGCCGGTGAGCGCGGCGCTTTTCAGCCGGAAATTCAGAAAGCCGGCGCCGGCAATTTCGACTTTTTCGCACCAATCGGCGACGTCGAGTTTGGCGAGCACGTTGGTGGCAAGCTGGCGCGGATTCATTTTCCGCGACTTCGCCAGCGACATCAGCGCGTTGCTTTGGTAGTCGCCGAATTTCGGATCAGGACACGGACGGATAAGAACAATGGAGGTGTCAGCGTCCGGCAGGGTAGCGCGGACGGCGGCCTGGAGCTTCAGTTCAATTTGTTTGTGCGGTAACATGGAACAGTCAATGGCGCACGGCCAAGTTCACGGTTCACGTTTTACGGATCATACACGGGGAGACAATAAGGCGTGAAACGTGAGACGTGAAGCGTGAATTCGAAGTGAACGGGGAACACGAAGCTACTTTTTCCCGTATTCCTTGATGATGTTGAGCATCGCATCGGCGTCGGGGGATTCTTCGAGCGCCGAGCGGAAATCGGGTTTATGGAGGAACTTGGCGATGTTGGCCAGCGTATGGAGATGTTTCTGAAACTGGCCTTGGGGCACGAGAAAAAGCATGACGAGCTTCACCGGCTGGTTGTCGAGCGCGTCGAAATTGACGCCCGCCTTCGAGCGGCCCAGCGCGCCGACCACTTCGTAAATCAGGTCGGTCGAGGCGTGCGGAATGCCGATGCCGAACCCGATGCCGGTGCTCATCGAGGTCTCGCGCTTCTTGACGGCAGCCGTGACGGCGTCACGGTCGCCGGGCTGAAGCTTGCCGGTGGCCACGAGATTCTCGATCAACTCGTCAATCGCTTCCCAGCGATTTGCCGCGCGCAAATCGGGAATAATCTGCGCTTTGCTTAAAATGTCGCCCAAATCCATACGTTGCTCCTTTAAGGATTGAACCCATCCGCGTTTTAATTCAAGACAGAATTGTTGAAAAATTTCCGGTCGAATTATTAAAACCGCTGCGCCAGCCAGTTCAAAATTTGTCCCAAGCTCTCCAGCCACCAGCCCAGCGCGTTCAACAAACTGACTTTTGCGGTCAAAAACGGCAAGCCAAACAGCAACCCGCTGACGTTGCCGAGGAAAATAATCACCGCCGAAAACAACCAGCCCTGCGACGTAACATCCGATTGCCGCGTTTTCAAGACGTGCCACGTCAAGGTGACATGAAACGCGTACGCCGCGCCGACGAACAGATGAAACCAGACCAGATAACGCCACCAGTCCCAAAAGAGATGGCCGATGGCGAACACCGCAATGACCAGGGCCGCGTAAAACGGGAAAAAATACGGCGCCAGCGAGATGAAAAAATTGGTTTTGCTCACGACGACATGTCCGCCGGCGGAAGAGACCTTCATTTTTTTAACCTGTCCGCCGAACAGCCACGTCCATAACGCGTGCGTCAATTCGTGACCGAACACATAAAGCCACATCGGTTTGGGCAGCAGCAGAAAAATCACCACCCAGCATGCCGCGCCCGCCAGCAACGGCACCCAAACCACGTCCGCCTTGCCGCTGGCGCACAGCACCCGCCACAACGCCCGCGCCGCGCCGGCGCAGACCGGCAGCAGCAGGATGGCGATAATGAATTTAATCCACTTCGGCACGCGGCCAGAATTCAGGATTCAGAAGCCAGAAGAAAGCCAAATGAATGCAAACGCAGAGACGCAGAGATCGCAAAGTTTCGCAGAGAAAATTATCTGTTCCTCTGCGTTTCTCCGCGCACTCTGCGTCTCTGCGTTTGAATGTGGGCTTGAAACTTGGAACCTGAAACTCGACACTCCGCCCCATGACCCAAGATGAAGTTCTCCAGATTTTCCGCGACAGCGGCGCGCTGCTCGAAGGCCATTTCATCCTCCGCAGCGGCCTGCACAGCCGCCAGTACTTTCAATGTGCCCTCGCGCTCCAGCAAATGGCCGCCGTCGAAAAAATCGGGCACGAGCTGGCCGACAAGGCCCGCCCGCTCGGCGCCGGCACCGTCATTGCGCCGGCGCTCGGCGGATTGGTCATCGGACAGGAAGTCGCGCGGCAGCTTGGCGTGCGGTTCATTTTTTCGGAAAAAGAGGAGGGCAAGCTCGTGTTGCGGCGCGGATTCAAGTTTGCGCCCGGCGAAAAAACCCTCATCGTCGAGGACGTGGTGACCAAAGGCGGTCGCGTCCAGGAGACGATTGATATTGTCCATGCACACGGAGGCCACGTCACCGGGGTCGCCGCGATAGTAGATCGTTCCAACGGCGCGGTGAATTTCGGCGTCCCCTTTGCCAGCCTTGTTACGCTCCAGGTCGAAGTATTCAAGCCGGACAAATTGCCGCCGGATTTGGCGGCGCTCCCGGCGATCAAACCGGGAAGCAAATAAATTGGAGCGTCGGCCTCCGGCACGGCGAGTTTTTCGATTGGAACATCGAATTATTGGATGGTGCGAATGAAAATCTCGATGTTCGGCGTTCGATGTTAGACGTTCAATGTTTTCCACCCTGCCGTGCCGGAGGCCGGCGCTCCGCTGAACTGTGCCAAATGGCGCTCTTGCTGTGCCACGATGACGCTTTTGGCGCAGGTTTTCGTCGTCTTTAATAAGGGGTAAAAATCAATCTTGTCCTTTGTTTGCAGAGCTTCCCTGTCGTTTTTGGAATTGCGGCACCGTTATTGCATTGGAATAAGGGGCAGACAACCAAAATTTAATTTTTTATGGCAAAAGTATTAGGCATTGATTTAGGCACAACCAACTCCTGCATGGCGGTCATGGAAGGCGGCGAACCGCTCGTGCTGGAAAATTCCGAGGGCAAACGCACCACGCCATCCGTCGTCGCGTTTACCAAGACCGGCGAGCGGCTCGTCGGCGAAGCGGCCAAGCGCCAGGCCGTCACCAACTCGCGCAACACCGTCTATTCCATCAAACGCTTCATGGGCCGCAAATTTGACGAGGTTCAGGAAGAACTGAAGCGCGTCCCCTACAAGGTCGTCAAGGCGGCCAATGGCGATGCCGCCGTGGAAGTGGAAGTGGACGGCAAGCCCAAGGCGTTCACACCGCCGGAAATTTCCGCGATGATCCTGGGCAAGCTTAAGGCCGACGCCGAAATGCGTCTGAGCGAGAAAATCACCCAGGCCGTCATCACCGTTCCAGCCTACTTCAATGATTCCCAACGCCAGGCCACGAAGGACGCCGGCAAGATTGCCGGGCTTGAGGTGCTCCGCATCATCAACGAGCCGACCGCCGCGTCGCTCGCCTACGGCCTCGACAAAAAGAAGGACGAAAAAATCGCCGTCTATGATTTGGGCGGCGGCACGTTCGACATTTCCGTTTTGGAAATCGGCGACGGCGTGTTCGAAGTGAAGGCCACCAACGGCGACACGCACCTCGGCGGTGACGACTGGGACAACCAGTTGATGGATTGGATTCTGGACGAATTCAAAAAGGAATCCGGCATGGATTTGCGCAAGCAGCCCGACGCGCTCCAACGCATCAAGGAAGAGGCCGAAAAGGCCAAGATCGCCCTCAGCTCCGCGCAGCAGTACGACATCAACCTGCCGTTCATCACGGCGGACGCCAGCGGACCCAAACACATTTCGATGAAGCTGACCCGCGCGAAGATGGAACAGCTTTGCGACAAACTTTTCGAGCGCACCATCGGGCCGGTGAAAGCCTGCTTGAAGGACGCCGGCATTGACGTGGCGAAGATTGACGAACTCGTGCTCGTCGGCGGCATGACCCGCATGCCGAAAGTCGTCGAAGTGGCGCACTCGCTCGTCAGCAAACCACCGCACCAGGGCGTGAACCCGGACGAAGTCGTCGCCGTGGGCGCCGGCATCCAGGGCGGCGTGCTCAAGGGCGAAGTGAAGGACGTGCTGCTTCTCGACGTGACCCCGTTGTCACTCGGCATTGAGACGCTGGGCGGCGTGTTCACCCGGCTCATCGAGCGCAACACGACGATTCCGACCCGCAAATCGGAAATTTTCTCCACTGCAGCGGACAACCAGCCCGGCGTGGAAATCCACGTGTTGCAGGGCGAACGCCAGTTCTCCAAGGACAACAAGACCATCGGACGTTTCAAGCTGGACGACATTCCGCCCGCCCCGCGCGGCATGCCGCAGATCGAGGTGACGTTCGACATTGACGCCAACGGCATTTTGCACGTGGGCGCCAAGGACCTCGGCACGGGCAAGGAACAGAAAATCACCATCACCGCCAGCAGCGGCCTTTCGAAGGACGAAATCGAGAAGATGCGCCGCGACGCCGAGGCGCACGCCGATGAGGACAAGGCCAAGCGCGAGGAAGTCGAGACCCGCAACGAGGCGGACGGCGCGGTGTATCGTTCCGAGAAAATGCTCAAGGACAACGCCGACAAGATTTCCGGCGACGACAAGGCCAAGATCGAGAAAGCCGCCGCGGACGTGAAGGAAGCGTTGAAAGGCACCGACAGCGCGGCCATCAAATCCGCTGCCGAGAAGCTGAACGAAGCCTGGCAGGCCGTGAGCGCCGAGCTTTACAAAGCCGCCGCCGCGAAGGCGCAGGCGGAGAAACAGCAATCCGCCGGTGGCCAGCCGCCGCCCGAAGGCGGCGAAGCCAAGTCCGACGACAAAAAGAAGGACGAAGGCCCGATCATTGACGCCGAAGTCGTGGACGAGAAGAAATAGGCAGATCAAATTATCTAAAAACCAATGGGATACGATGTAGCGCAAGTCTGTTTGAACGGGCACATGGTAAATCACAGTTACCAAAGTATGCCCGAATTCAATCAAAGGTTTTGTGCCAAATGTGGAGCGCAAACGATTACGCAATGTCCTGATTGCAAGTCGTCTATTCGTGGTGACTACGAATTTGAAAATGTAATCGCTCCCGGACCAACAAGGCCGAATAGTTTTTGCCACGAATGTGGCAAACCTTATCCGTGGACTGAACGCGGCCTGCAAGCTGCAATAGAATTGGCTGATGAATTTGAAATGCTAAATTTAAACGAGCGAGATGAACTTAAAAAATCATTGGAAGAATTAGTCAAAGATTCACCAAAAGCTGAGGTTGCCGGCTTTCGCTTCAAGAAATTGATGAAGAAGGCGGGCAGCGGCTCGATTGAAGTTATGAAGACAGTAATTAGCGACTTGTTGAGCGAAACCTTGAAGAAAAGCGTTTTTGGGATTTGAAAATATAATGAACATGGCGCAGACAAATTTGAGCGGGCAGGTCGCGGAGCGTTTGGACTGCGGCGTCTTTAGCGGCGCTTTGTCCCGGAGGCTCGCGTCACGCCGCCCGAAAAGCGGTGATGAATCACCGCAGTCCAGACGCTTCGCGCCATTCGTGAGCGCACATGAATTTGTGGGGGCGCGGATTCGAAGAATTTTCCCATCGCGGGTGCGGCGGGATTGGATTACGATTAACAAACCAACAACAAGGAAAAACAAAACTATGGCACTAAACGTCAAGCCGATCGGCGACCGCATCCTGGTCGAGCCGGTTGAAGAAAAAGAAGTCAAGAAGGGCGGGATCATCATTCCCGATACCGCCAAGGAAAAGCCGCAGGAAGGCATCATCATCGCCCTCGGCACCGGCAAAACCAACGACGACGGGAAGAAAATCCCGTTTGAAGTCAAAAAAGGCGACCGCGTGCTCGTGAGCAAATACGGCGGCACCGAAATCAAAATTGACGGCAAGGAATACAAGATTTTGTCCTCGGACGACATCCTGGCCGTGCTCAGTTAACCCTTCCGCCTTCGTCCCGCTTTGCGGGACTTCGGCGCGACTGCGCCGGAGAAGAAAAGGGGGGCAACAAATAACCATCTACAAAGATTAAATATTATGGCAGCAAAACAATTGATATTCGACGAGCAAGCACGCCAGGCGATTTTGCGCGGCGTCCAGAAGCTCTCCAGGGCAGTCGTCGCCACGCTCGGTCCCAAGGGCCGCAACGTGGTCATTGACAAAAAATACGGCTCGCCCACCGTCACCAAGGACGGCGTGACCGTCGCCAAGGAAATTGAACTGGAAGACGCCTATGAAAACATGGGCGCGCAAATGGTCCGCGAAGTCGCCAGCAAAACCAGCGACACCGCCGGGGACGGCACGACCACGGCGACCGTTCTCGCCGAGGCGATTTATCGCGAGGGCCTCAAATATGTGACTTCGGGCGCAAACCCCATCGGCATTCAGCGCGGCATCAACAAGGCCGTCGAAGCCGCTGTGGGCCAGCTCGACAAAATCACCAAGAAGGTGAAGGACAAGGACGAAATCCGCCAGGTCGCCGCGGTGTCGGCCAACTGGGATTTCCAAATTGCCGACAAAATCGCCGAAGCGATGGACAAGGTCGGCAAGGACGGCACGATCACGGTCGAAGAGGCGAAGTCCATCGAGACGACGCTCGAAGTGGTCGAAGGCATGCAATTTGACAAGGGCTATCTCTCGCCCTACTTCGTCACCAACGCCGAGACGATGGAGGTCAAGTTCGAAGACGCCTACATCCTCAATTACGAAAAGAAAATCAGCAACCTGAAGGACATGTTGCCGTTGCTCGAAAAGGCCGCGCGCGCGGGCAAACCGCTGCTCATCATCGCCGAGGAAGTCGAAGGCGAGGCGCTCGCCACGCTCGTGGTGAACAAGCTGCGCGGCACGCTCAGCGTCTGCGCCGTGAAGGCCCCGGGCTTCGGCGACCGCCGCAAGGCCATGCTCGAAGACCTCGCCGTCCTCACCGGCGGCAAGTTCATCAGTGAAGACCTCGGCATCAAGCTGGAGAGCATTGAACTGGCCGACCTCGGCCGCGCCAAGAGCGTGGTGGTGGACAAGGAAAACACCACCATCGTCGAAGGCGGCGGCAAATCATCCGACATCCAGGGCCGCGTGAACCAGATCCGCCGCCAGATCGAGGAGACCACCAGCGATTACGACCGCGAGAAATTGCAGGAACGCCTGGCGAAGCTCGCCGGCGGCGTGGCCGTCATCAACGTTGGCGCTGCGACCGAGAGCGAAATGAAGGAAAAGAAAATGCGCGTCGAGGATGCGTTGCACGCGACCCGCGCGGCGGTCGAGGAAGGCATTGTGGCCGGCGGTGGTGTGGCGCTGATCCGCTGCCTGTCCGCCATTGAAGCGGTCAAGGGCGCAAACGAAGATGAAAAAATTGGCGTGGACATTGTGAAACGCGCAGTTGAATCACCGACTCGAGCACTCGCAACCAACGCGGGCGTCGAAGGCTCGGTGGTCGTCGAGGAAGTCAAAAAGCGCAAGGGCAACGAAGGTTACAACGTCACCACCGGCGAATACGAAGACCTCGTGAAGGCCGGCGTGGTGGATCCGAAGAAGGTCACCCGCACTGCGCTGCAAAACGCGGCTTCGATTGCCGGTTTGCTGCTCACGACCGAGTGCCTCATTGCCGACGCGCCGGAGAAGGAAAAGCCGGCCCCGATGGGCGGCGGCGCTCCGGACATGGGCGGCATGGGCGGATACTAAAAAGGTAGGGATGGCCCGCTGGGCCGTCCGCTCGGCCGCGCGGGCCGCGCGTCCCTACCAAATGAAAATATCAGGCGAGGCTGGAAGCAATTCCAGCCTCGTTTTTTGTTTGGATTCAAGGAAAACACTGAAGGTGACGAATTCAATTTGCGGGTTGATCTGATGAGGTAGCACCCGCCTCTGGCGGGTTCCATGCGGCGTCCCGCCGCATGGTGTTTGCCGTCGTCAGAGCTTTCACAGGATTAAGAAAAATTGGCCGCTTCGGTTTTTGTTCTTCCGGTTTCAGGCGGGACGCCTGAAACAACCCGCGAGACGCGGGTGCTACCTTATAATTCCCGGCTCCTTCAACACGCTGACGCGCAGTTTGAAGAAACGACCCGTTTTCCAGCCTCATTTTCACCCCAATTTTTAATGTAAAGAAGGCTTGATATATGACAAGCATGCTTTACACTGGCTGCATGAATGACAAACCGAATCTTCCTGAAGAAATCATGTTCGGCCCGAGTTATTCGTTGCGGGCGAATTTAAAAGCAAACACCTGGGCATTCGTGGCCATGATCCTGTCCTGGGCGGGCGACCTGCTGCTCTCGCAGTCCCGGGATTGGAACGTGGCCCAACGGGCGATCATTGCGCTGGTCCCCCTGTTCATCGGCCTGCTTTGGGTGCGAAGCTTTGCACGCTGGGTGCGCGGCATGGACGAAATGCATCGCCGGCTGTCGGTGGAAGCGTGTCTCTTTGCGACCGGCGTGACGCTCTTTGTGGTCACGACCTGGCATATCCTGGACAAGGCGGGCGTTTTTCAAGCCGATTCACTCATGGCCAGACTGCACTTGGATTCACATTTTCACACCGCCAGTTTCCCGATCTCGCTGGTGGGGGCCTTTTACTTTCTCGGCTACGCCATCTTCCGACGCCGCTACAAAAAAAATTTATGAAAAGCAATTCCAAATACATATTACGAATAGCTGTCGCATTAATTGGATATGCGCTGGGGCTTCTGGCGTTTACCTGCTTTTATAGAGAGCATCTGCCGTATAGATATTGGTTGGTTCTTCTGCTGGTGCTGCCGCTGATCTATATGACCACCGCCATCATCCGGCGCGTCTCCGAAATGGATGAGATGTGGAGAAAGATTGTTAGTGAAGCCCTTGCTTTTTCAGCAATTGCCACGGGGTTCACCTGCATTAGTTACATGTTCCTGCGTGATATGGGCGCACCAGAATTTCGTGCGCAATGGGCGTTTTGTATTATGTGGGCCTACTACGGGATCGGGTTGTTCTTTTCATGGCGGAGGTATAAGTGAAAAACAAGCTTCGCGAATTGCGCGCGGCCAAGGAATGGTCGCAAGCCGAGCTGGCCGACAAACTCGGCGTCTCGCGCCAGACCATCAACGCCATTGAAACGGAGAAGTATGATCCCAGCCTGCCGCTGGCCTTCAAGGTGGCGCGCCTGTTCAAACTGCCCAGCGAAAACATTTTCTCCGCGGATTAGGAGGAGATGAAATTACCGCCAGGACATATCGCGGCGGAACCGCCTTCAACGCAGAGACGCTGAGAACGCAGAGAACCGCAGAGTTTTTTCACGGAGTGCGGCCAGACTCAAGCCGCGCCGTATCTTTGCGTTGAAATTCCATTGAACACTTGCCGCTTCAGCCTGTGTCTTGATTTTCTCCGCGTGTCTCCGCGTTCTTTGCGGCCTCTGCGTTAAAGATTGATGGTTGGCGCTGCCGGCTCAATTTCCGCGAAGGAATTCCCAATATGCGGTGAGAATTGACTATGCTCCCGTTTATTGTAGTAATGGACGTACAATCATGAGCCAGTCGAGCAATGAGCGTGGCCGGACGGAGCGTTGGGTGGGCTTCATCATTCTGCTTTGCCTCGCGGGCATCGCGGCGGGCGTTTATCACAAACAATTTTCCTTCAACCCCGCCGTGCTCGTCGCCACCACCGCCGCGCCCGAAGCGGCCAAGACAATTTCTTCACCGGCGCCAGGCGAAGCGCCACCAACCCTGCCGCCGGAACTTTCCGCGTTCAGCGCGCCGGAAACATTCACGGCGGACAATCTCTACGACAAAGTTGACGGCAAGGCGGACCTTTATCTCACCGCCGGGTTTGTCGGGCTGCAATGCCAGCGTCTGGCGCTCAAGGCGACCAACGACACGTGGATGGAATGGTTCGTCTATGACATGGGCACGCTGCCACAGGCGTTCTCGGTGTTCAGCCTCCAGCGCCGCGCGGAGGCGCAGACCCTGGACCTGACTCCGTTCGCCTACCAAACCCAGAACTCGCTCTACTTCGTCAGCGGCCGCTACTACGTCGAGGCCATCACGGCCATGCCGACGGAACCGATGATGGCGGCGATGCGGGCGATGGCGCGGCAGTTCGTCGCGGCACATCCGCCCGGCGCGGCGGAGATCCCGGAACTGAAACTGTTTCCGCCGGAAAATCTGGAGGCCGGCAGCCAGGGCTTGCAAATTGTGGATGCCTTCGGCTTTGACCAGTTCACCAACGTCTTCACCGCGAAATATCGCCTGCCGAACGGCGCAACCAACGTCGCCGTGCTCGCCTTTCTGGAACTGACAAAAACTCCCGCCGCCGCCGCGGCATTGCGCGATGCTTATCGTTCTTTCCTGCTGGCGAACGGCGGCAAGGAAATCGAATCTCAAGACGCCGTTTCGATCGGCAAGCCTATCAATTTCATGGATAATATCGAAATCGTCTTTGTGGACGGTAATACGATGGCGGGCGTTCATGCCGCGCCGGACGCCGTTTCGGCGGCAAAGGTCACGCGGCAATTGGCCGACAGCCTGCAAAAAGGAAAACCGTGAGCCAATCCAATCCACTCGATCGGCGCGATTTTCTCCTGCGCGCGGCCAAGGCGGGCGCGGCCATCGTGGCGGCGGGCGGCGCGGGCCTGTGGCTGCACGACCGCAAAGGCCCATCGGCCAACATCGTTAGTGAAACCGTGTCCCTGCCGGATTTCTCGCCGGCTTCCGCCGGGCCGAAGATGAGCATCGTCACCGGCGCGGACCGCGTGAAGACCGTCAACCGCGCGCTCGCGGCGCTGGGCGGCATCGAACGGTTCATCAAATCCGGCGACCGCGTGGTTCTGAAAGTCAACGCCGCCTTTGCCTCGCCGGCCGCGCTGTCGGCCACGTCGAATCCCGATCTGGTCGGCGAAGTGGCACGGCTTTGCCTGCGTGCCGGCGCTGCGTCTGTGATCGTGACGGACAACCCGATCAACGACCCGCCAAGTTGCTTCTCGCTCACCGGCATCGCCAGGGCGGCGGAAGCTGCGGGCGCAAAAATCGCCCTGCCGACGCCATCTTCGTTCAAGCCGACGACACTGGCCGACGCCACGCTGATCAAGGACTGGCCGTTGTTGTTTGAACCGTTTCAGGGCGCGACCAAACTCATCGGGCTCGCGCCGGTCAAGGACCACCATCGCGCCGGCGCTTCCATGACGATGAAGAACTGGTATGGATTGCTGGGCGGCCGGCGGAACATTTTTCATCAGGACATCAACACCATCATTTTTGAGCTGGCGCGGCTGATCCATCCCACGCTGGTCATCCTCGACGGCACCACAACGATGATGACCAACGGGCCGACCGGCGGTTCGCTGGACGATCTCAAGGCCACGAACACGATGATTGCCAGCACGGACGCCGTGGCGGCGGACGCGTTCGGCGCGACGCTGCTCGGCAAAACCGCCGCCAGCCTGCCGTTCATCGGCAAAGCCGCCGCTGCGGGTCTTGGCACCGCCGATTTTGAATCCTTGAACCCAGTGAGGGACCATGTGGATTAGGAACAATTCAAACAGGCGTAGCGGCTTTCGGCAGAAAGCCGCAATAATTGGCGGCGGTTTGCCAACCGCCGCTATGTTCGACAGCAGGAGGGTCGCACCATGAAAATCGTCACGATCCGGCGCATCGCGCAGATTTTTTTCTTCGCGCTGTTCGCGTGGTTTTGCGTGGTGACCACCGTCGGCGACCGCTGGTGGCAGTTGCGCGGCTGGCCCGTCAACTGGCTGCTGCAACTCGATCCGCTGGTGGCGGTCGGTACGTTGCTCACCACCAAGACGATTTACGCCGGGCTACTTTGGGCGCTGGCCACCGTGGTGCTGACGATTCTGCTGGGCCGTTTTTTCTGCGGCTGGGTATGCCCGTTCGGCGCTTTGCATCAATTCATCGGCTGGCTGGGACGCCGGCGCAAAAAACACGCCGAGCGCGTGGCCATGAACCAATACCGCAACGGCCAGGTGATCAAATATTACATCCTGATCGCCATGCTGGCGGCGGCCTGCGGCGGCCTGCTGGCGGAAGTTTTGCGATGGCCGCGCGAAAAACCGGCGGTGGGACTGGTCGTGCTGGCGGCGAGTCTGATTTTGACGCTGTGGTTTGCCACCTGGAAAGTGGTGAGCGGTTGGAAGCAAGCTACCGAATGGTTCGCGGGATTGCTGTTCATCGGCACGGTGCTGGGATTTCTCGTCCGGCCGGAAGTCATGGTCGCGTCGTCGTTGCAGACGGGTTTGCTCGATCCGATTCCGCTCATTCATCGCTCGATGAATCTCGTGATTCTGGCCGCTTTCGACGGGGTCGCGACGGCGTCCCGGTTTTACCTTGCCGCATGGTCCATCGCCGCCGTTTTTTTCGCCGCGCTGCTTTTGAATTTGTGGATACCGCGGTTTTACTGCCGCTTCATCTGTCCGCTCGGCGCGTTGTTTGGCGTGCTGGTGCGCTGGACTCCATGGCGCATCGGCAAGCGCCAGGGCGAATGCAGCGGCTGCGAGCTGTGCGAGAACAATTGCGAGGGCGCGTGCGATCCATTCGGCAAAATCCATCCGCACGAATGTCTGCTGTGCATGAACTGCCTGCGCGCCTGTCGCCAGGCGCAGATGACCTACGGCCCGAACCGTTCGGCGGCGGGCGAGGTCCCGTCACCCGGACTCACGCGGCGCGGTTTTCTCACGGCGGCGGTTTCCGGACTGGCGGCCGTGCCCGTTGTGCGGCTCGCCGGGTTGGTGAATCAAAACTGGAACCCCGGCGTGGTTCGCCCGCCCGGCGCATTGGCGGAGGAAGATTTCCTGGAGCGCTGCATCAAGTGCGGCCAGTGCATGCGGGTCTGCCCGACGAATATAATTCAACCCGCCACGCTGGAGGCCGGTCTGGAAGGTCTGTGGACGCCCATCCTGAATTTCCGCGTGGGCACCAGCGGCTGCCAGCTCAACTGCATCGCGTGCGGCAACGTTTGCCCGACGTCCGCCATCCGGCCGCTGTCGCTGGATGAAAAGCTCGGTCGCGGCGGATTCGCGGAGCGCGGGCCGGTCCGAATGGGCACGGCGTTTGTGGACCGCGGCCGCTGCCTCCCGTGGGCGATGGATGTGCCGTGCATCGTCTGCCAGGAAAATTGTCCGGTCAGTCCCAAGGCAATTTACGTCCGCGAAGAATTTCAAGTGGTTCGCGACGGCGCGCGGACGATCACCGCCGTTGTCGCGGACAGCCTGACGCTCGATGGCGCGGCGCTGCGGCTTGGCACGCTGGGTACGGGCGATTATTTTGTCCGGCTGGACGGCGCCGCCAATGAACGCCGAGCGATTGCGGACAATTCCGGCCAGGTTGTGAAGCTCGCCGGGTCGTGGACGGCGGTGCCGGCAGCCGGCAGCCGGATTTTTATTGAAGTGCGCCTGCAAAAACCCTACATCGATCCCGCACGCTGCATTGGTTGCGGGGTCTGTGAACACGAGTGCCCGGTGAGCGGCCTGCGGGCCGTCCGCGTCAGCGCGGAAAATGAATCCAGGAACAAACGGCACTCGCTCACGGCGAGGGTTTGAACCAAACGAAAAAATCCTATGAAAGAAAACAATGTTTCCCGCCGGGACTTTGTCAAAACACTCGGCGTCGTGGGCGTAGGCTCGATGGTCGGTGTTGGCCAGGCGCTTGCTCAATCCAATGCTCCCTCCGCCACCACCGCACCCACGCCGACCAAGCCGGTGAAAATTCCCACCCGTCCGTTCGGCCGGATGGGAGTGCCGGTAGCCATTCTCGGCCCCGGCGGCGACTTCGACATCGAGGCCAACCAGATCATCTTGAAACAGGCGATGGACTGGGGCGTGACCTACTGGGACACATCCGGCGGTTCCAATGCCGGCCGGAGCGAGCGGGGCATCGGAATGTTTCTGGAGAAAAATCCGCAGACCCGCCGGGAGGTTTTCCTGTCAACCAAGTATGACGGCGGCGGAATGACCCAGGGGTTGAATCAATCGCTGGAGCGGCTCAAGACCGATTACGTTGACCTGTATTTCCTGCATGGGATCAACAACACCAGCATGTTGAACGACGACTTGAAGGCCTGGGTGGAGAAGGCGAAGGCCGACAAAAAAATCCGTTTCTTCGGCTTCGCCACGCATGCCAACATGGAAAACTGCCTGCAGGAATCCGCCAAGCTCGGCTGGATTGACGGCATCATGTTGAAATACGATTTCCACCTCATGCACACCGACGCCATGAAGTCGGCGGTGGACGCCGCCATCAAGGCCGGCATCGGCCTGATTGCGATGAAGACCCAGGGCAAAGGCCAGCTTGGGACGGAGACCGAGGCGGACTTGAAGCTGGGCGGTCATTTCATCCAGCGCGGATTCACCCAGCAACAAGCCAAGCTCAAGGCCGTCTGGGAAAATCCGCAAATCACCACCATCTGCTCGCAAATGCCGAACACGACCATTCTCTCGGCAAACATCGCGGCGGCCCTGGACAAAACCAGCCTGACAGCGGCGGACCACGCGGCGCTGCGCGAATATGCGGAGGCAACGCAATCGCGGCATTGCGCCGGCTGCACGCAATTTTGCGAAACCGCGCCCGGCCATCAGGTGCCGGTGGGCGATGTGATGCGCGCGCTCATGTATCACCGCAGTTACGGCAACCCGGAACTGGCGCGGACCGTATTCCGCCAATTGCCGGAGACCGTCCGGCGGGGACTGGCCGGCTTCGATTACACGGCGGCCGAACGGGCGTGTCCGCATGGCCTGCCCATCGGGCAATTGATGCGGGAAGCCGGGGAATTGTTCGCGTAATTTTAAACTCATGTTAAAATGAAACAAACGGCGCTCGCTCACGGCGAGGGCTGAACCAAACGCAAAAAATCCAATGAAAGAAAATAATGTTTCCCGCCGGGACTTTGTCAAAACACTCGGCGTTGTGGGCGTAGGCTCGATGGTCGGCGCCAGCCAGACGCTTGCCCAATCCAATGCTCCCGCCGCCACCGCCGCGCCCGCGTCCGTCAAGCCGGTGAAAATTCCGACCCGGACGTTTGGCCGGACGGGCGTGCCGGTTTCCATGCTCGCCCTCGGTGGCATCTTTGACATCGAGTCCAACCAGTTCGTTTTGAAACAGGCGCTCGACTGGGGGGTGACCTACTGGGACACGGCTGCCGGGTACAATGGCGGCAAGAGCGAAGGCGGCATTGGAATGTATCTGGAGAAAAATCCTCAAACCCGCCGGGATATTTTCCTGGTGACCAAGGATGACGGCGGCGGATTGACCCCGGCGCTGAACCAGTCGCTCGAACGGCTCAAGACCGATTACATTGACATGTATTTTTTGCATGGGCTCGACAACACCACCAAGTTGAACGACGAGATGAAGGCATGGGTGGAAAAGGCGAAGGCCGACAAAAAAATCCGGTTCTTCGGCTTCAGCACGCATAAAAACATGGAAAACTGCCTGCAGGAAGCCGCGAAGCTGGGCTGGATTGACGGCATCATGCTGAAATACGACTTCGCACTCATGCACACCGATGCCATGAAGGCGGCAATGGACGCCGCCACCAAAGCCGGCATCGGCCTGACCGCGATGAAGACCCAGAACAAAAGCCCGATCGCGACCGAGACCGAGGCGGACTTGAAACTGGGCGGCCATTTCATCCAGCGCGGCTTCACCCAGCAGCAGGCCAAAATCAAGGCCGTCTGGGAAAATCCTCAGATCGCCTCACTTTGCTCGCAAATGCCCAGCCTGACCGTCATCCAGTCGAACATCGCGGCGGCTCTGGACAAAACCAGCCTCACGGCGGCGGACCATGCTGCGCTGCGCGAATATGCGGAGGCAACGCGGTCGCGGCATTGCGCTGGCTGCGCGCAATTTTGCGAAGCCGCGCCCGGCCATCAGGCGCCGGTGGGCGACGTGATGCGCGCGCTCATGTATCACCGCAGTTATGGCGACCCGGAATTGGCGCGGACGGTTTTCCGCCAACTGCCGGAAACGGCCCGGCGGGGACTGGCCAGCTTCGATTACGCGGCGGCGGAACGGGCGTGTCCGCACGGCCTGCCCATCGCGCAATGGATGCGGGAAGCGGGTGAATTATTCGCGTAGTCTTGGCAGCGCAACAATTCCTGTTTAACGCAGAGGCCGCAAAGACCGCGGAGAGTCGCAGAGGCTGGAGTTCACGCTTCAGTGTGTGCCCCTGTTTTTTCTGCGTGTCACCGCTTTTTTTCGGCCTCAGTCAAAAAGGGAGATGTAAACTGATTATGCCGGCTTGACCGGCGCATCAGGTTGGCGGATGATACTTCTGCCGAATGGGGGCGCACTGGTTTCGACCTGGGAAATGCGCCAGAGGCGGCATGCCGAGGATGGTTCGTTGGCCTCGTTAATAATCGAACCAAAACAAACAGCTAATCAAGAACTAGCTCTCGCGGCCTAAGGCCACGACGTCCGCCACTGGACACCTGCTACGGTGGACGGACGCCACAGCAGGTTGGGTTGAAGGCGGAGTCTGCGCGCCGGCAACCGAGATCTTATCCTGCGGACTAGGCAGTGCGATTCGAGTCCGGACGCCATCGCACAGCAGAAAACTTTTTCCGGACTAAGCATGTAGTCGCGGCTGGTTTATCTGCCAGGGACGCGGGTTCAACTCCCGCCGCCTCCACCA
>PLAY01000103.1 GCA_003134375.1 Limisphaerales bacterium | reverse complement strand
TATTTACGGATAAGCTCTTAATTGCTTTGGGCTGACGCCGCCTATGAGTATTGATCGGTCAAGGAGGCGGCGCGGAATTTAATCCCGGCGGCTATTTTACCTTCTTCAGCAATTTCAACAGGTTGCCCATCTGCGAGGCGCCGTTGGTGGCCGTGCTGAGAATCCCGCTACCGATGGATTTCACCACCATGCCGCCCAATGCCACTTTGTTGATGTCCGCCTTCGGATTGCCAATCGTTCCCTCCATCGCCAAAAATTGCGGCAAAGGAACATAGGTGGCGTTGGTGGAAGCAGTGCTGGAAGCGAGATTGAGTTGTTTACCAATAGATTGGCTCACAGAAATGGCAATGGGAATGTTGATGGTGGAGTTGGTCAGCACCTGGGCCAAAGCGATGCCTCCCTGGCCGTCGGCTTTGAAGGCCGTGCTTTGCACCGAAGCCGAGGTCAAATCAATCCGCCCGCCACCCGCCTTGATTTGCGCGTTGATCACCTGGATGGGCGACTTTTTAAGTTCATCCATCAATCCGCCGCCCTGCCCGGTCACCTGGCCCAGCAGCGAGGCAATGGCGCTTTCCGGACTGCTCAAAAGTTGAGGGATGGTGGCAATGACATTAATCAATGTTTTGAGGATGGCACTATGCACGTCCGCCACGGACAGGTTCAAATTGGTCACGCCGCCGACAAACTGCCCCGTGAGGTTCATTTGCAGACCCGCGCCGGTGATGCCCGCGCCGCTGAACTTTGCCTGGGCCGTCAAGGTCCCACCCATCTGGCCTTTGCGATCGGGCCAAAAAGTATTTGCCACCGGGGTAAACGGAACCCGGTCGGCGCCCAGGGTCAGATCGTATTTGTAACCCGGCACGCCCAGGTTCAAATCCACCGTGCCGTTCACGGGCGCGCCGTTGAGCGTGAGTTGGAATGGCTTCACCGTCACGTGCCCGCCATCCACATTCACCGTCGTCTGCCAATGGGTGATCTCGATTTCGCGCAGATAGAACTTCCCGATGTCGGCCGCCACGACGAAATTTTTCAGCGGCAGATTCATTGCCGGTGGTTCTTGGTTGGTGGCGGTGGCGGTCGTTCCGGCCGGTGAAGCCGCGGCCGGTTTATTGCCACCCTTCGGACCGCCTGCGAACAAATCGTAATAGCGGGTCACGTCCAGCGAATCGGCGGTGAGCTTGAGGTTCCCGCGAATCGCGTTCGACTGCGAATAATCCACCTGTCCCTGCAACCGGACCTGGTTTTGCGCCCGTTTGGTGGGGGTGAGCGTGATTTGAAATTGGCGGATGTCCGCCGATTGCTTTTTTACGGCGGTGTCAATTTCCAGCCGGGCCTCCAGCGGCGTGGCCGGAAGTTGCCGCTTCGGATCACTCACGACGAGATTCGCCACCTGCATCGAGGCTTTGATGGCGGAACTGCCCTTCGGATCATATTGCACGGAGGCGCTGCCGTTGACGGCGATGGAGACGAGTTTCTTGTCCGCCAACAGCGGTTCAAGGAATGGGCGCAGGCCGTTTTGGTTGAAACCCGACAGGCTGGCGGTCAGTTGCGCCGTTTCACGCGCGGTGTTGTATTTGCCGGCAATTTCAAAAGTGCCGCCGGCATTTCCGCCCTGGGTCAATTTGCCCGAGATTTTGTTGATCTGGATTTGCTCCGGTGTTTTGCTCACGTCGAGGTCCATCGTGCTCCCGAAATCGTGGAATTGGTTCTGGCCGGCCTGTCCCGTGAGATTGGCGAGCACCAGTTTGCCGGTGATGGTTTGCGTGTTCTGTTTTTGGGTGACGCGTCCCTTCAATTCAACGGTGCCGGCTGAAAAACTCGTGCCCGATCGGGCAAGGGCCTGGCACAGCGCGGCCGGCAAAGCTTGCAGAGCCACCTGCATGTCCGCGTTTCCGCCCGCACGGTCATACGTGCCGGAACCGGTGGCGGTGACCAGCGACTGATTTTGGCGGAGGACCAGCAGCCGGTATTCGCTCAAGTTGAATTGTTTGAAATTCACCGCCTGTCCGCGCGCATGCAAACTCACCACCGCCTGAACCATTTGATGGCCGCCGATTCGGGCCGCGAAATTGTCAATCCGCGAATCCAGGTCGAACGTGAGTTGCCGGCCGCCCTGCGGCGATGACAATTTCAATGTCAAATCCACTTTGCCCGTGGCGGCGGCGGCGCCAAGGAACGGCTTCCAATCCGGGAGACTCAAATCCGTGACGGCCAGATCAAGCGCGGAATCCCCCGTCCCGCTGGCGTCCTTTCCCCAGGCCAGGTTCATGGGCCGGGTCAGGTGTGCGGTCAGCAGCGGGTTGCCATTCTGCGTGCCCGCCACATTCAGCCCGCGGAGCAACGCCGTCTGCGCCGCGCGGTCCACCGTGACGGCGTAGCTGGCATTAAAATTGAGCGTGGGCGTCGTTTGCCCCGCGCGTGTCAATTGCACATGGCCCGCATCGAATCGGCCCGTGGCGTTGAGGACGGAGCCGGCCTTGGTCAATTCGATTTCATTGCTGGAACTGATTGTGGTTGTGCCGAAATCAATCCCGCCCGCGTCTCCGGCCAGGTTCAACAATCGCCGGTCAATGCCCCGCAGTTCCACCTTCAACCGGCCTTCCATTTTTTCCATGTCCAGCGGTCCACTGACGGCCAGTTCGCCCAGCGGCGTCCCGCCCCGTTGAAAATGGAGCACCGCTTGTTTGATTTGCGCCGGCGTCACGTCGCAATCCAGCACGGCGCTGAACCCGGAAAAGTCGCTGAACACGCCGTCGGCGCGCGAAACGTCCAGGCGCGCCTGGCCGGTGACGGGAGCGGGTTTCAAGTCGGCGCTCAACGTGAAATTATAATTGCCCTGCACGGCGGCCTGCAAATGTCCCGCCTTGCCGTTGGGTGGGTTGTTCTCCATTTGGATGAGCGCACCCAACTGAAGCGTGCCGGACTGCCCGTTCTTCACATTAGCCAGCAACACGTTCACATTTGCCAACTCAAGCGAATCGTAACGGCCCCCGGCATAGTTTTTTATTTTCCGGATGGTCGCGTTGCTCAAGGTGAGCTTTCGTAAATCAATTTGCGCCGGCTTCGAAGATTTGGTGGAACGCGATATTTTGGCTGCGCCCGGTTTTCCCCCCGATGCCTTCAGCGCGTCCCAGTTGCTGCTGCCGTCCGGATTTTCGACCAGGTTGACCGTCGGCGACATGAGCGCGATTTCGGAGATGCGGGATTTGCCGCGGAGGATGCTCCAAAGGCTGTAGCTGGCGCGGACTTCCGGCGCGGTGATGACCGGTTCCTGGCCTTTCGCCTGCACTTTCAGGCCGCGCACCGTGATTTTTCTGAACGGATGGACCGAGATGTCAGTAACGGTGACATCCGCGTGAATCGCGGCGCTCACGCGGGGCAGAATGACGCGCTTGATGAAACCGGAACTCGTCACGACCAGATACGCCACCAGCGTCAGGATCACCAGCGCTCCGGCAACCCACGCCCCAATCGGCAGCGCGCGCTGCAACCAGCTCCGCTGTTTTTCGATGGTCAGTGACGCAATCGTTGCCATAAAGCCTCAAACATAAATGGTCCGGGATCGCTATCCTTCGGGGATGACCCGCGCCGCCTGTTTCTATCAAACGTCATTCAGTGTATTTACACCGTCATCGCCGGAATGTTCAAATGAAATCACAGACGGAGGCGATTTTGGACCCGGATTTCGGCCTTCGGATTTATGCCGCGCCTGCGATTTCCAGCTTTGTTCAGGGCGATTTGGCAGATGCGTTGCACAATTTCGTCTTTCGATTGGCTTCGCGGCAATTATATTGGGGGCGTGATTGATACCGACGCAAAGCTTGCCGCCTACCTCCCCACGTTGAAATCCGCGACCTGGCTGGCCCTCGATACCGAGGCCGACAGCCTGCACGCCTATCCGGAAAAAGTCTGCCTGATTCAAATCAGCACGACCGCCGGCGACGAATTGATAGACCCGCTGGCGAATACAAACCTGGACCCGCTGCTCGACGCGCTGGCCGGCCACGAACTCATCATGCACGGCGCGGATTATGATTTGCGCCTGTTCCGCAAACATCACGAATTTGTCCCGCGCGCCATTTTCGACACCATGCTCGCGGCGCGGCTTTTGGGCGAACGTCATTTCGGCCTGAGTTCGCTCGCAGAAAAATTTCTCGGCGTGAAACTGGACAAGGCTTCGCAAAAAGCCGATTGGGCGCGGCGTCCGCTCACCGAACGGATGGAAACCTACGCGCGCAACGACACGCATCATCTCAAGCCGCTGGCCGACAAGCTGAAGCTTGAACTCCAAAATAAAAACCGCCTGGGCTGGCACCAGGAAGCGTGCGCGCGATTGATTGTGGATTGTTCGCAACCAACCGTCGTGGATGGGGATTCCGTCTGGCGCGTGAAAGGCAGCCACGCGCTGGATCGTCACGCGCTGGCTGTGATGCGCGAACTCTGGCATTGGCGCAATAAAGAGGCGCTGGCCGCAAACCGCCCGCCATTTTTTATTTTGAGCCACGAAAAAATGGTCGAGCTGGCCGAAGCCGCCGTGGGGCGACAGGCTATCGAACCGCTTTTGCCGCCGCGGATGTCGCCGCACCGCCGCGACAGTCTGGCGACAGCCCTTCGGGCCGGCCTGGCGGTGCCCCCCAACCGGCACCCGGAAAAAGTCCGGCATCATTCCACCCGGCCCACGGAGGCCGAGATGCGGCGTTATCGCGAACTGGAAAAACGCCGCGACGCGCACGCGCACAAGCTGGGCATTGACCCCACGCTCATTGCCAGCCGCGCCACACTCGGAGAGCTGGCCCGTGATTGGGAACGACACGCGCCGGAATTGATGAACTGGCAGCGGGAGTTGATGAAATGATGAACGCATCCCGCAACGCCGCCAAGGCCGGACCCGGTTGTGAACGTTCTCACCACCTGATTGCCGCCAATTCAATCACCGCATACCCCGCCACACCGAAGGCTTCCAACTTCGCCAAGGTTGCAATGAACAGGTCGGCGGACAGGAAGAACGCCCAGGCCTGGATCACGCCACGGTGACTTCCTTGCTGAGATAGACATCCTGGATGGCGTTAAGCAATCCAATGCCTTCCTTCATCGGGCGTTGAAACGCCTTGCGGCCGGAAATCAAGCCCATGCCACCGGCGCGTTTGTTGATGACGGCGGTGGCGACGGCCTGTTCCAGGTCGCCCTTGCCTTTGGATGCGCCGCCGCTGTTGATGAGGCCGGCGCGGCCCATGTAACAGTTGGCCACCTGATAGCGGCAGAGGTCAATCGGATGGTCGCTGGTCAGCTCGGTGTAAATCCGCTCGTCGAACTTGCCGTAGCTGGAGCTGCCGGTATTCAGTGCCTTGAAACCGCCGTTGTTCTCCGGCAGCTTCTGCTTGATGATGTCCGCCTGGATCGTCACGCCCAGATGATTGGCCTGGCCGGTGAGATCGGCCGAGACGTGATAATCGGTCACCTTGCCATCCGCGCCCTTGACCTTGAACACATCGTTGCGGAGATAGCACCACAACACCGTGGCCATCCCCAACTCATGCGCGTGCGCAAACGCCTGCGCCACCTCCACAATCTGCCGGCCACTCTGGTCGGAGCCGAAATAAATCGTCGCCCCCACCGCCGCCGCGCCCATGTCCGAGGCCTGTTTCACGGTGCCGAACAAGATTTGATCGGCCTTGTTCGGATACGTGAGCAGTTCGTTGTGGTTGATCTTCACCAAAAACGGAATTTTGTGCGCGTATTTGCGGGAGACCGCGCCCAGCACGCCAAACGTGGACGCCACCGCATTGCAGCCGCCCTCCATGGCCAGCTTCACGATGTCCTCCGGGTCGAAATAGTCCGGGTTCTTCGCGAAACTGGCGCCGCCGGAGTGCTCAATGCCCTGATCCACCGGCAGGATGGAAACGTACCCGGTGCCGCCGAGGCGGCCATGACCGAATAGGCGGTGCAGATTGCCGAGCACGCGGTTGTTGCGGTCGGACACGGAAAAAACCCGGTCCACGAAGTCCGGCCCGGGAACGTGCAGCCGGTCCTTGGAAATTTTCGGGCTTTTGAAATTGAGGAGATAATCCGCCTTGTCGCCGAGCAGTTGTGCAATGTTTGTCATAATCCAATTTCCTTTCAGTTGCCGTGGTCGGGAAAACCACACTCTTGGAATTCACGCTCACCGACCAGTGTTGAAACCATAGCAACATCCGCCCCGCCCCGCCACACTCGATTTTTGGCAGTGGTGCAGTTTGCAATTTCGGTGGGGCGAGAGTGCGACAGGCAAACCTTTCACCGCGTCCCATGCGTTTCAAGTACGTCAAAACCGTTTCGGGCTTTACGTTCTTTCAAAGTCGATGAAGCCCTTGGCCACGTTCACCGACGCCAAACGGACACGCACAGTGTCGCCGACATCGAGTCCGTGCGCACCCCGGACCACCATGCCTTCGGCGGGGAATTTCAGCAGCCGAACGTAGGTGCCTTTGGGGGAAGCACCGGTGATGATGCCGTCGAACACTTCGCCGATGCGCCGGATCAACAGGCAGGCGGCGGCCACTTTGCGCATCAGGCGTTCCACTTTTCGGGCGGCATCCCCCCGTTCGGTGCAATGAGCGGCGATGGCGCTCAATTCCGGCTCCGAATAAGGCCCCGGGCTGCCAGCGGTGGTCGCCTTGAGCAACCGTTGCGTCACCAGATCGGCGTAGCGGCGATTGGGCGCGGTGGAATGGGTATAATCGTTCTCGGCCAGTCCAAAGTGGCCTTCGTGTTCGGTGCCGGGCGGTTCCACGATGTATTCGCCGGGGCCGAGAAGTTTTATCACGGAGAGTGAAAGGTCCTGGAAATGCCCGGGGTCGGCGGCCTTGCGCTGATCCAGAAATGCGGCCAGCGCGCGCGGGTCGGGCACGGTTGGCAGCTGGACGCCAAATTGCGAGGCGATTGCCTGGATGCGGTCCCAACGTTTCGGAGTTTTCACCACCCGGCGGATGGAGAGGGAGCCTTTCTCCTTGAGATACTCCGCCATGGCCACATTCGCGGCCACCATGAAACTTTCGATAATGTCATCAGCCACCGTGCGCTGGCTGACCGCCAGGTCTTTTACCCCATATTTCCCAAATAAGCTT
>PLAY01000037.1 GCA_003134375.1 Limisphaerales bacterium | reverse complement strand
ATTTCCAGTTATTACGTAGCGCAGGCTTTCCAGTCCCGCATTGCGGGATTCAGGCGACTTTCCAGTCGCCTCTTTCGTGAGGATGAAACACGGGACAAGAATGTCCCGCAAACCCGCAGACAAGAATGTCTGCGCTACATCAAAGTTGGAACCGCCCTAGGCCTCCGGCCTGTGTAAGAAAGAAAAAAGCAGACACAGGCCGGAGGCCTGTGCCACGTGAAAGACTCGTCAATCGTAAATCCTCAATAGCTCATCCGGTCCAGCTTCACCTTGCCGCGGAAAATCCAGTAGATGCAGACGGTGTAGGCAATCACCACCGGCACGCCGATGCCCGCGATGATGAGCATGATGCCGAGTGTTTTTGACGACGACGAGGCGTTATAAATCGTCAGGCTGTTTTCCGGATTGGGCTGGCTGTAAACCAGGTTCGGGAAAATGTTGAGCGCGAACAGGGCCATCAGCGTGATGATGGCCGCGCACGACGACAAAAACGCGCGCCAGTCGCGGCCATGATGGAATTCGCGCGGGATGTTGGCGATGGCCAGCATGTTCGCCAGCGCGATGGTGAACAGCCACGGATTGTCCCGCACCTGCGCGGTCATGTGCGGGACGTAAAGCAGCGTGGCCATCATCGTCATCGCGGCGCAAATCACGAAGAAGATGATGCAGTTCATCGCCCAGCCGCGCAGTTTGTCGTGCAGTTTGCCCTCGGTTTTCATCACGCCGTAAATCGCGCCGTGCATCATGAACAGCGCCACGGTTGTGACGCCGACCAGCACCGGATACGGCTTGAGCAGGCCCAGGAAGGTGCCGGCAAATTCGCCGCGGTCATCAATCGGCACGCCCCACGCGATGTTGCCCAGCGCCACGCCCAGGAGCAGGCCGGACAGGAGGCTGCCGGCGGAAAATCCGACGTCCCACATCTGCCGCCACCAGCGCATCGGCTGTTTGCTGCGGAATTCGATGGCCACCGCGCGGAAAATCAACGACACCAGCAGCAGTATCAGCGCGAGATAAAAACCGGAGAACACCGTCGCATAGACATTCGGGAACGCGGCGAACAGCGCGCCGCCGCCGGTGACCAGCCAGACTTCGTTGCCATCCCAGACCGGGCCGATGGCGTTGAGCAGCGTGCGGCGCTCCGCGTCGTCCTTGGTGAACAAATGCAGCGCGCCGATGCCGAGGTCGAAGCCGTCGAGCATCGCGTAGCCGGTGAACAGCACGCCGACGAGGATGAACCAGATGGTGTTCAGGTCGAAAGTCATGGCGCGATTTCAGTTTTCGTGGGCAAGGCGAGCTTGCCTGACGGTGTCAAGTCGGCGTCATCCGGGCCGTGCTGGATTTTGTCGTTGAGCAGGTAGATGAACACCGCGAACAACAGAAAATAAATGAATGTGAACAAAATCAGTGACGTCAGCACCACGTTTTTCTCGACAACCGCCGAGAGACCGGCCGGGGTTCGCATCAGGTGATAGACAATCCACGGCTGGCGGCCAACTTCGGCGGCGAACCAGCCGAGCTGGTTGGCGATTTGCGGGCCGAGCACGGAGAACACAAGAATCCACAGCAACCAGCGCCGTTCGTGCAGCGTTCCATCGCGGAAATAAAGAAATCCCAGCGCAGCAATGGCAATCAGGGTGAAACCGATGCCCACCATGCCGTGGAAGAATAGGAACGACGCCGTGATCGGCGGACGGTCTTCAGGGGCAAAAGCATTCAGTCCCGTGACCACCCCGCTCGTGTCATGGTACACCAGCCAGCTCAACAAACCCGGCCATTGGATTCCCACGACTTTTTGATTTTGCTCGTCCACCCAGCCGATCAGCGTCAGCGGCGCATTCGAGGTTGTGTTGTAAAGTCCTTCGAACGCCGCGAGTTTTTCCGGCTGATTTTTCCCCACGCCGCGCGCACTGGAGTCACCGCTGACCAATTGCAGCAGCGAGCCAGCTAACGCGACGGTCAAACCGACCCGCAATGACGCACGCGCAAAGTCCAGATGCCGTTTCTTCAGCAGATACCATGCGCTGACGCTGACGACGAGAAACGCGCCCGCCTGCCACGCGCCGCACAGCGTGTGAAACAAGCGGTCCATCGAGGACGGGTTGAAGACCAGTTGCCAGAAGTCGAAGATTTCCGCGCGTTCTACGCCATTGTGAGACACGATTTGGTAACCCGCCGGTGTTTGCATCCAGGAATTGGCGACGACGATCCAGATGGCGCTGAAATGCGCGCCGAGGCAGACCATGCACGTCGAGAAAAAATGCAGCTTGCGGCTCACTTTGTCCCAGCCGAACAGCAGCACCGCGAGAAAACCCGATTCAAGGAAAAACGCGAAGATGCCTTCCGCCGCCAGCGCGCTGCCGAACACATCGCCGACGTATCGCGAATAGGTCGCCCAGTTCGTGCCAAACTCGAATTCCATGACGATGCCCGTCGCCACGCCGATGGCGAACGTAAGAGCGAACACCTTGGTCCAAAATCTTGCCATCTGGTGATAAACCGGGTTTTTGGTTTTCAGCCACAACCCTTCCATGCAGACGAGCAGGACGCCCAGACCGATGCTCAACGGCGGGTAAATGTAGTGGAACGCAATGGTCGCCCCGAACTGGATGCGTGCTAGCGTCAAAACGTCCATAGCAGGACTCTTGTAACCGTTTGGAATGCCGGGGTCAATAAACCTTGCACATGTAACCCACCGCAGCCGCCGACGTCAGTCGGCGCCATTTTCCTGATTTGAAACCTGCTTTCGAATTGTTTCAGCGCCGACTCACGTCTGCGGCTGCAGGGAAATCATGCCGGTTCGTGTGCCTTGCGGCCGTGGACCCGCTCATAAGCCCGGCAGAACGGGCACGCGCCCCGCTCGATTTTGGTCACAAACCAAAATGCCGCTCCTCGCTGCCGGCGGCGGGCCTGGTTGCAGACCGTGCAATGCCGGCAAACCTTGGCCAGCGCCACGTCAATCCGGGTTTTTATCCTGGCAGGCATTTTATTCCAGTCTGTCTGTGATGTTGATGCGCGCCCAGCTTGTGGCGGCGGCGCCAGACGGTCATAGGCGCCGACATCGCCTTTTTTGCGTTCCCGCTGTCGGCACTTCAAGGAAAACAAATGTTAATGAGCCGGCGCGGTCATAATGGGAATCTCCGCTGTGGCCAGACCTTCGGACGCAGCCCGCAGCATGATGTTGCCGGACTCGCCGGCTTTCGCGCGGACAATCACCAGACAAAGTCCGTTGTAAGCTTTGCGCTCGTGCGACTGGAACGATTCGAAACTTGTCGCATCGCCGTTGTCGGTCGCCACGATTTCGCCCGGTCCGTTGATGTCAAAGTGAATCTGGTTATGCGAACGCGGCACGAGCAGGCCGTCCTGGTCCGCCACGGTCACGGTGACAAATGACAAATCCTGGCCGTCAGCTTTGATCGTATTGCGGTCGGCCTGCAACTTGAGTTTGGCCGCCGGACCGGTTGTCTTCATCACGTCCGTCGCCCATGCTTTCCCGTTCTTGTAGGCCACCGCCTTGAGTTCGCCGGGTTGATACACCACGTCGTCCCAGTGCAGGCGGTATTCATAAGGTCCTTTTTTCTTCAGACGCAGCGACTTGCCGTTCAGAAAAAGTTCCACCGAATCCCCGGAAGTATAAACATGCACCGGCGTGATCTGTCCGACGCGGTCCGGCCAGTTCCAGTGCGGCAGGATGTGCGCCATGGGGAAATCCGGACGCCAGCGCGCCTGGTAGAGGTAGTAGCGGTCTTTCGGGAAACCGGCGAGGTCAATGATGCCGAAATAGGAACTGCGCGACGGCACCTTGATCCGGCCCAGCGCTTCCAATTCCTTTTGCATCCGGGCTTTCTCGGCCGGGTCGGTGAAATTCAGCAGGTTGCTCATATCCCCGTTGTAAGGCGTCGGCTCGCCGAGATAATCGAAACCGGTCCAGACAAATTCGCCGGCGACATAGGGAAACGCATCCTGCCCCTTGAATTCCCAATCCGGCGGCGTCGCCCAGGGCGGCGCGTAAAGGTCGTAGGAACTCATTTGGAAATCGGCCTTGCCTTCGTCCTTATTGGTGCTGACGGGGAAGAAATATTCGCCGCGTGAACTGATGCACGACGCCGTCTCGCTGCCGAAGATCGGCAGGCCCGGATTGGCCTCGTGCGCCCGGCCATACTCGGTCGGTTTGTAGTTGTAGCCAAAAACATCCAGGTTCTTTTGGAATCCGTTAAACGCGGCACGCCCGTCGCTACAGGCGGCGGTCGTCGGGCGCGTCGGATCCTCCTCGTGGGCGATGCGGGTCAGCTCCGCGGCAATTTCCAGCCCCGCCGGCGAGTCCTGCTCACCCACCTCATTGCCGATGCTCCAGAGGATGATGCAGGGATGATTGCGGTCGCGGCGAAGTTCCGCGCGCCAGTCTTTTTCATGCCAGTTGTCCCACAGCAGGTGATAATCGTTCGCGTTCTTGCCGCTTTTCCAGCAGTCGAATGATTCGTCCATCACGACCATGCCGAGGCGGTCGCACAAATCGAGCAGTTCCGGCGCGGGCGGATTATGGCTGGTGCGGATGGCGTTGCAGCCCATCTCCTTCAGGATTTGAATCTGTCGTTCCAGCGCGCGGGGGTTGATGGCCGCGCCGAGCGCGCCGAGGTCGTGATGGTCGCAAACGCCGTTCAGCGGCACACGCTTGCCGTTGAGCAGGAAACCATTATTAGCGGTGAATTGAATGGTGCGGATGCCGAACGGGGTCTCGTAGCTGTCCACCGGCTTCCCATCCTGCTCGATGGTGGTGACGACGACGTAGCGCTGCGGTTGTTCGATGCTCCATAATTTCGGATCGGGAATGACAATCTGGCCTTCCCTCGACTGGGACTGGTGCGCGGCAATTTTGACACCCTCGGTGGCCAATGACGCGACGGATTTTCCTTTGACGTTGTCCGCGCCAAGCTCAAAAATTTCATTTTTCACGGTCACGGCGGAAGCGGAAGCCGTTTCATTGTCCACGGTGACCCGGATTTTCACCGTCGCCGCCCTGGCGCTGATCTCCGGCGTGGTGACGTAAGTTCCCCAATGTGCGACATGCACCGGCGCGGTTTTAACGAGCCAGACGTTCCGATAGATGCCGCCGCCCGGATACCAGCGCGAGGAATCCCGCGGATTGTCGAGGCGGATGGCGATCACGTTGTCCCCGCCAAATTTGACAAACGGAGTCAAATCCACGCGCCAGGAAGCGTAGCCATAGGGCCAGCCGCCGACGAGTTGGCCATTGAGCCAGACTTTTGCGTGCGACATCGCGCCATCCACATCCAAATAAATTTTCCTGCCCTGGTCAGACGCTGGAACCTCCAGGTGTTTGCGATACCAACCGATGCCCCACCATGGAAGTTTGCCGGTATCGCCGGGATACTCCTGTTTGAACGGCCCCTCGATGCCCCAGTCATGCGGCAGGTTCAGCTTGCGCCAGTCGGAGTCGTTGAACTCCACCGTACTCTCCGGAAAGACCCCCGCGCCATCCTTCGGCGCAACCGGCTGGAGCCGTTTGGCTCCAGTCCCTGGCACACCACCGGCGGGTTGGAGCCGGTTGCCTGCGGGATCGAGCACGCGCAGTTCGCAAATGCTCGCCCATTTATCTTCGGGCACGCCGGTGACGGTTACGCGCACAAACCGGCCCGTGCTGCCAAGCGCCGCCTTGTCGAGGCGTGCCGCGTCGCGATTCTGGGTGCGGTCCACCACGGTCTTCCAGGACTTCCCGTCGTCGGAAACCTCGGCCTTATATTGATAAGCGAGTGTATTTTCCCACTCGATTTCCACCGAGCCGAGCGGTGTGATTTTGCCGAAATCAACCGCGAGCCACTGGTTCATGCTTCCATCGGCGGCGCACCACCGCGTGTTGGAGTCGCCGTCAAACGCCATGCTTGCCGTGTTGCCTTTGCTGGTTTCCTCCGACGAAGCCGTGACCGCTCCGGCCGGTTGGCCCGGCTCTGGCCGAGATGAACCGTCGCGAATGAAACCAAACCGGGCAAACCGCCAGCCGGCGTTCAAGGAGACGCGCTCGCGCGGCAGGGTTGAATTGTCAGCCAGACTGCCAAAGGCGATTGAAAGAATAAAAACAACCAGCCCGTGGCGGAAAAGAATTGATTTCATGGCCGCAAACAATAATGAACGAAACCAAACAGGGCAAGTTGATAAAGGCGATCCCATTTTGAAAGTGCGCATCTTGACTCCACGCCATCCCGTCTTCGCATTGCTTCGACGCGGCGGGCCGCGTAATCTGCCGGCAACTTTTTAATGAAACTTCTCGTCATCGGTTCGGGCGGACGCGAACACGCGCTGGTGTGGAAACTGGCGCAGTCGCCGCACGTCACGCAACTATGGTGCGCGCCGGGCAACGCCGGCATCGCGCAGGAACGGCTGGCGAAAAATTCCGCGCCGGTCGAATGTGTGAACCTTGGTGCCGAGGATTTGCCAAAGCTGCTCGCGTTCGCGCAGGAAAAAAAGGTCGAACTCACAGTCGTCGGGCCGGACAACCCGCTGGCGCTGGGCATAGTGGATTTGTTCCAGAAAAATGATTTGCGCATCTGGGGGCCGAACCGGAAAGCCGCGCAATTCGAGTCGTCCAAGGTTTTCTCGCAACACTTCATGGAGAAATACGGCATTCCGACGGCAAAGGCCGGGACATTTTCGGATGCAGCCCAAGCGAAAAAATTCGCGGCGTCGCTGGATGGCAAGTGTGCCGTCAAAGCCGACGGCCTGGCTCTTGGCAAAGGCGTTTTGATTTGCACCAGCGCGGCGGAAGCGAACAAAGCAATTGACGAAATCCTCGTCAGCAAGGCTTTCGGCACGGCGGGCGCCAACATTGTCATCCAGGAATATCTGGAAGGCATGGAAATTTCGCTCCACGCGATTTGCGACGGCAAGACGGCGAAACTTTTCCCGACATCGCAGGATCACAAACGCGCGCTCGACGGCGACAAAGGTTTGAACACGGGCGGCATGGGCACCTATTCGCCCACGCCATTTCTGACGGATGCGCAACTCGCCGATACCGGCCGGAAAATTTTTGAGCCTTTCATGCGCGGCTGCGCAACGGAAAGGATTGATTTCCGCGGCATTCTTTACCCCGGCATCATGCTCACGAAGTCAGGCCCGAAGGTTTTGGAATTCAACGCGCGGTTCGGCGACCCGGAAACGCAGGTTTACCTGACCCGGCTGGAAAACGACCTGGTGGAACTGCTCGACGCAAGCGTGAATGGCACGCTCGACAAAATCGAATTGAAGTGGAAAGCGGAGGCTTCCGTGTGCGTGGTGATGGCCAGCGGCGGGTATCCCGGCAGTTATGCCAAAGGCAAGCCCATCCTTGGCCTGGACGCTGCGAACGCGTTGCCGAACACAAAAGTTTTTCACGCCGGCACGGCGTTGAAGGATGGCCAAATCGTCACCAACGGCGGACGCGTTCTGGGCGTGACGGCGTTGGGCAAGGATTTGAAGAGCGCGCAAGCTGTCGCCTACGCCGCAGTGGAAAAAGTCCATTTCGACGGCGCACATTTCCGCCGGGACATTGCGGCGAAGGCGATGTGGCGAATCACTTCTGCTGGTCCATCCACTCCACAAACTGGCGTGGCGAGAGAATTTTGATTCCTTGAAATTCTTTCAACATCAGCAAGTCCTTGTCGCCGGTGAGAATGATTCCAGCTTTGCCGGCAAGGGCGGTTGCCAGCACCTCATCGTCGTCCCGATCGCGGCAGACAGGCTTCGAAAGCGGTTTCGGTTTTATTACCGTCGCCGTCTCCTCGTATAGTTTCAGCAGCGGCAATTCCTCCGGTTCGAGTCCGAACTTCTCCCGCATTTTTGCCGTTAATTCATCAAGCAGCGGTTGCGAAGTGACTCGTTCGCAGGCGGGCAGGCGGCGTTTGATGATGTCCCGGCAGAGGCCTTCCGCCACCAAACCTGCGACGATGACGTTTGTGTCAACGACGACTTTCACGAGATGAGCTTGAACACGTCCTCATCAGAGTAAATGCCGGCGGCGCGCGCGCGCGGGACAGCCTTGCGGCGCGTTTCCTCAAAGGCTTCCATCCAAAGCTGGCGCTGAACGGCATTGCGGACAAATTCGCTCTCGCTCATGTGCCTGGACCTGGCGGCGCGGGAAACATTGCGGCGCAGCATCGTTGGCAGGCTGATGGTCAAGGTTGCTCTCATGTAAGACAGATTAAGACAGGCAGGCCGGTCCGTCAAGTCCCTGCGCCGCGGTGGGGACAATCCATTTCAATGACGCACATTTTCGTCGCGGTATCGTAACGAAAGCCTTACACTGACCGGCAATCTCGTGGCTGTACGCATCCAAACCCGTCCGGAATCTTCCTGGGAATTGAAGGTCCCTGAATACTTTAATTTCACCACCGATGTCATTGACCGCTGGGCGAAAGTTCAGCCGGATGTCTGGGGATTGTGGTGTGTGAATGCGGCAACGGGCGCGGAACAGAAGTTCACGTTTCAACAACTCTCCGGGCTGAGCGCCCGGGCCGCCAATGTCTTCCACTCGGCCGGGGTGCAGCGCGGCGACCGTGTGCTCATCATGATGCCGCGCGTGCCGCAATGGTGGATCGCCATGCTGGGCCTCATCCGGCTGGGCGCGGTGCCGGTGCCCGGCACCCTGCTGCTCACGCCGCGCGATGTGGCTTATCGGATTCAAGCCGCAAAAATCAGCGCGGTGATTGCCAATGCGGACGGCGTTGCGAAGCTGGGCGGATTCGACGGGGTGCGTCTGGCGGTTGGTGAAGCGCCGTCGGGCTGGATTGATTTCGATGCCCAACTGCGGGCGGCGGACATGAGATTTCAAGCCGAACCCACCCGCAGCGACGACCCGGGCATCATTTATTTTACCAGCGCCACGGCCGGCGATCCGAAAATGGTTTTGCACACACAGGTAAGTTACGGCCTCGGCCACCGGCTCACGGGCGGGTTGTGGCTCGATTGCAAACCCGGCGAGATGCACTGGAACATTTCCGATCTGGGATGGGGCAAGGCCGCGTGGTCGAGTTTCTACGGCCCATGGCAGATGGGTGCCTGCGTGTTCGCATTGGACGTTCGCGGCAAATTTGATTCCGCTCAGACGCTCGACACCCTCGCGCATTTCCCGATCAACACCTGGTGCGCACCGCCGACGGCATTGCGCTTGATTGTGCGGCAGGACCTTTCCCGCTGGAAATTTCCCAAGCTGCGTCATTGCGTCACCGCGGGAGAGCCGCTGAATCCCGAAGTGTTCAAGCTCTGGCGGGACGCCACCGGCTTGACGCTTTACGAGGCTTACGGCCAGACGGAAACCGTGGCGTTGATCGGCAACTTCCGCTCCCTCGGCCACGAAGTGCGACCCGGTTCGATGGGCAAACCCATGCCCGGATTCACCGTGGCACTGCTCGACGATGATTTGAACGAAGTGTCCGCCGGACAGGAAGGGGAAATTGCCGTGCGCGTGAAACCGCACCGGCCGGTTGGATTGTTCCATGAATACTGGCTGAACCCGGGCGAGATGGCGAAGCAGCTCCGCGGCGATTGGTATCTCACCGGCGACCGCGCCGTGCGGGATGCCGACGGATATTTTTATTTTGTCGGTCGCAAGGACGATGTCATCAAGAGTTCGGGCTACCGCATCGGGCCGTTTGAAGTCGAAAGTGTATTGCTCGAACATCCGGCCGTTCTGGACGCGGCGGTGGTGGGCAAGCCGGATGAAGTGCGAGGGCAGATTGTGAAGGCGTTCGTAATCCCGCGTCCGGAAGCCGTGGCCGGTGATGATTTGAAGCGCACGCTCCAGCAGCACTGCAAGCAAACCGCCGCGCCGTACAAATATCCGCGTGAAATCGAATTCGTGAAGGAATTGCCCCAAACCATCAGCGGCAAAACCCGGCGGGTGGAATTGCGGAACCGCCCGGTGGCCAAATCCCGGGGTTGACCAGCCCGGATGGAAAAATCCATTTTGCCGGCGCGCCGATTTGCCGCGACATTGCGGCGAAGGCGCAAAAAATTCGGGAACACCATTTAGAAAAGTAGGAGACGACGTGAGGAGTCTCCAAATCAATCTTTGTTTCCAAGGAAATTTATCCCCGTTACCCCGGCTCCTGCCCCAAATAAGACGTTTTTTACGGGTTGTTAGAGGTGACTATTGTGCGGCTCCATTGGTTGTTTGGGGAAGAAACATCTTCATGGCGCTGGTTTGCATATCAATCATGTCCAACTGCTTTTGTTCATAGGTTTTTAACTGCTCCGGTGTGAGGATGCCATCAAGGGCTTTCAATTTGTTTTCCAAGGTTTGCTTCTGCGTCTCAATCAGCAAATTTACGAAATCCGCATAATTGCCACTGGCGCGAGCCTGGGCAATAGCCTCCTGGTTTTGAGGGGCTGATGCTTGGTTCAAATCCAGTTGATAAAGTGCGGAATGGACTTTGTCCTGCTGTTCCTGTGAAAGATCCATTTCACCAGACAACATTGTCAACTCCGACTGGGCACTGTTTTCGGCAGACGTAATGGTTTCAGCCTGTTTGAAGTCTGGATAGGTCGCCAGTTGGTCGGGTGTGAGCAGCGCCTTGATTGCAACCTCTTCATTTTGCGAGCCACTGGAAGTCGCTTGATCCGGTGGTGGCATTTGTTGTTTACCCTGCATGGCATTTAATACCTGTTGAGAACTATTCTCGATGTTTTTGATCATGATGTCGCTGATGGCCTGCGCTTGGTCATCTGTCAGGTGGAGTTTTTCCTTCATGCGGTCGAGTTTGGCGAGGGCCGCCTTTTTTTTGAATTTTTCAGACATGGATACTCCTTGCGCCATGGCATTGGTAAGATAGGCCGGTATTGTCCCGCTTTGCTGGGCGACACTGCTTTTCAACTTCGCCAACTCCTGCAAAGCTGTTCGTGTTTGTCCGGTTTGACCGCGAAGCTTCAAGAGTTCATTGAGTTGCGCTTGTGAGAGCAATTTTTGATCTTTTGCTTGAGCAACAAGATTTGAAAGCTGCTTGTTTTCGGCCTGGAGTTTCGCCAATTGTTCGGCCAACGGCGTTTGCTGTTGCTGGAGCGTTTGAACCTGGCTTCGCAGGGTTGAAGCCTGGTGGGCTTCAAAGATTCCTGCCCCGGCGACAACGGCGAGCGTGGCGGTGATGAGAGTTTTTTGCAGTGTGGTCATAACGATGGTTTTGATGGCGGTGGCAGTTGCGGTGGCGGCCATGGTTGTTCCAGCCAGAACCGCGGCAGCGGAAATGGTGGCCGCCAATCCAATCGGCGCGGCTTGGACGGCATTGGCGGAGATGGCCATTGCCAGTGCGGCCCCGGTCGTGGTGATGCCGTGATGCGCCAGATGGTCGCGCAGTTTTTCCAGGGCGCGAGCAACCCGCTTTTGCGCCGTGTCATCACTCACGCCCAACGCGAGTCCCACGGAGCGCAGGTCCAAGTTCTTGAAAAACCGCAACACCAGCGCATCGTGATCCGCTTTATTCAATCCGGAGATGGCTTCGTCCAGAAAGGGATGCAGGCGGTCCCAATCCAGCGCGGTTTCAGAAGTCGGGTGAAGATTTTCCATGGCTTGCCTTTCGCGCGATTGCCGGCGGAAATCGTCGCGCCGAAGATTGAGGGCGAGGTTGCGCGTGCAACGACACAACCAGCCGACCAGTGAAGCGTCCTGATTCAATTTTCCGGCCAGCGTCCGCGCGCCGCGCGCGAGGCTGGTGAAGACGTTTTGGGCGATGTCGCACGCCAGATCGGACGACGGCACCTGGCGCAACGCGGCGGAATAGACGAGGTCCGTATGCCGGGCGACGAGTTCGGTGAACGCGGATTCACTGCCGGATTCGGCATATTCGCGCAGGAGCTGGGCATCGGACTTTGGCTGCATCTCACCCATTAAATAACCGGGTCGCGGCAAATCCGACAAAGTTTTTCGGACGATTTGATTTCGCTGGCGCGCATTTCCGCCGCGACATCACGGCGAAGGGCCTATAAAAGTTGCAGCATTTACTGCCCAGCGGAATTTTTCAGCATCAATTTTTGCAGCGCCGCTTGTTGTTCCGGCGTGGTGGCATAGGGCTGCAGTTGGGAGACGTCATCCGCCCACTGTCCGTTGTGGGCCGCACTGAATGCTTCCCAAACCGGATTCATCGTGGGAGCAACTTCCCGGGACAAAAAATCCGTGCTGCCACGACCGTTGGGACCGATGCCGAAACAAGTATCGAACACGTCATCCACCGGCGCTTTCTGCGTTATGATCACATCTCCACCCATGCCAAGACTTTTTACGGTTACGGCGGGCGCGATTTCCCACCGTTGCAGGATGGCGTCCTCCACCGGCGAATCGAAATAGGGCTGCAATTGGCCGAGATCGGTTGGCATCTGTCCGCTGCTGCTTTGCAGGTATGCCTTTAACGCTTTCTGTAGCATGGACGCAACTTTGCTTTCAGCGGCGCTGCGCAACAAAGCCAGCGCACGACGATAATCAGCATCGGTGTCGAGTTTGCCATTGGCGGCATTGAGCCAATCCTGTTCAGTAACAAATTGCAGTTCGGGAATTTTTGCGCTCGGCGTTTCTGCCAATCGCTGCTTGAGTTTGTTCATTTTGGCCGCCAATGCTTTTGCTGATGCATCGGTCGGATCATTGGCTTCGTTTCGCAAGCGCGCCACTTCCCCGCGCAATTTCAAAAGCTCGGCCGTGTTTCGGTTTGATTTCAATTGCTCGTTTTCCGCCTGCAATTCCGCCAGGCGTTTCGTCACGTCGTCGCGTTCACGCTGCAGTTGCTGAATTTGTTCGGCCAACGGGGCTTGCTGTTGCTGAACGGTTTGAACTTGGCTTCGCAGCGTCGAAGCCTGGTGCGCTTCGTAGATTCCTGCTCCGGCGACGGCGGCGATGGTGGCGGTGATGAGCGTTTTTTGGAGCGTGGTCATGGCAATGGCTTTGGTGGCCGCGATTACGGTCGAAGTTGAAACGGCAGTTCCAGCAAAGATGGCGGCGGTGGAAATGGTGGCGGCCAAACCGGCAGGCGCAGCCTGGACGGCGTTGGCGGAGATGACGACGACGAGTCCGCTCGCGCTGACGGTGACGCCGCGTCTGGAGAGGAATTCGCGGAGACGTTCGACGGCGCGGCTGACGCGTTTTTGCGCGGCGTCGTCGCTCGTGCCGAGGGTTTGGCCGACTTCGCGCAGGGATTTGTTCTCGAAGTAGCGGAGCAAAACGGTGGCGCGGTCGGTTTCATCAAGCGTGTGCATGGCTTCGTCGAGGAAAGGTTCGACATGCGTCCAGTCAGAGGCGGTGGCGTTCATGGCATTCATCTCGGTGGCGATTTGTTCGCGCAATTGCCGGCGGGATTCTTTTCGCACCACATCAACGGCTGTCCGGCGCGTGACTTGGTACAGCCAGGCCGTCAAAACGGTGTCGGGCTTCAACTTGCCGGCGTTTCGCGCGAGATCGGTAAAAACGGATTGGGCGACTTCCTCGGCCAGTTGCGGGGAGCGGACCTGCCGCAGCGCGGCGGAATAGACCAAATCCAGATGGCGGCGGACCAGTTCGGCAAAAGCCTCCTCCGAATTTCGGTCAGCGTAGTTTTGCAGCAATTCCAGGTCGCTTGTCATCGTTTCCAAATATATCGCCGCTGCCGCCCCGAATCCGACAAAATTATTGGTGGCCGTGCGCTGGCACCTTTACTTTTGCGGGCTGGTCGCGCATTTTAGGCGCAGCATGACACGACGTTTTTTGAGTCTTTTCGCCCTGGCTGTGACCGGTTGGCTGGCAACGCCCTGCGCCTGGGGCGCAGATGCCACGAACCCGGCGCCGGATTTCAAGGAAGTCTATGATTTGCTCCGCACGAATCTCACGGGCGCAACGGACGATAATTTGAACCGCGCGGCGATCGAAGGCCTGCTGTCCCGGTTTCCCGGCAAAGTTTCATTGGTCGGCGGGGCGGCCGGGTCGGCGATTACGCAAGGCGGGACGGCATTGAGCAAATCGGCGGTCTTGGAAAATGACGTGGTGTATCTGCGCGTGGGCCGAGTCACGGGAAATCTCGCGAACGAATTGACCGCGGCGTATCGCGCGTTGACCACCTCCAATAAAGTGGCCGGCCTCGTTTTGGATTTGCGGTTCGTCGTCGGCGACGATGCCGCATCGGCGCAGGCCGCGGCGAATTTGTTCGCGTCAAAAAAGATCGCCGCTGGATCGCTGGTGGTGCTGGTGAACGCCGAAACGCGCGGCGCGGCGGAAATGCTGGCGGCGGCGTTGCGCCACGCGGGCGCGGGTCTGATCATCGGCAACCCGACGGCGGGTGAGGCGGCGACTTTCAAGGAATTCCCCCTGCGCAACGGCGAACGGTTGCGCATCGCGACGACGCCGGTCAAATCAGGCAATGGCCCGGCGGTTCCATCCGGCGGTTTGCAGCCTGACATTGCCGTGACCGTGAGCGCGGACGATGAGCGCGCGTTTTGGGAAAATCCCTACGCGTCACCGGCGCAGAACAACAGTCCCGGGGTTGCAACCAACAATTTGCTGCCGTTCGTGGATCGCATCAGTGAGGCGGAATTGGTGCTACAGAAGCAGCACGACGGGAAAACCATTGGAACGTCCGAGTTCCATACGCGGGACATGGATTTACCCGGGCCGAGATTAATCCGCAGGCCAGGCGACAACAATGCCGGCGATGAAGATTCCGCGCCGTCGCGTGCCGCTGAGCCGCAAAAGCCGGTGATTCGCGACCCGGTTTTGGCGCGCGCGGTGGATTTGATCAAAGGTCTTGCCGTCGTACACCAGTCGCACCCCTGATTTCGGATTGACGATTCGCTTTTCACAACTCATTGTGAACCTTTGCGCGGGGTGAAAACCATTCTATTCATTTGCACCGGCAACGTCTGTCGCAGCCCGATGGCGGAAGCGCTGTTCCAGCGGGCGGCAGCCGGACGCGGGGAGTTCCGTGTGTTTTCGGCGGGACTCGGCGCGGTGGACGGCCAGCCGCCGACGGCGCATTCGGTGGAAGCGATGCGCGAGCTGGGCATTGACATTTCCGGGCAGCGCAGCCGGATGCTCACGGCGGATTTGGTGCGGCAGGCGGATTACATCTTCGGCATGACGCACAGCCACGTGGACGTGATTGCGCTCCTGTATCCGCCAACGGCGGAAAAAACCTTTTTGCTGCGCGAATTTGACGACACGCTCGAGGAATTTGAAAAAGACATCAGCGACCCGATTGGCGGAACCTATGAGGTGTATAAGAATTGCCGCGACCAGATTGAGCAGGGAATCGCATCGCTGCTGAGATTTATGGAACAACACGAAATTTTGACCGGCACAACAACGAAAACAACTCCGGCGGTGGCGTTTGCGCTGGGCGCGGACCACGGTGGCTACGAATTGAAGGAAGCGCTGAAGCAGCACCTGCAGCAGCGCGGCTTGAGCGTCACGGATTTTGGCGCGAAATCGAAGGATCCCAGCGATGACTACCCGGACTTCGCCGAGCTGGCGGCGCAGGCGGTGGCCGCGGGCCGCGCGGAATTTGGCCTGCTGATCTGCACGAGCGGCATCGGCATGTGCATCGCTGCCAACAAGGTGCCCGGGGTGCGCGCCGCGCTTGTCGCCGATGTGCCGACCGCGGCATTGGTGCGCCAGCACAACAACGTGAACGTCCTTTGCCTTGCCGGTAAAACCACGCCGGCGGAGACGGGCAGGAAAATCCTCAACGCTTTCCTCAACGCGAAATTCGAGGGCGGACGCCACGAGCGCCGTGTCGGCAAACTGGAATTGCGGCTGACTCCGCTGCAATTGCGTTTGCGCAGTGTGGATTCCATCGTGGCCGATGCCATCGAGCACGAGCGCGTGCGCCAGCAGGAAAACATCGAATTGATCGCCAGCGAAAATTTTGTCAGCCCGGCGGTGCTGGAAGCGCAAGGCTCCGTGCTCACGAACAAATACGCCGAGGGCTATCCCAAAAAACGCTGGTATGGCGGCTGCGAAAACATGGACACGGTCGAGCAACTGGCCATTGACCGCGCGAAAAAACTGTTCGGCGCGGAGCATGCCAACGTCCAGCCGCACTCCGGCAGCCAGGCGAACATGGCGGTTTACTTTGCTGTGCTGAAACCCGGCGACAAGATGCTGACGATGGATTTGAGCCACGGCGGACATCTGACGCACGGCAATAAGGCGAATTTCTCCGGCAAATTTTTTGAAATCGTCCACTACGGCGTGCGCAAGGACGACGAACGGATTGATTACGACCAGCTCGCCGCCATGGCGCGCGAACACAAGCCGAAGATGATCACCGTGGGCGCCAGCGCGTATCCGCGCATCATTGATTTCAAACGCATGGGCGAAATTGCCCGCGAAATCGGCGCGTATCTGCTGGCGGACATTGCGCACATCGCCGGTCTGGTGGCGGTCGGAATCCATCCCAGCCCAATTCCGCATGCGGATTTCGTGACGACCACCACGCACAAGACGTTGCGCGGACCGCGCGGCGGATTGATTTTGTGCCGCGAGAAGAACGCGAAGGAAATTGATTCGACCGTTTTCCCTGGCATCCAGGGCGGTCCGCTCGAACACGTCATCGCCGCGAAAGCCGTCTGCTTTCATGAAGCGTTGCAACCGTCATTCAAGAATTATCAGCAGCAAATTGTGAAGAACGCCACCGCGCTGGCCGACGGCATGAAACGCAACGGTTACCGGCTCGTCAGCGGCGGCACGGACAATCATTTGATGCTGGTGGACGTGGGCGCGAAGAACGTGACCGGCAAGGACTGCCAGATTGTGCTCGATGAAGCCGGCATCACGGTGAACAAAAACACGATTCCGTTCGAGACGCGCTCACCATTCCAGGCCAGCGGCATCCGGCTCGGCACGCCGGCGGTCACGACGCGCGGGATGAAGGAAGCGGAGATGGCGGCCATTGCCGACATGATTTCCGAGGTGCTGCTGGACATCAAAAACGTCGAGGCGGCGCACAAGGTCCGCGGACGGGTGCGTGAACTGACGGCGAAGTTCCCGCTGCCTTATTGAATTCGCCGTTGCAATTTTGCCGTTGCAAACTAAATTGGAAATGTGAGTGTAGCCCAGATTATCAATGAATTGCCCAAGTTGACGGCGGCGGAACTTCAAGCCGTGCGCCGGAAACTCATGGAAATCACGGCCGGAAATTCGGCGGTGGCATTGCATGATCGGGGCATTGATGAAGTCCAGGCCGGTGATTTGCGCTCGCGCCTGAAAACTTTCGCTGAAGATTGGGAACGTCCCGAAGCCTCCATCTACGATGAAGACCAAACGCGGTGACGTGGTTTTGGTATTGTTTCCGAATTCCGATTTGCACACCGCCACGCGCCGTCCCGCTCTCGTCATTCAGCGTGGCGAATTGTCCAGCGGACTTGCCCAAACCATTGTTGCCATGATTTCCAGCAACCTCGCGCGTCGCGGCCACGCCAGCCGCATTTTTGTCAGCCGCGATTCAGTGGAAGGCAAAACCGCTGGATTGAGATTGGATTCGGTAATTATGACCGACAATCTTGCCACTATTTTCGAGACGGAAATGAATTCCATTCTCGGCCATCTGCCGAATATGAAAACCGTGGACGCAGCTTTGAAAAACACGCTGGCTCTGGATTGAAACGCGGGTGCGAATTGACTGCGAGATTCCCGCCGCCTTATTGACTTGGTGGCGGCGAAAACGTGTTCGCTTTTTCCCAAGCATCAAAATTTCCATCGTAAGATGTCGCGGTTTGCTCGCTGCCATCGGCAAAAAGATAAACGCGATGCCATGTTCCATCGGGAGCTTGCCGGGCAATCCGTTCGCGAAGCATCACCAAATTTGGATATTCGAGTTTATCCTCGGAAACAAATTTTGCCGATCCAATATTGAGATATTCAATAGCAGGTATGCCTTGAAGTAAATTTGTATTGCTGTCGTAGTTTTTTACCAATTGATATAGATTATCATTGGTTGGAAATTGATTATTGTGATCTCCCGCATAAATCCGCATATCCAGCCCAAGATACTTCATTGCATTCATGGTTGCGTTTTCATCGGTTGTGAATTTGGCTTGGGCGGACAAAGTCACTGCCAGCTTTTGTTCGGCAGCTTGAGCTTTCTGATTTGCCTCGTTGATTTCTTCATGCGCTTCCCCTGATTCGCTTGCTTGCCGTCGTAACACGCCCACTTCACCTCGCAATCTCAACAATTCATTAAGCTGGTCGTCCGTGAGTTTCTTGGGATCGCCGACATTCGCCAGCTGGTTGGAAAAACTTGCATTGTCGGTTTTCAATTGCGCGAGTTGTTGCGTCAAGGATTCATTTTCCACGCGCAATTGGGTTTGGGTTTGATGTTGAACCACCAAAGCGGTTGTCGCGCCGGCAACGACCAGCGCGCTGAGGCCGAGCTTGAGTTTGGTCAGGGTCATAATTTTCAAAAGGGTGAGCATTCCGGTTCCCGCCGCCGCTAGCGATGCGCTCGTGAGCGTCGCCGCCAGCCCGGCGGGCGCGATTTGAACCGCGTTCGCCGAGATCACGGATGCCAGCGCGGCGGTGGTGGCGACGCCGCGTTGCAGAAAGGCCGCCCGGAGCTTTTCCAGCGCGCGATCCACCCGCATTCGCACGGCATTTTCGTTGAGGCCGAGCTTCCCGCCGATCTCGGTGAATGGACAGTTTTCGAAATAGCGCAGCAGGATGGCTTCGCGGTCGGCTTCCTTGAGTTCGTGCATGGCATCGTCGAGCGAAGGCCGGAGTTTTTGCCAATCCAGTTCGGGCGCGGTTTCAGAAATGGGTTCGCGCATAAATGTTTCCTCGCGGTCGCGGCGGCGGTTCTCCGTCCGCACGATTTTTGCGGCGGCAAAATGCGCGCTGGTGTAAAGCCAGCCGGTCAGCGTCGCGCGGCGCGAGAGCGATGCGGCCTTGCGCGCGAGGTCGGTGAAGACTATCTGCGCCACGTCCTGCGCCAAATGCGTGTCGCCGTTGACCTGCCGCAGAGCTGCGGAATAGACCAGGTTGAGATGTCGCCGCACCAATTCGGCAAAGGCTTCCTCGGATTTGGTTCCGGCGTAGCGGTGGAGCATTTCGCAATCTGGCGTCATGTTTAATTTATAGCACCCGCCGAAATGGAAATCGCACAAGAAAAATCCGGTTTGGCGGCTTGACACGGCAGGCGGGGTGCGCCAAGGTGTCTGGAAGTTGACTGCGAAATTTCCCTTGCCGTATTGAGGACACGAAACACCTTGATGCGCTCCGGTTGGTGGTCATCCCAGTTTGAACCATTCCGGTCGCAAGGCGTCCAATGCGTGACGGTCTTTCACATCGGGCAATTGAAATCCGGTCAATCCAACCAATTTAATCTATGCCAAGAGCCCCAAGAGCCTCAACCAGAAAACCAAAAGTGAAACCGGCGGCGGAAACCCCGGCGGAAGTCTCGGCGGAAAAAGCGCCGGTGGAAACTCCCGCCGTGGAATCACCTGAATCAGCCAACGGCGCGGTCGAAACCGCCGTTGCGCCCGAACCATCCGGCTCCGCCTCCTTGCAGCCGCCCTCCACGCCGGTCGAACTGGCCGAAGAACCCAAAGTGGAGCAGCCGAGGATGGAAGAGCACCGCGGCTCGCATCGCGACAAGATCGTTACGTCGTTGAACATCGCCAAACTCCAGGCGATGCAGATGAGCGAGTTGAACCACATGGCCAAGGAACTCGGCGTGGAGAATTTCGGCACGATGCGCAAGCACGAGGTCATTTTCCACATCCTCCAGAAAAACGCCGAACGCGCGGGGGTGCTGTTTTCCGAGGGCGTGCTCGAAGTGCTGCCGGAAGGTTTCGGCTTTCTGCGTTCGCAAAGTTTCAATTATCTGCCGTGTCCGGAGGACATTTACGTCTCGCCCTCGCAAATCCGCCGGTTCGATTTGCAGACCGGCAATTTGATCGCCGGCCAGATCCGTCCACCGAAGGAAAAGGAAAAGTTCTTCGCCCTGCTCAAGGTCGAGGGTGTGGACGGCGAGGACCCGGACAAGGCGAAGGAAAAAACCCTTTTCGACAATCTCACGCCGCTGTTCCCGAACCGGCGGTTCATCCTGGAAACCACCCCGGACGAGTTGAGCACGCGGGTGCTCGATCTTGTTTGCCCCATCGGCAAGGGCACGCGCGGCCTCATTGTCGCGCCGCCGCGCACGGGCAAAACGGTGCTGATGCAGAAAATCGCCAACGCGATTCTTAAAAATAATCGGGAAACCTACCTGTTCATCCTGCTCATTGACGAGCGGCCGGAGGAAGTCACGGACATGGAACGCTCCTGCAAAGGCGCGGAAGTCATCAGCTCGACGTTCGACGAGCCGCCGGAACGCCACGTGCAGGTCGCCGAAATGGTCATCGAAAAAGCCCGGCGCATGATCGAACACAAGCGCGACGTGGTGATTTTGCTCGATTCCATCACGCGCCTCGCCCGCGCCTACAACACCATTCAGCCGCACTCCGGCAAAATCCTGTCCGGCGGCGTGGACGCGAACGCCTTGCACAAGCCGAAACGCTTTTTCGGCGCGGCGCGCAACATCGAGGAGGGCGGTTCGCTCACCATCATGGCCACCGCGCTGGTGGACACCGGCAGCCGCATGGACGAAGTCATTTTTGAAGAGTTCAAAGGCACGGGCAACATGGAGGTGAATCTGGACCGCGCGCTGGTGGACCGCCGCATTTTCCCGTCCATCAACATCGAACACTCCGGCACGCGCAAGGAGGAACTGCTCTACCACCCGGATGAACTGGACCGGATTGTCCTGCTGCGCCGCGCGCTCACCGGCGTCCCGCCCGTCGAGGCGATGGAACTGCTTTTGGGCAAGTTGAAAAAGACCAAGACCAACATCGAGTTCCTGCTCGGCATGGCCGTGAGTTGAACTTTCGCGCGGCATTCAATAATTCGCATAATTTCGCCCGCGTGTGGCCCTAAAACCATCATGATCACCGAAGAAAACTTCCTCGATTTCAAGTGCCCCTATTGTGGCGAACCGGTTTCTTTTCCCGAAAACGCGATTGGCTCCGCCCAGGACTGTCCCAACTGCATGGAAAATCTCATTGTGCCGGAGGCCGGCAGCGAAACGGGCGAAAAGCTTCCCATCCCCATCACCACGCCCCGGCTGGTTTTAAGGCGGTTCGCCATGAACGATTGGGAGCAATTGATGAAATTGCTGTCCGATGAGGATTTTCTTCAATACACGGACGGCCTGGCGGTGAACGAGGAGGAGCAAGTGCTGCGCTGGCTCGAAAGCGACAGCGCGATCAAGCTGACGACGCCAAACCAGATGTTCCGTCTGGCCATTGAACTCCAGGACGGCAACCAGCTCATCGGCCATCTCGGCTTGTGGTTTCCCAAACCGTCCCAGGCGATGCTGAACATCAATTTGCACCGGAATTATCAGCGGAAGGGGTTTGCGTTGGAAGCGGTGAAGGCGCTGCTCGGCTTTTGCTTTTGGGGAATCAAGCTGCACCGCGTATCGGCCAGTTGCGACAGCCGGAACACGGCCGCTTGCCGGCTGTTCGAGAGCGTCGGCATGAGGCGCGAGGGGGAGTTTGTGAAAAGCGAACCGGTGGCCGAAGGCGGCTGGGCCAACTCCATCTGGTACTCCATTCTGGAAGAGGAATGTCAGGAAGACACCGGCAGCCCGGAGGGAAGTTCAACTTGACCGCTCCCGCTGGAGTTTGATTTCCGAACCGCTTGGAACACCATCCTCTGCCTCGCGCTCGTTTTGAGCGGCGTTTTGCTTGGTTGTTTAAATGTTGCCCGTGCAGACGCCCTTCAACCGGTTGTGAGACAGTCCACGGAAGCGGGCGAACGCCGGTTTCTCGTGGGCAAAAGGTCAATTTTGCCAGTATTGGCGGGGGTTTGTTTGCGCTTGACGGGTTCAGGTTAACTTCTTAAGCTATCCCTTAAGAACGGTAAAGTTTGCTGGGTCATCCAGCGCGCGAAAGTCGGAAGATGCATATCTGCCGACTTTTTTGTTCGCCGGATACGAACGCAGCGTCGAGCGTATGAATGCGGATTTTTTGGCAGTTCTGGAATTTTGGGAGCGCGAAAAGGGCATCAATCGTGATGTCCTCGTCGGCGCGGTTCAGGAGGCGTTGTTGTCCGCCGCCAAAAAGGCGGTCGGCGCGGCGCGGGAGTTGCGCGTCGAAATTGACCAAAAAAACGGCGACATCAAGGCGTTCGCCAAACTTATCGTTTCTGAAAAGGTCATTTCCAAGCACGACCAAATCTCCGTGTTTGATGCCCGCCGCATCAAGCCCGATGCGCAAGTCGGTGACGAAATCGAAAAGGAAGTGACGCCGACCGGCTTTGGCCGCATCGCGTCGCAATACGCCAAGCAGGCGCTCATGCAAAAAATCCGCCAGGCGGAGAAGGCGCTGATTTTCACCGAATTCAAGGATCGCGTCGGCGACATCGTCAGCGGCACCGTGCGGCGGTTCGAGCGTTCGGACGTGATTCTGGATTTGGGCAAATACGAGGCGCTGCTGCCAAACCGCGAGCGCGTGCCCACCGAGGAATATCAGGTCGGCGAACGCATCCGTTGCTACGTCAAGGCCGTTGAAGAAGGCCCGCACGGGCCGGAAATTATTTTGTCCCGCGCCGACCCGCGGTTTGTCATCAAACTGTTTCAACTTGAAGTTTCGGAAATCAACGACGGCACGATTGAAATCAAAGGTGTCGCGCGCGAACCGGGTTTTCGCACGAAGATGGCCGTCTATTCGCGCGACAGCAAAGTGGACCCCGTCGGCGCGTGCGTGGGCATGCGCGGCCAGCGCGTGAAAAACATCGTCCGCGAACTGAACAACGAAAAAGTGGACGTCATCCCGTGGTCGCCGGATGTCCGGACATTCATTACCAATGCGCTTTCACCCGCGAAGCTCAAGAACTTTGAAATTGATGAAGCCAACCGGCGTGTGCATATCTTGGTGGCTGAAGATCAATTATCGCTGGCCATCGGCAAACGCGGACAAAATGCGCGATTGACGGCCAAGCTGACCGGCTGGGAGGTGAACATTGACGCCGAAGTCGTCGTCACCAAGGGCTTTGAGGAAAAGGTTGCCGAAGCGGTTGAATTGCTCGCCGCGATTCCGGGTGTTTCACGCGAACAGGCCGATGCGCTGGTGCATGCCGGTTTGACGCGGATCGAGGATTTGTTGTCGGCGGATGAAAGTGATTTGAGCAGCATTCCGCAGATCGGCGAGAAGGCGGCGGAAATTTTGAAAGCCGCGCGTGCTGAAGCCGAAACCCGGAAGATTCAGCTTGGTGGAAATGATTCCGACACCCCGGTAGCCTGATGAATGCCGCCGGGAAAATTTTGGGCCGGCACGGTGGCCGGCGCGGTTTGGTGAAGAAAGAAATATATGCCCGTTCGGATTTACGACATCTCGAAGAAACTTGGCCTGGAGAACAAGGCAATTCTCGCCAAAGCCAAGTCACTGGGCATTGCCGCCGCCAAAGTCCCGTCCAGTTCGCTCGATAAGATCAGCGCCGAGTACCTTGAAGAGCAACTCTGCCTGGACCACCCCGAGCTCGCCGCCAAACTCGCCCCGCCGCCGCCACCCGCGCCAAAAGCCGCGCCCAGCGAACCCATAGTCGTCATTAAAACGCCGCCGCCGGAACCGCCAAAACCGGAGGTCAAAGCAGAACCGCCGCCGGTCGTTGAAGCCCCCAAACTGCCACCGCCACCGCCCAAACCGACCGGACCGAAGATTGGCGAAAAAGTCGGGTTTATTCAATTGCCGACACGCCCGCCGCGCATGGGCGACAAAGCCGGTTCGGTCAAACATCCGCCGTCGCGTCAAAGCCCGCCGCAAAAAACGGAACCCAGACAAGCTCACCGTCCAACCGCCGGTCGTCAAACGGCGACTCCACCGCGCGAAGCCGCCAAACCCGCCGCGCCGCAGCCCAAATTTGTCGCGCCTACGACCGGCGAAGTCATCATCATCAAACCGCCGATTGTTGTGCGTGAACTCGCCGCGCAACTCAAGCAGAGGCCGTTCAAGATCATCGCCGATTTGATGGAACTGGGCGTTTTTGCCAATGTGAACCAAGCGATTGACGAAAAAATCGCCCAGCAGCTCTGCGCGAAATACGGTTTCCGGTTTGAAGTGGAAAAACGCGAGCGCGGCGGCGGCGTGGTCCACGCGCCGGTCAAAAAAGTTGAACTCGACGTCGAGGACAAACTGGAACAGCTCAAACCGCGCGCGCCGGTCGTTACCATCATGGGTCACGTTGACCACGGCAAAACAACGTTGCTCGATGTGATTCGCAAATCAGACGTCGCGGCGGGTGAAGCCGGTGGCATCACACAACACATCGGCGCCTACACGATTACCGTGCCCCACCCGGAACGCAAAAATGAGCTGGCGCAAATCACCTTTCTCGACACGCCCGGCCATGCGGCGTTCAGCTCAATGCGCGCGCGCGGCGCGAACGTCACGGATATCGTCGTGCTCGTCGTTGCCGCGAACGATGGCGTCATGCCGCAAACGCTCGAAGCGTTGAGCCACGCGAAGGCCGCCAAAGTCCCGATTCTGGTCGCGGTCAACAAAATGGATCATCCCAACGCGAACCCGTTGAAGGTTCGCCAGCAGTTGCAAGACAAGGGGCTGGTGCCCGACGATTGGGGCGGCGACACGATTTTTGTGGATGTTTCTGCGCTCACCAAGCAGGGCGTGGACAAACTGCTGGAAATGATTTTGCTCCAGGCCGAGTTGCTCGAACTCAAGGCGAACCCCGACCGCCGCGCCAAGGGCAACGTCATTGAATCCGGGGTTGAGCCGGGTGGTCCGACGGCGACGGTGCTCGTGCGCAAAGGCACGTTGCATGTCAGCGACATCATCCTGTGCGGCGAGTTTTACGGACGCGTCCGGGCGTTGATCAGCGAAGAGGGCCAGCGACTCAAGGAAGCCGGGCCATCGTTTGCGGTGAGAGTCCTTGGTTTGAACGGCGTGCCGGAAGCGGGCCTGGAATTCAGCGTGGTGGAGGACGAAAAGGCCGCGCGGGAACTGGCCGAACAACGCGCCAACGAAACCAAGGCGCAGGATTTGGAGAATCGCTCGAAGGTCACGCTGGAAAATTTGTTCGCTTCGCTGGCGGCCGCGCAGAGCAAGGCGCTCAAGATCGTCGTCAAAGCCGATACGCAAGGCTCGGTCGAGGCCATCGTCGAGGCGCTCAAGAAAATCGAGTCCGACAAGGTTACCCTCGAAATTCTTCACAGCGACGTCGGCACGATCACCGAAAACGACGTGGCCCTGGCGTCCGCGTCCGACGCCGTTATTCTCGGCTTTCACGCGCGGTTGGACAGCACTGCCGCCGAAAAGGCGAAACATGAGGGCGTGCAGATCAAGCTGTACGCGATCATTTACGAATTGATTGATCAGGTGAAGGAAGCAATGGCCGGATTGCTGGAACCGGATGTCAAGGAAAGCATCATCGGCTCGGCGGAAGTGCGGCAGATTTTTGAATTGTCCAAGGGCGTGCCGGTCGCTGGCTGCATGGTTTCGAGCGGCCGCATCGTCAAAGGCAAGGTCCGCGTGCGCCGGCGCAAGGACGTCATCTACGAAGGCATCGCGCAATCGCTCCGCCGCTTTCAGGACGAGGTCAACGAAGTGCGCGCCGGCATGGAATGCGGCATTCGCATCGAGGGCTACAGCGAATTCCAGGTGGGCGACGCCATTGAATGTTACACAACCGAGAAAGTCGCGGCAAAATTATGAAATTAGGCTCCTGGATCTCGGATCTGGGTTCTGGGGAAAAGCCGGACGCAAAACCCCGGTCCCAGACCCCGGACGCCAGAGGCTAGACCCCAACTTCCCATGGCATCCCTTCGACTCCAGCGAGTGCGCGAACTTTTGAAGCGCGAAATCGGCGAGGCCATCCGCCGTGAATTTCACGTCAGCGAGGCCGGCCTGATCACGGTCAATGACGTGGACGTGGCCGGTGACCTCAAGTCGGCGACGGTTTTCATCAGCATCCTCGGCAATCCCGACCAGCAAAAGCGCGGCTTTCAACTGCTCAACGAGCATCGCGTGCGCCTTCAGGGGTTCATCGGCAGGGCCGTCGTTCTGAAATACACGCCGAAGCTGAAATTTGCCTTTGACGATTCCATCGTCCGAGGCAACCGCGTGCTCCAAATCATCGAAGAATTGGAAAAAACCACGCCGGCCGACGACATTGAAGATTAAATTGTGAAAAGTTATCCGAAAATCATTGATCGCATCCTCGACATCATCCGCGAAAGCAAAACCTTTTGCGTCATCGGCCACATCCGGCCCGACGGCGATTGCGTGGGTTCGCAGCTCGGCCTCACGCTGGCGCTCCAAAACGAGGGCAAAAAAGTCGTCTGTTGGAACGAGGATTCCCTTCCGCAAAAATACAAATTTCTCAACCCCGACGGATTGTTTCAAAAGCCAAGGGCCGGGATGAAATTCGACTGTGTCATCGCCACCGATTGCGCGAGCTTCGAGCGCTTTGGCCGGGTCGGTAAATATATCGCACACCGGAAAATGTTCATCAACATTGACCATCACGAAAGCAACACGCGCTACGGCGACGTGAACTGGGTTTCCGCGCGCGAGCCTTCCTCTGGCGAGTTGATTTACCGCCTGCTCAAAGTCGCGCGCTGGCCGATCACCAAGCCGATTGCCGACTGCCTGTTCACCGCCGTTTCGACGGACACCGGCTCGTTTCAATACTCCACGACGCGGCCCGGCACGTTTCACGCCGGGGCGGAACTCGTCACGCGCGGCGCGAACCTCGCGAAAATTTGCGACGAGGTTTACCAGTCCTATTCGCTTTCCCGTGTGCGGCTGCTCAAGCACGTTTACAGCAAATTCCGCCTCGCCGCCAACGACCGCATCGCGTGGTTCTGGCTGAAGCAGGCCGATTTCACCCGCACCGGCGCGGAAAGCGCGGACACCGAAGGGCTTATTGACCACATCCGCGCCATCGAGCCGGTCGTGGTTGCATGCGTTTTTGAGGAGATCGAACCCGGGCTGACCCGCATCAGCCTCCGATCCAAAAGCGACCGGGTGAACGTGAACGAAATCGCCTCGCAATTTGGCGGCGGCGGCCATCCGGCGGCGGCGGGCGCAAGAATCCCCGGCAAACCGCTGTCCGTCCAGCGCAAAGTCATCGCCGCCATCAAGCGCGCGTTGGATTCCAACCGGTAAATTTTCATGCAAGAATTTTCATCGCTTGACGGCGCCATCCTCATTGACAAGCCCGCCGGCCCGACTTCGCACGACGTGGTGGATGCCATTCGCCGCCGGTTCAGCATCAAAAAAGTCGGCCACTGCGGCACGCTCGATCCCAATGCCACCGGCCTGCTCATCATCGTGCTCGGCCGCGGCACGAAGCTGTCCGAAAAATTGATGGGCGACGACAAGGTCTATGAAGGCACCGTCAAATTCGGCGCGGCGACCGACAGTTATGATTGCGACGGCGAAATTACCTCCACCCAGCCGGTGCCGCCGCTGACGCTGGAGCAGTTGAATGAAGCCGCCGCCACGTTCATCGGCGACCAGATGCAAACGCCGCCAATGGTTTCGGCCATCAAGATAAAAGGGGTGCCGCTGTACAAGCTCGCCCGCAAAGGCATCGAGGTGGCGCGCGAACCGCGGCTGGTTCACATCTACAATTGCCGCTTCACGAATTACGAACCGCCGCTCGGCCAGTTCAAGGTCGCCTGCACCAAGGGCACTTACGTCCGCAGCATCGCGCATGAACTTGGCCAGAAACTCGGCTGTGGCGCGCATCTGGCCGCGCTCCGGCGCAGCGTTTCCGGCAAATTTGACGTGGCCGACGCGACGAAGCTGGACGACGTGCTCAAACTCACGCCGACGGAATTGGAGAAGAAGGTAATTCCGTTTTTGAAGCTGGCGGCTGGATCGTGATGCGTGAAACGTAAAACGTGACGCGTGAAACGTGAAAAATCAGCGGGCGCAGCTTGCCTTTCACGCATCACGTTTTACGTTTCACGAACAAACGTCTGAATAACGATGAACGTCATTCACAGTGCAAATGAGCTTGGCAACGGCAGCCGTAAAACCTGCCTCGCCATCGGCGTTTTCGACGGCGTCCACCTCGGCCATCAGCAGATCATCCGCCAGACCGTCGCCGACGCGCACCAGCACGACGCCATTGCGCTGGTTATCACGTTTGACCGGCACCCGAGCGTCGTCGTAGCGCCTGAACGTGTGCCGCCGCTGATTTATTCGCTGCCGCAAAAACTGGGCGCGATTGAATCGCTGGGCGCGGACACGCTGTTGCTGATTCATTTCGACCGCGCTTTCAGCAAGCAAACCGGCGAGGCATTCATCCGCGGACTGGCGCGGGACCTCGGAAACATCCAAAGCCTGTGTGTGGGCGCGGATTTTGTTTTCGGCCACCAGCGCAGTGGCAACGTCGCGTTGCTTAAAAAACTCGGCGATGAACTGGGTTTCACCGTTCACGGCCTGGCCGCCGTGTCCCTCGACAATCAAATCGTCAGCAGCACGCGCATTCGCGAGGCCATTCGCGCTGGCAATCTTGACGCCGCGAGCCAGATGCTCGGACGGCCTTATGCCATTTCCGGCCGTGTGGTCGCGGGCGATGGTGTGGGTCGCAAGCTCGGTTTCCCGACCGCGAATCTCGACGCGGTGGGTCTGGTTCTGCCGCCCAACGGCGTCTATGCCGTGCATGTCAGCTGTAGGACAGGCGTCGCGCCTGTCTCAAATCAATCTCCCGCTCAAGCGGAACAAAAAGATGGAGACAGGCGTGACGCCTGTCCTACGACCACGCACCGCGCTGTGTTAAACATCGGCCATCGCCCGACACTCCAAAACCCAACCCCACAGATCAGCGTCGAGGCGCACCTGCTTGATTTCACCGGCGACCTTTACGGCCGGGAATTGGAAATCGAAATCGGCGAAAAGCTCCGCGACGAGCAAAAATTTGGTTCGCTCGAAGAACTGAAAGCCCAGATCGCGCGGGACGTTGCCGGGGCGAAATGACCTTTCTGATTTCGTAGCAGCCGAGGTAACGAGGCTCTAACTTTTTTTGTATAGAATGAGTCTCCTCACGTCGGCTGCTATGCCCAATTTTTCTTGAACACAGAAGCTGGATTCATTGTCCATCTGTCCGTAGAATTTAAATAATATGAACACCGGAATTTCTGCCATCAACGAAGCAGTCAAGGAAGCGGGCGCCTTCACGCATCCGCTGTTTAACGAACTGGGCAAGGTCATCGTCGGCCAGAATTATCTGACTGAACGGCTGGTCATCGGTCTGCTCGCCAACGGCCACGTCTTGCTCGAAGGCGTGCCCGGCTTGGCCAAGACCCTCGCTGTCAAATCCCTCGCCGCCACGCTCAACGTGAAGTTTTCGCGCCTGCAATTCACGCCGGACATGCTGCCCGCCGACGTCATCGGCACGCAGATTTACAATCCGCAGTCCGGCGGCTTCACCACGCGCAAAGGCCCCATCTTCGCCAATCTCGTCCTCGCCGACGAAATCAATCGCGCGCCCGCCAAGGTGCAAAGCGCCCTGCTCGAAGCGATGCAGGAGAAACAGGTCACCATCGGCGAACAAACCTTCAAGCTGGAGGAACCGTTCCTCGTGCTGGCCACACAGAATCCGATTGAGCACGAAGGCACCTATCCGCTGCCCGAGGCGCAGATTGACCGCTTCATGCTCAAATTGAAAATCGGCTATCCATCGCGTGCCGAGGAGCGGCAGATTCTCGACTTGATGGCGCGCACCTCCGGCACGCCCACCGCCAGCGCCGTCGTCGAGGCGAAACAAATCCTCAAGGCCCGCGAAGTCATCAACGACATCTACGTGGACGACAAGGTAAAGGAATACATCGTGGACCTCGTCTGCGCCACGCGCGACCCGGACCACTACAAAATCGCGGTGAAGGAATTCATCCAGCTGGGTGCGTCGCCGCGCGCGACCATCAACCTGACGCTGGCGGCCAAGGCATATGCGTTCCTGAAAGGCCGCGGCTACGTCACGCCGCAGGACGTGAAAAGCATCGGCATGGACGTGCTGCGCCACCGCGTGGCCATCACCTACGAAGCCGAGGCTGAGGAAAAAACCAGCGAAATCATCATCCAGAAAATTTTTGATGAATTGCCGGTGCCTTGATGAAAACTGAATTTGTTCTCTGCCTCTTGCTTATTTTGAGCGGCAAATAACCAACGTGTGATCGCGCCTTTGGCAAAATTGATTGACTGGTCGGCCCTTCAGGTCACGTCCATGCGGAGGTCGTTCAACAGTGGACGAAGTCCTCGACTGGAGGAGGCGCTTCAATTGCTGAAAGGGTCGGATTTCATTCCCTCTGAAAGTCAGCCAGCGTGGGTTGAGTTCAACGACCCGCAACATTTCCGCTTTCCTACGCCGCGACCAAGCGAATTTGCTGAAAACAATGTCGTTCATGGCCGACTCTATCGTTGCGCGGAGCGTTGGCAGGAACGACCGGTGATTGTTTTGTTACATGGTGGGATCGGATACCAATTCCGATTTTCAATGATAGTCCGCTGCTGCAATCAGGCGGGATTCAGTGTTGCAACGTTGGAGTCCCCTTACCACTTGCAACGCCGTCCGCGCCAGCCGGGGGCGTTGAGCCAGCCAGATTTCTTGCGGGACGCGGAGGCAACGGCGCAGGCGGTTGCCGAAATTCGCGCTTTGACAGGATGGTTGTTGGAGAAAGGTTGTCCTGCTGTTGCGCTGTGGGGTAGTTCGCATGGCGGATGGCTGGCGGGATTGACTGTGTGTCATGATGCGAGGCTGGCCGCTGTCGTTTTAACCGTGCCTCGAGTTCGCAGCAATTGCTCAATCGCGGAACGGATCATCTGGCGTCGCACTCGGGAGCTGTTACAGCGGCAGCGCGTGGCGCGGGAGGCGTTGAATCTGACTTCGTGGAATCTGACCACCACACAACCAGTCATCCTCAAGGAAAACATATTATTGATCGAAGCGATCCATGATTTGTTTGCGACGAAGGAATCCATTGAGGAGCTCTGGCAATCTTGGGAGCAGCCCGAAATCTGGCGGGTGCCGCATGGCCACTACAGTTTCAGCTTAATCGGCGCACCGTGCTTGATGGCGGGTCGCGTCCTTCGCTGGTTGTCGCCCCGGTTAAACCTTCAACCCGAATTACAGTCCGTTCATTTCGCATTGCCATGATTCCCCGCGAAATCCTCAAAAAAATCCGGCAGATCGAGATTCGCACGAACCGCGTCGTGACTGAAACGTTCGCGGGCGTTTCATTTCAGCCGCCGCACCAGTTCCGCCGGGTTGCGCGAGGCGTGGAAAACGGAGAGCACAGCAAAGGCATTGTCTTTGACCGCGAAGTAAATGGCATATTTCTTGAACCGGCGCAGGCGAATTTTCCGGGCGCGTCCGCGAATTCTTTGAAAAAGCTCCGGGTTGGCCAGTGCGCGCTTGAGCGCAAGCTTCACTTCCAATTTGAATTCCCGGCCGAGTCCCAACCGCTCGCCTTCATACCAGGCAACCGCTTCATCGAATTCCAAACGCGCGGCGCGTTTGAAAATGACCGGAAGATTCATCGCCAGCCGAAGCGCTGGTTGAGATCGGCTTCGACCTGCTCCCAAGGAATTCCGTCGTGGGGATTTTTCTCGAATTCTGCGAGGCGGCGATCCAATTCGGCGGCCTGCTCCGGCGTCAAATCGGGGTCGAATCCGTTATTGGCGATGTCGTCCCACAAATCCTGCGCCAGCTTGATGCGTTTATCGAGCGGCAGTGCCTTGGCAGCAGCAAAAACTTCGGTCGCACTCATGGCGGCAATTTACTCCTTTGATTTGTTCGCGCAAGCAGGGTTTTTCCCGTCACGCATCCGCCTTTGCTGCGCTTCGGCGCGACAGGTCACGCATTACGCATCCCGTCACCCATGATTCCCCGCGAAATCCTCAAAAAAATCCGGCAGATCGAGATTCGCACGAACCGCGTCGTGACTGAAACGCTCGCGGGCCAGTACCATTCCGTCTTCAAGGGCCAGGGCATGAACTTCGATGAGGTGCGCGAATACCAGCCCGGCGACGACGTGCGCGCGATTGACTGGAACGTCACCGCGCGGATGAACCATCCGTTCATCAAAAAATTCGTCGAGGAACGCGAACTCACGCTCATGCTGGTCGTGGACGTAAGCGGCTCCGGTTTGTTTGGCTCTCGCGCGCAATCCAAGCGCGAACTCGCCGCCGAGATCGCCTCCGTGCTGGCCTTCTCCGCCATCCGCAACAACGACAAGGTCGGTCTGTTGCTGTTCACCGATGAAGTCGAGAAGTTCATTCCGCCGCGCAAAGGCCGCAGCCACGTGTTACGTGTCATCCGCGAAGTCTTGTTCTTCGAGCCGAAACGGCGCGGAACGGACCTGGTTCAAGCATTGGAATTCATGGGTCGCGTTTTGCCGCATCGCGCCATCGCCGTCGTTATTTCGGATTTTATAAGCCCGGCTGTAGCGTCGGCTGCTCGCCTCGGCGCAGCCTTCGGTGAAGCCCGGGTCCCCAGCCGACCCTCGCGTGGGGACACGCGACACTACACCGGCGTATTGCCGCCCGAACTCCAAACGGCGTTGCGGATTGCGAATCGCAAGCATGATGTCGTCGCTGTGCAAATCACGGATCGCTACGAACTGGAGCTGCCTGCGCTTGGCCGTTTGATTTTGGAAGACGCCGAAACGGGTGAAATCGTCGAAATCAACACGGGCCACGCCAGCAGCCGCGACGCCTTTGCATTGCGGCAGGAAAAACAGCGCAACGACCTCGCGCGGCAGTTTCGCTCGTCGGGCGTGGACACCATTCAACTCCGCACGGACGAACCTTATTCGGCGGCCTTGGGCAAATTTTTCGAGAACCGTGAAAAACGGAGGCTGCGCGGGTAAAATGAGCGGCGAATTTTTTACGGTAGCACCCGCGTCTCGCGGGTCGGTTTTGGCGTCCCGCCAAAACCTTTGTGGAACGCGAACCGCCGGAAGAGTCGGACGAGACGTCCGACTCCACCCGCGAGACGCGGGTGCTACCGACAGCAAACAACGATGATCACAAATTCAGCAGTTTCAGTCGCCAATGACATCCGCGACATCAAGCCGCCGGTGGAAATTCCGAGCGGCTGGGAATGGCTGTGGTGGACGCTCGGTGCGCTAGCCGTGGCGGCGTTGTTATTCGCGGTCTGGCGGTGGTGGCGGAACCGGCGGTCGCAAATTCCGTTTGTGCCGCTGGTGCCGGCCCACGTTCGCGCGAAGGAAATGCTGGAAAAAGCGCTCGCACTGATTGCGCATCCCAAGCCGTTTTGCATCCTGGTTTCGGACACCATCCGTGTTTACCTCGAAGAACGATTTGATTTCCACGCGCCGGAACGCACGACCGAGGAATTTTTGCACGAGCTGCGGGGCACGGATTTGTTGTCGGTGGAACAAAAGGAAAAACTGGGCGAATTCCTGGAGCGCTGCGACCTGGTGAAATTCGCCAAATACGAGCCCGGTGAACCAGAATTACGCGGGTTGCATTCTTCTGCGCTGCGGCTCGTTGAGGAAACTGAGCCACAGCCGATGCCGGTGATTGCTGAAGAGGAACAAATCGTAAATCGTAAATCGTAAATCGAAAATTCAAAATGGCCTTTGCCCATCCATATCTGTTATTGCTGCTGTTGCTGCTGCCGTTGCTGGCGTGGCTGAAGGGCCGGCGCGGCCAGCCGCCCGCGTTTCTTTATTCGGCGGTGCGATTGGTGGAAGGATTGACGCGGGCGCGGCGTTCGCGCGCTGGTGCATTCTTGGCGGCATTGCGCTGGCTGGTGCTGGCGTTGTTCATTGTCGCGCTGGCGCAACCGCGTTTGATGAAAAGCGCCACCACCGTCAAGGCCAGCGGTATTGACATCGTCTGCGCGCTCGATTTGTCGGGCAGCATGATTTCGGAGGATTTCGTGGTGCGCGGGCAGCGCGTGAACCGCGTCAATATGGCCAAGTCGGTGCTGAAAGATTTCATTGATAAACGCCCGAACGACCGCATCGGGCTGGTGGTGTTCGCGGCCCAGGCGTTCATCGCCGCGCCGTTGACGCTGGACCACGATTATTTGCAGGAAAATCTGGACCGCCTGGAAATCGGCACGATCAATTCCGATGCGACGGCGATTGGTGATGCGCTGACCACAGCCATCAACCGGTTGCGCGATCTGAAATCGAAAAGCAAAATCATCATCCTGGCGACCGACGGACAAAACAACTCCGGCAAAATCCAACCGCTCCTGGCGGCGGACGCGGCGTCGGCGCTGGGCGTGAAAATTTACACGGTCGGCATTGGCGAACAAGGCACGGCGCCGATGCCGGTGTTCATGGGCGGGCGAAAAGTGGGCTATCAAAACGTGCCGGTGGACGTGGATGAAGACACGCTGCAAAAAATTGCCGACAAGACCGGCGGCAAATATTATCGCGCCGACAACGCGGAACGGTTCCGGCAAATTTACGTGGAGATTGACAAGCTGGAAAAAACCGAGGCGGTCATCAACAAATTCGCCCAATTCGACGAGTTGTTCCCGTGGTTTGTGTCGTGCGGGCTGGTGATTTTGCTGCTTGAAATTGTTCTCGGTCAGACTGTTTTGCGGAGGTTGCCATGACGACATTGCCGATTGACAGGTCGTTTTTTGGTGGCACGGGCGTCGCGCCCGTCAAATCCGGCGTCACGCCGGATTTCGTCAAACATCGTCCACCACTGGTTGTCCGTACAAACCAAAGCCAGTCCACGTCTCCTGACGGTTTTGGGCGGGACGCCCAAAACAACAGGCCAGAGGCCTGTGCCACCCAGACAACATTTTGGAATGGTGGCATGGGCGTCACGCCGGATTTCGTCAAACATCGTCCACCACTGGTTGTCTGCACAAACCAAAGCCAGTCCATGTCCCCTGACGGTTTTGGGCGGGACGCCCAAAACAACAGGCCAGAGGCCTGTGCCACCTGGACGATATGAGATTTGAGCATCCAAATATTTTATGGCTCCTGCTGGTTTTGCCACCGGCGGTGGCGGCATTTTTCTGGTGGGCGATGCGCTCGCGGCAAAAGCTGCTGGTGCAATTCATCGAGGCGCGGCTCTTGTCGCAATTGACCGTCGGCATTTCCCCCACGCGGCAGAAAATCCGGTTTGGATGTCTGGTGTCCGCAGCGGCATTGCTGATTGTCACGCTGGCCAAGCCGCAGCATGGGTTCGATTTGCAGGAGGTCGAACAGCGCGGATTGGACATCGTGGTGGCGGTGGACACTTCCAAGAGCATGCTGGCGCCCGACATCGCGCCGAACCGGCTGGCGCGCGCCAAGCTCGCTGCGCTGGAATTGATGCAAAAGGCCGGGACGGACCGGATGGGGCTGGTCGCGTTTGCCGGCGACGCGTTTTTGGAATGCCCGCTGACGATTGACAACACGGCGTTTCAGCAATGCGTGCAGGCGTTGGACGTGAACGCGATTCCGCAGGGCGGCACGGCCATTGCCACGGCCATCAACACCGCCTTGACCGCGTTCAAGGAAGACAGCCATCACAAGGTGCTCGTGCTGTTCACCGACGGCGAGGACAACGACACCGGCGCGCTGGAGGCGGCGCAGAATGCGGCGAAAGCCGGGTTGAAAATTTTCACCATCGGCATCGGCACGGCCTCGGGCGATTTGCTGCGGGTGACGGAGGCCAACGGCAATTCGGATTATGTCCGCGACGAGCAGGGCAACGTCGTGAAGTCGCACCTCAACGAAGGGTTGCTCCAGCAAATTGCCGGCGCGACGGACGGTTTTTATCTGCCGCTGCGCGGTGCCAACACGATTGACACGCTTTATGATCGCGGACTCGCGCCACTGCCGAAATCGGAGGGCAGGGAACGGCTGGTGCGGCGTTATCACGAGCAATATCACTGGCCGCTGGCGCTGGCGATGCTGTTGCTGCTGGTGGAAATGTTTTTGCCGGAACGCCGGTCCTTGCCGCGCCGAAGCTTCCCAGCGGAGGCTGGTCCGACCCGGCGCGAGCCGAATAGCGTATTGAAACGAGCCGTGCCGGAGGCCGGCGCTCCGATCGCAATGCTGGTCGTAGTGCTGGGACTGGCGGTTTGCGGAAATGCTTCCGCTTCGCCGTCGAGCGCGTTGCGCGAATACCAATCGGGTAATTACACGAATGCCCTGCAGGAATTTGAGCGGCTCGCCCAGGTGAACACGAACGACCTGCGCCTGGTCTTCAACGCGGGCGCGGCGGCATATCGCGCGACAAATTTCGACACGGCGTTGAATGCCTTCCAGGCAGCGACCTTGTCGCCGGATTTGAAGCTGCAACAGCAGGCGCATTACAATTTGGGCAACACGCTGTATCGCTTGGGCGAACTTAAATTCGAGCCGGACACGGAAGGCTTGAGCGCGCTGGAGGAGAGCTGGCGGCGGGCGATCAAGAGTTATGAGCACGCGGCTGAATTGAACACGAACGACACGGATGTTGCCTGCAATCTGGCTTTCGTGAAGAAGCAGCTGGGATTGATCGCCCAGCTTCGCGAGGCGATGCGGAGGGCCAAGCAGTCGGCGGACGAGGCGGTCCGGCGCAATGAGTATCACCGCGCGCTGGAAATCATGGAAAGCCTGAACAGCCCCTTTGCCGCCAAAAAATTTCAGGATTACATTAAAAAATTAAAGGACATTGATGCGATCGTTACTCCTCATCAGCCTTAGCTTGCTGCTGTTGTCATGGCAGACGGTTTGCGCGCAACTCGCGCCCGCCGATGATTTTTTTAACAGCGGCGCGCAATGCTACATTTCCAACAACATCGCCCAGGCCAAGGAGTCGGTGGCCGCCGGCCTGAAACTATATCCTGATGACATCAAGCTGAAAAAGCTGGATGAATTGCTCAAACAACAGAGCCAGCAGCAGTCCCGGCAAAACCAGCGACAACAATCGCAACAAAATTCGGAGCAGAATCAGAAGCAACAACAACAGCAGTCCAGGCAAAATCAGTCGCAACAACAATCGCAGCAGAAACAGCAGCAACAACAAAATCAACAGGCGCAAAATCAGTCGAGCCAGCAGAATGACAAACAACAGCAGGAACAGCAGCAGCAGGCAAAATCGGCAGGCAAACCATCCGACGAAAAACGGGGCGGCCAAGCTGGACAGGCCCAGGAATCGAAGGCTCAAGAGATGTCGCCGGAACAAGCGCAACGATTGTTGGATGCCCAAAAGGGTGATGAGCAATTCCTCCAATTAAAACCAAACAATCCGCCGGAAAGCCAAAAAAGACCAATAAAAGATTGGTAATCAGAATTGCTAATCATAGCAAGCAATTGATTCTCAAAATGTTGTAGGTTTGTCCTGACAACGGTTTCTTCTTGAGTTTTGGCCAAAAGGGGCTAATATGAAGCCACGTCGGTCTTCTGGTGTGGGCGCTCTCCCGAAGTTCAATGGGTGAGTGCATATTTGTATCCAGAACCGGCGTGGCTCACGGGGCAAGGGCAGATAAGTGAGATTTTCTGAAACAAAATGAGCCGCAACAGGTCTAATTATAATTTATGCTGAAGCGAAAAACAACGGCGCGGGGCAGTGGGGCGCGCAAACATCGAAGTGGCAGCCGACGAAGCGCCGGAGTGAAACTGGCGCCGCCGCGCCGGCGTTTTGTCATTTCCAGAGCGCGGAGGGACCCCTCAAAGCCGCAGAAAACCAGGCCGCGCACAACTGGCGCAATTATTGCCACGGAAAAATCGTCGCAGAAAACGCCACAGAATGGCCATATGAACGCCGCGGCTTCGGCGCCCATTCAATCGTCCGTGGACCTGACCGAGACGATCCAGACGCTCCTGCATCTCTCGCAGGAGCACGGCTACATTACCTACGATGACGTCAATGACGTTTTGCCGGACAATCTCAGTCCCGAAGACCTTGACGCGCTGTTGACCAAGCTGCGGAGTCTCGACGTGGAAATCGTCATGGACCAGGCCGAGGCCGAACGCGCGGCCAAGCCGGCCGAACCGGCACAGCCGGCGGAGGAGGACGAGGACGCGCGCCTGGAAATTCTCGACGATCCGGTCCGGATGTATATGAACCAGATGGGCAAGGTGCCCCTGCTCACGCGGGAACAGGAAGTCGAGATTTGCAAGCGCATCGAAGAAGCCGAACTGGAGATGAAACGCATTGTGTACAGCCTCGGTTTCACTGCGAAGGAACACATTGCCATCGCGGAAAAATTGTTGTCCGAGCCGCCGAAGGAACGCTTCGACCGCGTGATCGTGGACAAGAAAATCGCCAATCGCGAAGGCCATTTGCGCGAATTGCGCAAGCTCATTAAAAAGATCCACGCCTTCGATCAAAAGGTGGACGCGAAGTATTTCATATGGCAGAAGGCCCTGCAAAAGGGCCGCAAGGAAAAATTGCAGCGCGAGTTGAAAAAACTCAGCTTCAAGCTGCAGGAAATCTTCACGAGATTTTTTTACAAACAAAAGGTGGTCGAGGAAATGATCATTGTGGCCGGCAACATCCATGAGAAGTTCCAGGCCAGCCTGCGTCACATCCAGGAACTCGAAGCGCTGCGCACCACCGCCGAGCGTCGGGAGACGATTGAGGCCGAGCGCGCCAAAATCCAGACGCTCGAACAATTCGTGCGGATGCCGCGCGAGGAATTTTTCAAGACGTTCAAGGAATTGAGGGCCGCCGCCGACCGCGGCCTGAAAGCCAAGACGCACATGGCCGAGGCCAACTTGCGCCTCGTGGTTTCCGTCGCCAAAAAATACACGAACCGCGGCCAGTCGTTCCTCGATTTGATCCAGGAAGGCAACATCGGTTTGATGAAGGGCGTCGAGAAATTCGAGTATCGCCGCGGCTACAAATTTTCGACCTACGCCATCTGGTGGATTCGACAGGCCATCACGCGTTCAATTGCCGACCAGGCGCGCACCATCCGCATTCCGGTGCATATGATTGAAATCATGAACAAGCTCTGGCGCGCGCAGAAGCAGCTTACCCAGGAACTGGGCCGTGAACCGACGCCGGAGGAACTGGCCGATGAAATGCACATGCCGGTGTCGCGCATCCACGCGCTGCTCAAGATGGCACAACAGCCGGTTTCGCTCCACGCGCCCGTCGGTGATGACGGCGACGTGAGCGTCGGCGATTTCATCGAGGACAAGACGGCGGAAAATCCGTCGGAAGTGACCAGCTACAGCCTGCTCCGCGAAAAGTTGAGCGATGTGCTGACGACGTTGACCGAGCGCGAACGCAAGATTCTCGAAATGCGTTTCGGCCTGCTCGACGGCTACGAACGCACGCTCGAGGAAATCGGCAAGATGTACAATGTCACGCGCGAACGCATCCGCCAGATCGAAGCCAAGGCGTTGCGCAAGCTGCGCCACCCGACGCGGGTACGCCATCTGCAAGGTTTCCTCGAAACCGCCGAGCCGGCGTAAACGCGGGCTGAACAACTTGCCCCAGTGGGGCAAAAACAATTGACCCGGGGTTGGTTCCGCACAACGGGAACCGCCCCGGGTTAAATCATTTTATCAACCGACCAACGGCTCAAACTGAAAAGCTGAGCCGCATCCAGGCTGTTAAATTCTTTAACGCAAAGCCGCCAAGCCGCAAAGGTGCAGCGCGGCGAAGACGCGACCAAAACGGAGCGCGGACAGCCTTGTCCGCGAGTTCCAGCCGACACGCAAGCAACAGGCGGACAGCGTGAAGGAGTTTGTCTGACAGCCGGTTAAGGAAGTAGGAGACGACGTAAGGAGTCTCCAACTTGGCCTTCAGAAACCAAGGGAATTTGAGACTCGTCACCTCGTCTCCTACAAAGAAAGAGTTTTTTAACGGGCTGCAAACGATGTTTTTGGCGCGATGCCAAAAACCACCCGCGGGACGCATGCGCTCCCGGAAACACTTCTCACACCTGGATGGGCAGGATGAGCATGGGCCAGCCGTTTTGATAGAGGCGGCGCTGCAGTTCAAACACGGTGTGATTGTGCAGCCAGCGCGTGATCAGGTTTTCATTCTGAAACACCAATTGCCCGGCGAAAAATTGCGCCTGCGGAAAGCGTTGCGCCACCCTGGCGCACAGATTCGCCGCCTCATCCGCCACGTCCGTGCCCAAGGCGAAATGTGCTTCGGCATAAAAACCCTCCTGGCGCATGTAGGCGACATAGCGCTCCACTTCGCGCCGTGAGTGTTCGCGAAGGTTTTCCATTTCCGCCGCGCCCTTGAAACTGCCCGCGTCCACCACCCCGACCTGGAGGAAAATGAAATTTTGATAAACTTTCGGAAACATCCGGACCACCGCCAGCAACGTATGCAGGCCAAGGCCGTTGAAACCATTGACCAGAAACACCGCCGTGCGCGCTTTGGGATCGCAGGCGGGCGCTGGCGCGCCCGTATCCTTGATATTGGCCGGGTCAATGCCGGCGGCAGCGACGAGTTCGTTGAGCCGTTGCAATTGACGTTGGGTTTGCTTGTAATGGCTTTTCACCCAAAACGCCGCGGCAACCAAAATCCCCGTGACGAACAGCGTTACCCATCCGCCTTCGGAAAATTTTACGACGCAGAGTGAAATCAGAATGCCGCTGGTCAGCAACAGACCGAAGCCGTTCACACAAAGCTTTCTTTTCCAGGTCGGCATGTTCGCGCGTTCCAGCCACCAGTGCCGCACCATGCCGAGTTGCGACAGGGTAAAGGTGATGAAGACGTTGATGCTGTAAAGCACAACCAGCACGCTCACCGTTGCCTGGGTGGACAGCACCGCCGCCAACACCAACACGGTCACCGCCGCCAGACCCATGAGCAACACGCCGTTTTGCGTCACGAGCCGGTCGCTCAACGAGGCAAAGCGCGTGGGCATCCAGCGATCCACCGCCATGTTCGCCAGGATGCGCGGCCCGCCGAAAAACCCGGTTTGCGCGGCGATGAACAGCAGCGCCGCCGAAGAAGCCAGCGCCGCGACCACGAATATTTTGGCCGGCGTGGCGGGCCAGGTTGCGGTCATTCGCTCAAACAAAACGGCGTTCAGCGTTTTGCCGTTCACGTGCTCAACATGGTAAAGCAGGTAGGCCAGCAGCAGTCCACCGACGACGAAGGACAATGACACGGCCATGTAAACCATCGTGCGTTTGCCGGTTTCCACACGCGGTTCACGCAGCGCGTTCAAGCCGTTGCTGACGGCCTCAATGCCGGTATAAGTGCCGGCGCCGAGGCTGTAAGCCCGCAAAATCACGACCAGCATGGCCCACCAACCGATTTGCGACGCCGTCGCCTGCACATCGGACGCCACGCCATTCGCAATGCCCGGCAATTCACCGGCGTGCGATGCGATGCCATAAACAATCGCCACGGCGTAGGTCAGCACGAACACAAAGAACACCGGCACCCAGAGCAGCACCGATTCCTTGACACCGCGCAGATTCAGCAGCGTGAGAAAAATCACGACGCACACGGAAAACTTCACCTTCCACATCTGCCATTCCACCGGCAACATGCTGAACAGCGCGTCGGTGCCGCTCGCCACGCTGAGGGCGATGGTCAGCACATAATCGCCAATCAAGGCGCACCCGGACACCACCCCCGCTGTCGGCGAGAGCAGCTTGCTCGCGACCAGGTAACCGCCGCCGCCGCTGGGAAAGGCCTCAATGATTTGCGAATAACTCGTGCAGATGACGACAATCGTCAGGATCGTGGCAACGGCGACGAACAGGCTCAAAAAGGTGTGACCCTTTAACGCCAGAAACGCTGCCTCCGGACCGTAACAGGACGACGACAATCCGTCCGCGCCCAGGCCGACCCAGGCGAACAGGGCGATCAGCGTGGTCTGGTGGAACAGGCTTTTGTCGGAAAGATTCAGCGCGCGGCCGATCACCACGTTTTTCGCCATGACAAACCATTCCCGCAAATTCATAAACGTTGCCGCAATAGCATCGTCATCCAACCAAGTTTTGCCGGAGGTGGTGTCACAAGGCGTTGATTCAAGCAGAAACGGTGCAGAATTGCAGCTTAAAACAGCGATGGCAGTTCCTGGGGGGCGTATCCGCGCATTGCCCCGTTTGGAGTTCCGTCCCGCCGTGCGGGACGGAACTCCGAACGAAACGCCCGCTTACTTCGGGGGTAGTGTGCGGATGCACCCGTTCCTGGGAGCGCCGGCGTCCCGCCGGCAGATGGAACTCCCTGTCCGTTATGCGGTGAGCCGGCGGGACGCCAGCGCTCCCAGGAGAAAAAGAATGACGGGCGTGGAATCAGTTTTTTTCAATCAGCCGGTAACCCACACCCGGCTCGGTGATGAAATGTTCGGGTTGCGCGGGGTTGGCCTCCAGTTTCTCTCGCAAATGCGCGATGTGGACGCGCAGATAATGCGTTTGCTCCACCGCCTTCGGCCCCCAGACTTCCGTCAGCAACTGGCGGTGCGTCAAAACCTTGCCGGCATGCGTCACAAACAATCGCAGCAGCGAATACTCAATCGGCGTGAGCTTGATTTCCTGGCCGTGCTTGCGGACGACGCGCGCGGACAAATCCACCTCCAGGTCGCCGGTGCGGAAAATTGCGTCCGCGCCCTGTGGCTGGGCATGCCGCAGCACGGCGCGGAGACGCGCGAGCAGCTCGGCGCTGTTGAACGGCTTGGTCACGTAATCGTCCGCGCCCGCGTCGAGCGCGGCCACCTTGTCGTCCTCGCGGTCGCGCACGCTCAGGATGATGACCGGCACGCGGCTCCATTCGCGCAGGCGTTTCAACACTTCCATGCCTTCGAGATCGGGCAGGCCGAGATCCAGCAACACCGCGTCGGGCCGGCGCTGGGCGGCCTGGGCGATGCCGTCCGACCCGGTCGCGGCGTCGAAGACGCGATAGCCATTCGCCTCCAGCGTGACGCACAGGAGACGGCGGATTTGCGGTTCGTCGTCAATGACGAGGGCGACCGGCGCGGTTTTGGTGGTTTCGTGGTTCATCATCCCGGCTCGACGGTTGGCGGTTTTTCGGGTTGCGGAAAATTCAGGGTGAACATCACGCCGCCGCCTGGGCGGTTGGTGGCGGTGATGGTTCCGCCGTGCGCCTCGACGAAACCCTTGACAATGGTGAGTCCGAGTCCGCTGCCGCCGGTGGGCGCGGTGGGGGCGCGGAAAAATTTGTCGAAGATGCGCGGCAGCCACTCGGGCGGGATGCCCGGTCCGCGGTCCGCGACGCTCAACGCCAAATTGTCGTTCGCCAGTTGCGCCTGCACTTCAATCGGCGTGCCGGCGGGAGTATGGTTGGCAGCATTGAGCAGCAGGTTGGCGAGGGCGTGTTGCGCGAGGGAAAAATCGAGCCGGACCAGCAGGGGCGCGGCCGGCAGGTCCAGTTTTACCGGGTGCGCCGCCAGTTCGCGTTGCAATTCGCGCAATGTCGTCTGCACCAGGTCGCGCGCATCGTGCCAGTCGAGGCGTGGGCGGACCTGGCCCGATTCGAGCCGCGCCACGTCGAGCAGATTGCCCACGACGCGATTGAGCCGGGCATTGGCCTCCTGAATCTCGCCAATCAACGCGCGCCGCTGTTCCGGTGGCGCAGTCTCGGCGGCGGCGAGCGCGCTGGCGGCGCTGGTGCTGGCTGCCAATGGCGTGCGCAATTCGTGCGAGATGGAATTCAACAGCGTCCGGCTGAACTTTTCCGATTCGGCCAAAAGGCGCGCCTGCTCGGCGGCGGTGCGGAGTTCCACGCGGTCGAGCACCAGCGCGGCCTGGCGCGCGAATGTCTCGAGCAAATCCCGTTGCGCGAGCGTCAGGCGCTGGTCTGGAAAACTCACCGCCAAGATGCCGAACGCCTTTCGCTCGGTGGCCAGCGGCAGATGCAGCGCCTCCGCGCCGGGCAGATTGTCGGTGAAACGTCCGGCGGCCTTCCGCTGGCGGAACGCCCAGTCGGCCACGCTCAATTCCTTTTCCGAAAGGGCCAGGGAACTGTCGGGATGGGCGAAAAGCTTGTTGTTCTCGGGCAGCGCGACGGCGACAGGGGTGTGAAAGACGCGGTTGATCTGCGAGACCAGTTGCCAGACCACTTCATCACGCGAGGTCGCCTCGGCCAGGTCGCGCGACATCTCGTAGAGCACCGTGGCGCGCTCCTCGCGGCGGCGTTCGGCCTCTTCCTGCAGCCGGATGCGCGCCACCAACTGGCCGAGCACAATCGCCACGATGAAATAAAGGCCGAACAAAATGCCGTCCTCGACGGTTGCGATAACGAACGTAAAACGGGGCGGCAGGAAAAAATAATTCCAGGCCACCGCGCTCAATGCGCCGGCCAGCAGCACCGGGCCGCGGCCCACTTTCAGCGCCAGCAGCACCACGACGAGCAGGAAGGCCAGTCCTGGCACGCGCGGGCCGGTGAATTTCACGAGTGCGAGATTCAAGATGCCCATGGCCGCCACCGCACCGGCGGCGAACAGGTATTGCTGAAAATTGGAGGCGAACGCCCGGTTCCAGATCCGCAAAGCGGGCGCGTTGCTGGTCTTTTCGGAACGGACGACGTGAAGGTCAATATCGCCGCTTTCCCGCGCCAAGCGCCGCAGCAGAAGGCTGGCGCGCAGCCATTCCAGCCAGCCGGTGCCGGCCGGTTTGCCGACAATGATTTGCGTGGCGTTCTGCGTGCGGGCCACGCGCAACAACCCGCGCACGAGGTCGTCGTCCGTGGTGGCGATGACTTCCGCGCCGAGTTCGCGGGCGGTGGCCAGGTTTTTCTCCAGTTGCGCCTGGGCGGCTTCCGACAGCGGACGCGGGTTTTCGACATGGACAGCCAGCCACCGGCAGCGGAGGCCGTCGGCCATGCGACGCGTCCAGCGGATGAGCGGTTCGGAAAACGGCCCCGGCCCCACCGCTACGAGCAGGCAATGGCCCGTCTTCCACGCGCCGGCGCCGGTTTGCGTCTGGCGAAATTCGCGGGTGTCCACGCCCACGTGGTCCGCCACCAGCCGCAGGGCCAGTTCGCGCAACGCGGTGAGATTGGCTTCGCGAAAAAAGTTTTGCACGGCGGCGGCGGCGCGGTCGGGCACATACACCTTGCCCTCGTGCAAACGCTGGATGAGTTCGGCAGGCGGGAGGTCCACGAGCTCGAACACCGCGCCGTCGAGCACGCTGTCCGGCACCGTCTCGCGAATCTCCGCGCCGGTGACCTGGCGGACGGTGTCGGCGCGGCTCTCGACGTGCTGGACGTTGAGCGCGGTGATGACATCCAGGCCGGCGTCGAGCAATTCGGCCACGTCCTGCCAGCGTTTCGGGTGGCGCGAGCCGGGGGCGTTCGTGTGCGCGAGTTCATCCACGAGGACCAGTTGCGGATGCCGCGCGAGCGTGGCGTCGAGATCAAATTCGGTGAGGGCAATGCCGCGATGTTCGAGCTGGCGTCGGGGAAGCTGCGGCAGGCCCTCCGTGAGCGCGTCCGTTTCCTTGCGTCCGTGCGTCTCGACGTAACCGATGACCACGTCGTGCCCGGCGGCGAGTTCGCGCCGCGCGGCTTCAAGCATGGCGAAGGTCTTGCCGACACCGGGGCACATGCCGAGAAAAACCTTGAGCTTGCCGCGTTTCTTCGCGGCTTCCTCGCGCTGCAGCGAATTTAACAGCGCATCGGGATTGGGTCGGTCGCCGTCGTTCACGAATTCATCTTAACGAACCCCGCGCCAGATTCAGCATCAAAATGTTCGGGTTTACAACAGGGTTGCGGCGGCTTTACGTGGATAAAACTTCGGTGCGCACTCGCAGCCATCATGTGGCAGCCAGCTTCTATTTCTTTTCGTAAGCCTTCTTTTTCTCCGGATCGAATCCGTATTTCTGCCGCAAATCATCGGAAAGCTCGTCATAACTGATCTTGATGATTCCCAACCCGCCGCGCGCAGGCGTATAGCTGATAGTTATACCGTCCGGCTCCACTTTTTCCACATACACATTCTTGTAGGTCGCTCCAATGAGAGTCGTAATTTCATTGGCCGGCTTCGCCTTTGCCGGTGGACTTGACGATTTAATCGCA
>PLAY01000022.1 GCA_003134375.1 Limisphaerales bacterium | reverse complement strand
CGTCTCGCGGGACTCCGCGCAATTTTCGGCGAGATATGAGCGAGCCGTAAAAACCTTGTTCTGACAAGGGGTAAGGCTTCCACCCTATCAAAGCGGTAGCACAAAACCGTGCGACTGCACCGTGACTTGAAAATTGTTGCATTGGTTTTGACACGTTTCGTGTGCCTGACTGTGCAAATTGATGGTGAAATTTGTGACGTGAAATTTAACGTGCCGGTGTTCTCATTTTTGCGAGCGTGTCGGTCACAGTTTGTTTGCCGGGAATGAAATTTGTTCATGGTCCGTCCATTGTTTCGTCGTCACCGTTCCACGTCTGGTCAACCTCGATGCCGATGATTGGCGGCGGGGATTGCATCGGCGGTTGCATCGTGAAGATGATGCCGGGAACGACCGTGACGGAGTTTCCTTTCATACGTTTCCGCAAGCCGCCGCTGAAAATCCAACCGATGGCCAGCAGTGCCAGCCAGACAAACACCAGGTAGAGATAAACACCGTCGTTTTCAATCAGGCCGTCCAGCGTGTTGAAAATGGGATTGAGTAATTCAGCGGGATTTAAGTTCATGGTTGGTTCTCCGGTTTAAGTTCGTCAGTCTCACGCCCAAATCGCAGCCGTGGCGGTTGCCAGCCCTGCCAGCACGTTTTTTCAAAGCGGCGATCTTCCGAATGCAGCCCGCCAAATCCCCGGCCTGCAAGCGCGTTAAATTCGATTTCGCCGCGCTCGTGTTCCATGTCAGGTTAAAAATCATGGTGGAAGTTCGTTGAAAGAATCACTCTGCCGTCTTGACGATGGCGAGGATTGCCGCCTTTAGTGGGGCTGGAAGTTTTTCCCAAGCGGTGACTACTTGGGACAGTTCGGGGCTTGACGCGACTGGAAATTGTGAGTCTATTTGTGCGTCATCGTGCGGATTTCCCTTATTATCGGTGGAAAAATGTGGGGTTCGAATCCCCCTCTCTCCGCCATATTTTACAGGGGAATTCTGACGGTGACTCACAAAGGGACTCACAAACTTCAGTCCCGTTAAGCCCCGACTTGTCCCAAGTAGTCACCGCTTGGGAAAAACTTCCGGCCCCACTCAAGGCGGCAATCCTCGCCATCATCAAGACGGCGGAGTGATTCTTTCAACGAACTTCCCACCATGAATTTTAACCTGGCATGGAACACGAGCGCGGCGAAATCGAATTTAACGCGCTTGCAGGCCGGGAATTTTGGCTGGCTGCATTCAGAAGATCGCCGCTTTGGAAAAACGTGCTGGCAGGGCTGGCAACCGCCACGGCTGCGATTTGAGTGTGAGACTGACAAACTGAAAACGGAGAACCAACCATGAACTTAAATCCCGCTGAATTGCTCAATCCCATTTTCAAAGCTCTGGACAGCTTGATTGAAAACGACGGCGTTTATCTCTACCTGGTGTTCGTCTGGCTGGCGCTGCTGGCCATCGTCGGGTAAGAGAGTGACGTTGCCGCCACTCCCTCCCCTCAGAACCGGACATGAAAGTTTCCCTTCATCCGGCTCAAGCAGTTGTAAAGCCCCGCTTGAAGCGGAGCCGGTGTTCACGACTGTTTAATCCCGGCTTCATGGCGATGGATTCCGAACTTTTTGAAGAACTCACGTTCCGCAAAATAGTCCTGCCAGTCAGGGTCAAACGGATTGGCGTCCGCCCGGATTTTCACATGCCGCCGGATTTTGGTGTCACTGGCATCAACCAGCTTCAGCCAAATGGGTTTCCCTTCCGACGTTCGTTTTCCGGTATCCGCCGCAAACACCCAGTTGCACCCACCGATGGCATGGAAGTATCGCTTCCTCACCCACCGACAGGATTTTTCTGGATGTCTGCGTCTAGCCCACAGCCAGAGCCTATGCCAAATCTCATAGCTCACCCGCTGGAACGTCTCCGCTGCCACGATATGCCGATGATAGTTCATCCAGCCCCGGATGACCGGGTTGAGCGAACGAATCAGGTTTTCCTGACTGACGGATCGGTTCCTGTCAATGAGACCCCGGACTTTTTCCAAGAACGCGTGCGTGTTCTTCTTCGACGGTTTTATGAGCAGTTTGCCGCCGAACTTGCGGAGATGTTGTCCGAGGAAGTCGAGCCCTTGTTCAATATGCGTGACGCAGGTTTTCTCTGGCGAGAGCTGCCAGCCCCGCTCGTTCAGGAACTGCTCGACGAGGGGGCGGACTTCGTTTTCCAGCACGTCCTTGGTCGGGCCGGTGATAATGAAGTCGTCCGCATACCGAATCAGATTGATTTTGGATTTGATGGGCACCCGCTTGACATACTTCACAGGGAAGCGTTGCTTCAGCAGGGGTTCCAATCCGTCCAAAACCAGGTTCGCCAGCGCGGGCGAGATAATGCCGCCTTGCGGCGTGCCCGCCTCCGTGGGGAACAGGGTTCGTTTCTCAAGGTAGCCAGCGCACAGCCACTTCTGGAGCACCGCCGCATCGCAAGGTGCGCTGCGGGGATGACCAAATGGCCGCCGCCGGGCATGGCGTCGCGGGCGTTCACGCAGAGATTCATCAGCACTTGATCCAGCATGCCCGCGTCTGCATGGAGGAACAGCGGTTGGGCCGCCAGTTTGAGTTGCATCTCGATGGTTTCACCGAGCATTCGCTTCAGCATTTTGGTCGTGGTGGCAACTGAATCGTTCCGGCTAAGCACAGCTTGAGGCCATGATCGCAGACGCGAATGTTGCGCCAAATTTGCGCAACTGTTGCGTAATCCCCGGTGCGCTTTCCTAACCAGCCACGTTCCCGGCTCGACGAGCACTGTCCAGATGTTCTCTGTGCTGGCAAGGGCTTTTTCATAACATTTATTCACAAGTGTTCTGGTTGGTTTTTCTGCCCGCAAACCGGGCAGATTTTGCGAACGCAAAATCTTAAAAGTAAACCACAGCGGCGGGCGGCGCTGTCAAGATGGACCGCAGCGCAGCGAGGAGTATCTTGACAGCACTAGCCGCCCGACTGTAATACGTGTCTACACGCCTTTTGCCGTCCATTGGCCTGCGGCGCGCTTAACGCGACGCTGCCGCAGACGCACAAACAGCTTTGTGCTCTCATCAGCCTCGCTTCCGATTCACACGCGCATTATCAGCCTTTGGATGGTGCGCCAGTTTCGGCTTTCTTCGTCCCGGCTTGGGCTCGGTCGAGGGCTACATTCAGCAGCAAAACATTCACTCGCGCCTGGCCGAGAAACCCCCACTGCGGCGGCTCGGTGAATTGATCCACGAGGGCCTTGATTTTGTCCTCGCTCATGCCACGCGAAGCGGCAACGCGGGAGATTTGAAGACGCGCGGCTTCGGGACTGATATGCGGATCCAAGCCACTGGCGGAGGCAAAAACCATGTCCGCCGGCACAACCGTATTCGTCGGCAGGTTGTTCCCGCTGATGAAGGCGGCGATGTTGTTCTGGACATTCGTATACAAAGACCCGCTGGTTGGACCCAGGTTGCTGCCACTGGACGCCGCGATGCCCGACGGCCCCGTGCCGTAACTACAGGCCGACGGCCGCGGCCAGAAGTAATTGGTCCCTTGGAACTGCTGCGCCAACAGCGCGGAGCCAATAATCTTGCCATCCTTTTCCACCAGACTCCCGTTAGCCTGGTTGTGAAACGCAACCTGCGCGAAGATTGTCATGACGACTGGATACAGGACTCCGGCCACGACGCTCCACAAAATAGTCTGCCTTATGGATTGGTTGATAAGTTTGATCATATTATTTCCTCGTTTGTAATTTTCGGCATCAGCGACATCAAGGCGCCAGGTGAACCAACACCAGCAACATATCAATCAGCTTGATGAATATGAACGGCACGATGATGCCGCCAATGCCGTAAATCAGCATGTTGTTGCGCAAAATCACTGCCGCGCCGAGCGGGCGGTATTTCACACCCTTCAACGCCAGGGGAATCAGCGCCACGATGATCAGAGCGTTGAAAATGACCGCCGCCAAAATGGCGCTCTGTGGCGAATGCAGATACATGATGTTCAACTTGTCGAGCGGGCCGCGTCCACCAACGGAGGTGGCATAGAGCAGCCCAAACATCGCCGGTAGAATTGCGAAATACTTCGACACGTCGTTGGCAATGCTAAACGTGGTTAGGGCGCCGCGCGTCATGAGCAATTGCTTGCCGATCTCCACCACCTCGATGAGCTTCGTTGGATTGCTATCCAGGTCCACCATGTTGCCGGCTTCGCGCGCCGCCTGGGTGCCCGTATTCATGGCCACACCCACATCGGCCTGCGCCAGAGCGGGGGCGTCGTTGGTGCCGTCGCCGATCATCGCGATCAGTTTGCCGCCTTCCTGTTCCTTGCGGATGCGGGCGAGCTTGTCCTCCGGTGTGGCTTGCGCAATGTAATCGTCCACGCCGGCTTCGGTGGCAATCGCAGCCGCAGTCAACGGGTTGTCACCGGTAACCATGACTGTTCGGATGCCCATTTTGCGGAGTTGCGCGAAACGTTCCTTGATGCCGCCTTTGACGATGTCTTTGAGATGAATAACACCAAGAATCTTGGCTCCGTCGGCCACCAGCAGCGGGGTGCCGCCTTGTCGTGAAATTTCGTCCACCTTGTTCATCACACTTGGGGCGACCGATCCGCGTTGCTCTTTTACAAGTTTGGCCACCGCTTCGGCTGCGCCTTTGCGAATGCAACGGATTGGATGTGCCGCGGGCTCGGTTGCCAGCGACTTTGTCGCCGCAGGGACTTTTGAACGGCCGGCCATGGCCACGCCGCGCTCCCTGATGTCGGGCTGGAGTTGTGGTTCGGCGTAAAGGTCCACGCCACTCATTCGTGTTTGCGCCGTGAAAGGTACGAAAGTCGCGAATCGTTCGGCCACTTCCTGGCCGCGCAAACCATATTTCTCTTTTGCCAGGACGGCAATGGAACGGCCCTCGGGCGTTTCATCTGCCAGCGAGGCGAGTTGCGCGGCCTCGGCAAGCTCCTCAATTTTGACGCCCGGAGCGGGAATGAATTCTGTCGCCTGACGATTGCCGAGTGTGATTGTGCCGGTCTTGTCGAGCAGCAGCACGTCCACGTCGCCGGCAGCCTCGACGGCCCGGCCGCTCGTCGCCAGGACGTTGCGGCGCATCAAACGGTCTATGCCGGCGATGCCGATGGCGCTCAAAAGCCCGCCGATGGTCGTCGGGATCAAGCAAACGATCAGCGCCAGCAACACGGGAATGGAAGTCAATACCACGCCCTTTTGACCGGCCTGAGCTTCGTTGTAATGGGCGTAAGGCGGCAACACGAAGACGACGACGATGAAAAGCGCCGTGAGGCTGACCAATACAATGTTCAGCGCAATTTCATTCGGCGTTTTCTGCCGGCGGGCGCCTTCAATCATCGAAATCATCCGGTCGAGAAACGAATTGCCGGATTCGGCGGTGACGCGCACAACGATCCGGTCGCTCAACACACGGGTGCCGCCGGTCACTGCGCTGCGGTCACCGCCGCTTTCACGCACCACGGGCGCGGACTCGCCCGTGATCGCCGATTCATCCACCGTGGCGATGCCGTCCTCGATTTCACCATCGGCGGGAACCAATTCCCCGGCTTCGCAAACATAATAGTCGCCCACCTTCAAATCCGAGCTGGCGACCTGAACTTCTTTGCCATTCACCAGCGCGCGGGCCATAGTCTTCGTGCGCATTTTTTTGAGAGCGTCGGCGTGTGCCTTGCCCCGGCCTTCGGCCATTGCCTCGGCAAAATTCGCGAACAGGCAGGTGAACCACAGCCAGAAGCAAATCTGGATATTGAACAGATTGAACTGGCCGGGCAGGAACAGGATGATCGTCGTCCAGATGGAGCCGAGCCACACGACGAACATCACCAGATTCTTGATTTCGTCGCGCGGATGCAGCTTTTTGAACGAGTCAATCACCGCCTGGCGGAACAATTCCGAATATTTGAATTCGACTTTTGTGCTCATAGTATTTGAGTATTGGTTGAAAAATTTGGATGGCTTAGAACATTCGGCCCGCCAGCATCAATCCATGCTCGACAATGGGTCCCAGGCAAAGTGCCGGGAAAAATGTCAGCGCCGCGACGATGCAAATGACTCCCGCCAAGGTGAGGCCAAACGTCCAGCCATGAGTCGGCAGCGTGCCGGACGAAGCCTCGACGGTTTTCTTGGAAGCCAGCCGGCCCACTATGGCCAGGATGGATATGATGGGGATGAATCGTCCGATCCAGATGACAATGCCGGCGCCGATATTGTAGAACGGCGTATTGGCGTTCAGTCCGGCAAAGGCGCTGCCATTGTTGTTCGCCGCCTCGCCAAAGCAGTACAGGACCTCAGTCAACCCGTGCGGCCCGTTGTTGGCCATACTGGACAAGCCTTGCGGTATCTCGACGGCCAAAGCCGTTGGCAGCAAACACGCGGCGTTGGGAATCAATACGCCAATCACCGCCCAAGTAGCGACCCAAGCATCCAGTTTCTTGCCGAGATATTCCGGTGTTCGCCCGATCATCAGGCCGGCGATGAAGACGGTGATGATGACGTGAAACAACATGCAATACATGCCGCAACCTATGCCGCCAAAGAGCATTTCACCGACGAGGATGTTCCATAAGGGCATCATCCCGGCCAGCGGCATATAGCTGTCGTGCATGGAATTGACCGAACCGTTGTCAATCGCGGTGCAAGAGGTGCCCCAAAGCACGCTGTTCATCACCCCGATTCGTTGCTCCTTGCCTTCCATGTTCGCCAGGGCGTTGCCGGTCACGGGATTTGGCTGCGACTCGAAGTACCAGGCTCCGGCGAATGAAAGAAAAAACAGGGCGAGCATGACGCTGAACAATGTCCAGGCGTGTTTCTTGTTACCCACCAGCAGGCCGAACATATAAACTTGGGCCATCGGCACGACGATGATGGCGAGCAGTTCGAGGAAGTTCGTCAGCGGGGTGGGATTCTCAAACGGATGCGCGCTGTTCACGTTGTACCAGCCGCCGCCGTTGGTGAAGAGCTGCTTGATCGCCTCAAAGCACGCCACGCCGCCGAGCGGAATGGGTTGGGTTTCCACTTTCGCATCTACCATGACCGGCACGTTGGTCATGATGGGCGCGCCTTTCGCGTCCACCTGCGGCACATCCACCATGGCGGCAACCCCGTTGGTCATGACCGGCTGGCCCTTCGCATCCAGCTTCGGGGCTTGTAACACCAATTGGATGTTGGTCGTCACGTTATTCCCCTTCGCGTCGGTCGCTTGCACCTGGGTGGTGTACGGTTCCATGAGCTGAGCCGTTTGATAGGGTTTGAACGTCTGCGGAACGCCCTGCCAGGCGAGCGGAATGGTCCAGAGCACGCAGAGCGGCATCACGAAGTAAAGCATGCCCCGGGTCAAGTCCGCCCAGAAATTGCCAATGGACTTGACCGAGGCCCGTTTCAGCGCCCGGCCCACAGCCACCAACACAGCGAGGCCCGATGCGCCACTCAGAAACTGATGCACCATGATGGCGAAGATTTGCGAAAAGTAACTCATGGTCGTCTCACCCGCGTAAGACTGCCAATCCGCGTTGCAGGTGAAACTCCAGGCCTGCATGAACGCCAGATGCCAGGAACAGTTGGGCAGTTTTTGCGGATTCAGCGGCAGCCATTGCTGCGTCATGAAAATGGCCATGTCTACCACGAAACCGACCGTGGCAAACATCAACACGGCCCAAAAGTACTTCAACCAGGTCATCTCCTCGTTCGGATCGATGCCCGTCAGCCGGTAAATGACTTTCTCAATTGGATGAAAAATTGGGTGGAGAAAGGTTTTCTCGCCAGTATAGACCTTGTACATGAACCGGCCCACCGGCGGCGTCAGCGCGATGCCCAGGCCAAAGAAGAGCACGATCTGGATAATCTCGATTGTTGTCATAATTCAATTTGTTCGATGTCGGTTTAATTGCGCTACCAAACTTAATTTTGTTTTCTAAACTGCCAGGTCTCCTTTTTCTTCCGTGCGAATCCGAATGGCCTCTTCAATCGCGGAAATGAACACCTTGCCGTCACCAATTTTCCCCGTCCGGGCGGATTTGATGATGACCGCGACCGCCTGTTCCACCTTTTCGTCGGCCACCACAATTTCCAGCTTGATCTTGGGCAGAAGATCCACGGTGTATTCGCTGCCGCGGAAGATTTCAACGTGCCCCTTCTGCCGGCCAAATCCCTTCGCTTCATAGACGGTCATCCCATCAATGCCGATCTCCCCCAAGGCGTCTTTGACCTCCTCCAGTTTGAAAGGCTTTATAATCACTTCGATCTTTTTCATAATTTTATTACACGTACCGTTCTTTTCCTGCGCCTACTATTCCACCACCCAGCTTCGGTGGGTAATTAAATGAAAGCCGAATTTCGTAAAGAAATTGTTAAGATGGAAATGCCATTTGAGCGAACAAGGAAAACAGGGAATTGCCGTCCGCATCTTCACTCCATTTAGTAGTCTCGATTTTCTTCATGGCTCAATTCACTCAATGTCCATTTAACTGGAACAAGCCTTGTGCAGGGACCATGCCCGCCTCTAATGGAAAATCGTAAATGGTTATGTCGCAGAGGATTTTATTGTTATTCAGACTTGACGCCGAAAAAATGGCGGAGCGCGCAATGACCACGATGATTAAAACCAACAACGAAGCGCGAAAAAGACTCAAAGAAGCGGGAGAAAGGTTAAAATTCCATCAAGAAGCACGGACCTATCCCGGCAATCAGGGCGGACGCAGTGAAATTCCAAGTCGTAATTACCCAGGCCGGAGGAGTAAGGATGCGAAACAAGTCAGGTAATGGCGCAGATCGTGTCCGGTGAAGTTGATTCGGAAGGAGCGTGTTGGCAATCCATCGGAAGCAGGAGACGATAGCCTGCGCTGCCTTCGGTTTGGATCACGCCTTCGTTGCCAGCTCCCTTCAGCTTTTGGCGGAGACTGCGGATATAGACGTGAAGATCGTGGACCTTGTTTTCCAGGTCATTTCCCCAAACGCAACGGAGCAGATGCCTGCACGTGACCAGTTTTCCGGCATGTCGGACCAGGATGTAAAGCACGGCCGTTTCAGTAGGAGTAAAATCCACCTGGTGCCCCCGAAGGGTAACCCGATGGGATATGATGTCCACCTGTAGGTCGCCGCGCATGAACAGGGGCCCGTCCGGTTCGCCGGGAATCAAGCGCTGGAGGACGCGGAGGCGAGCCAATAATTCAGCGGAGCCGAAGGGTTTGGTCATATAATCATTCGCGCCGCTATCGAGCGCCGCCACCTTGCTCTCTTCGTCATCCTGGGCCGAGAGAATCAAGACCGGATCTCGGTTCCACTCGCGCAATCGTTTTAGCACGGTCAGACCGTCTATATCAGGCAGAGCCAAGTCGAGGATGATCACATCTGGCCGTCGTGCTACCGCCTCTTTTATACCCTTCTGGCCATTCTCGGCTTCGTGGACCCTGTAATGGTGCGGCTCCAAGACGACCCGCAGCAGGCGGCGGATTGGCCGGTCAGCATCAATAAGCAAGGCGATCGGATTGGGTTTCATTCAGCACCCGTCATTGTATTTCATGTGACAAATATAAACTCGCGCGACTCTGGACGTGAATTAAATGAAAGCCGAATCCCATAAAAAAATCGTTAAGGACGAAAAGGAGGCGGGGCAGGTCAAATTCCGGCTCTTGACACTATTTTTACGCGTTTTGGCCGCCTCTTAATTACCCGGAATTCGCTCTGTGTGAAATAGTACAACCATGAAAAGGTCAATGAGCATTTGCAGCGCGGACCGCCGGACAGCGGTTACTGCTCCTGTAACGCAGCGATCTCGTGTTCATGCAGGATCAGCCATTCCTGCATTCGGTTTTCAAAACAGCCGGGCAGCTTCAAACATAACAGCCTCTTTTCCCATGTCGAACGAGCTTCAGGTTGGCCAGATGTTGGATGACCGATTCAAGATTTTGGATGTCATCAATCGCGGCGGCATGGCGTGGATTTACGAGGCCTTGGATCGTCAGACGGGACGATCGGTGGTTTTGAAAGTTCCATTGCTGCAATTCGAATGCGATCCGGGCTTCTTTTCCCGCTTTCAACGCGAAGAGAACATCGGCCTGACATTAGAACACCCATATATTGTGAAACTTTTGCCCGTCGTAGACAAAAGCCGGCCCTATATCGTGATGGAATATCTCGAAGGCCAGACCCTGGCTGCCCGTCTCCATGAAAAGACGCGGTTTCCGGAAGGCGAAGCCGTGCGCGTCGTCAGCCAGATTTGCGAAGGGCTTGACTACCTGCATCGGAAAGGGGTGGTGCATCGGGACTTGAAGCCGGAGAACGTCATGCTCTGCAAGGATGGCACTATTCGCATCCTGGATTTTGGCATTGCCAAATCCGAGAATGCGCGTCGTCTCACATTTGGCGGCTTCACTGCCCCAATGGGCACACCGGACTACATTGCACCCGAGCGCGTCCAGGGCAAGCGCGGTGATTCCCGGACCGACATTTATGCCTTGGGAGCGATGCTGTACGAAATGACCACCGGTTTTTCTCCCTACAACGGCGACAATCCGTACGTCATCATGAATGCCCGGCTCACTGGTGATCCCGAACCGCCGCGCAAGCGGAACCCGGAGTTATCCCCCGAAATTGAGGAGATTATTTTGCACGCGCTGGAACGCAACCCGTCGAAACGTTTTCCATCGGCTGCCTCCATGAAAGCGGAGTTGAACAACTACAGTCAGGTTTCTTTGACCGGGCGATTCAAAAGGCTGCGACCTCCACAACTATGGAAAGCACGCGTCCCATTGCTGCCGAAAATCGCCGCCCTGGTTGTCATCCAGATCGCGGTTTTCTTTCTTCTCTTCTGGTGGTTCAGCCACCGGAGCCACCGCGACAACTCTGTCGTGACAAACAAACCCGGCGTTGTGGAAACAAGTTCACAAACTAAATAGACATATGAAAACCATCCTGACTCAACCCCGTACGAATATCGAGCCACTCGTTGTCCCGGGTCGTGGCGAATATCATGCAAGCCATCGGGTGCTGAACTCCACTCCGGACGAGAATGATGGTCGAAACGAAGACCGCCCCGCATTCGCTCCTAAAATCATTCTTGTTCCTCTGGCGCTGTCGGGCAGCTCTCACGCGGCTCTCACGCTCGCCAGGAACCTTGCCCGCGAATCCCAAGCCAGGCTGGTGCTGCTGCATGTCGTGCAACTGAATATTGCGGGCGAGGAGCGCGGGATTCAGCGCACGCGCTTAATCCATGAATTATGTCGCAACGCGGAATTTCAGTTGCAGCAACTGGTCGATTGCCTGGGCGACCAGGTGACCACGGAGATCCTTGTTTGCGAGGGGCATCCCGCGGAGGCAATTATCGAGACGGCAAGGCGTTTGCAGGCGGACACGATTGTCATGAGCACGCACGGTTATCGTGGCTGGCGAAAATGGTTGCATCGCAATACGGCTCTGAAGGTGATGCGGCAGGCACCTTACACAATACGGCTGGTTTCCAAGGCGGTATTGGGCAATGAATTGTTTCGGCCGCGGTGTTTAATAAGCGTCATCAAAACCAAAGGTGAGCCAAGCTGTCAAAACTATAACCTGCTGATTCATAATGCTTAACACAAATCGAACGATCTTGGCACTCGGATTGCCTAAAGGCCTCCATGCGAGTTTTTACGCGCGCATTTATGTTTTGCTCGGAGGCATTTGGTGGAACGAAGGCGGCGGCGCCAAAAGTGGTGGCAACCCGGGATATGCGGTTTGATGCCATTCGTGGTCTGTTGTTGATCTCAATGGCGGCGGTGCATGTTCCCACGCCGGTTTCCCATTTTCTGAATGAGCCTTTGGGTTTCATGAGTGATGCCGAAGGCTTCATCTTCCTCAGCGCCTGCCTGGCCGGTGTGGCCTACGGCAAAACATACCGCCAGACGGACTGGTCGGCGATGTCCCGCCGGGTCTGGCATCGCACCAAACAAATTTATTTGATTCATCTGGCGGTGATCTTGCCGGTCGTGCTGACCGCCTGGGCGTTCGCCGGTCGAATAACTCCGCTGGCCAATCATTTTCATGATTTTCTAGTTCATCCCTGGGAAAGTCTGGCGCTGATTCCTCTTTTGCTCCATCAGCCGCCGCTGTTCGACATTTTGCCGCTTTACATCATCCTGTTGAGCTCGACGCCGTTGTTGCTGGCGCTGGCCCGCCGGCGCGGCTGGGGAATGGTGCTGGCGGTTTCGGCCTGCGGCTGGATCGCCGCGCAGCTCAAATTGGACACGCTCTTCATCAGCAACCCGTCGGCGTTGCTCCCCTTGCGCTGGGGTTCGTTTCATTTGCTGGCCTGGCAACTGGTCTGGGTCGGCGGCCTGGCCCTCGGAGAATCCACGTTGCGACGACCGGTTCTTTCCGGCAAATGGCGGTTCGGTCTGGCGGCAATCTCAGTCCCCATCGCGGTGGCGTGTTTTCTGGCACGGCATGGATTTTTGTCGGTCAATCCTGATTGCTTCCTCTGGATTGACAAGTGGACGCTCGGGCCGTTGCGGCTGCTCAACTTCGCGAGTTGGGTTGCTCTTTTGCTGGCTTGGAATCCGCGCGTACCGGCGCACCTGCTGGCGCCTGTCGCACTTTTGGGACGGCATTCATTGGCCGTGTTTGCCTTCCATTTGCCATTGGTGGTTGCCGCCTCGACCGTCGTTCAACTGGTTCCACTGTCAAACGTCTGGCAATTCGGGGTCAGCCTTTCAGTGATCGCCGCCCTCTTCCTTTGGGCGACGTGGCTGGAATACACTCCTCGCCCGCCCATTGCGGCAGTGGCCCCTTGCGTTCCATCGCGCCGCTTGCCCCTCAGAACCCGCATCCGACCGGTGGAATTGTTTCCAGAGGTTCCCGTCAGACCTTGGGCTTCGAGAATTCGCGCAAACGCGCGGACTGCTCACGCGTGACCGGCAACACAGATACCGGCCTCGGCGACGGTCAAGGATTATAGCACATCTACCTGATAATTCGAGCGTGAGGGTGAATAACAGCCTGTCATCGGCGAATTTCTTAGAGCAAATCTTCTACAGACAACCCGCTTATTAAATTTTAGGAATCTTCCATTGCTTCGATCTTAATAAGACAGGCTTAACAACGCTTCCGACGCGGTGACGAATGAGCAGTCACAAAAGCTACATCTGCGTGGCTTTCCGCATTAAAACTACATTTATGTAGGATGTTTCAGGCTCCGATTTTCTTTTTTTTGTTTGTCTCGCTTTTTTCTCAGACGATAAAACATTGATTTCACAAGTGTTTTTTTTGCGTTCTCAAAAAATCATTCAAAACATTTTTCCGTTGGTATCGCGCTTGCAAAGGGAACAGTCGCGCCGGACGGAAGTTTCCGCCGGACTAAAAACAAACCAACAAATTTAATTATGAAAAAAATTGAAGCCATAATCCCGCTTTCCAAATTGAATGAAGTCCAGGACGCCTTGGGGGAAATCGGCATAGATGGGATGACCGCTTGTGAAGTGAAGGGATTTAGCCGGCAGTACCGGCATACGGAAATCTATCGTGGCAGCGAATACACGATGAATTCTCTGCCGAAGATTAGAATTGATCTGGTGGTGGGGGACCAAAACGCGGAGCAAGCGGTGAGCGCCATCAGCAAGTCTGCGAGGACGGGCGGAAATGGTGAAGGCAAAGTCTTTATCACGGACATCAAAGAAGCCGTTTGCCTTCGTGCCGGGGAAAAAGAGGCAGTCGCAGCTTAAAGCCAACCCCAAAGACCACCGCAACAACCAATAATTATTAATACACAGAAAAAACCCTTGTGAATGGGGCGTTTTATCCGTTTTCGCCCGGCGGTTTTCCCAGCTGGTATCACCGCTGCTAAACGGGTTTGGCATGGGGCAGACAATAGCAAGTGCAGTTGAATGATTGAATGACACTGTGGAAAAAGCATGAAAAAAATTGAAGCCATTCTCAAGCCTTTCAAGCTCGAGGAAGTCAAAGATGCGCTCGCCGAAATTGGCATCGAAGGGATGACGGTGAGCGAGGTCAAAGGTTTCGGCCGGCAGAAGGGCCACACCGAAATCTATCGTGGCAGCGAATACAGCATGGACTTCCTGCCCAAAATCAAAATCGAACTCGTTGTGCCGGACGACCGTGCCGACAACGCCATTGCGGCCGTGGTCCACAGCGCCCGGACCGGAAAAATCGGCGACGGGAAGATTTTCGTCACATCAATAGAACACGCGGTCCGCATCCGCACGGAAGAAACCGGAAACCAAGCGATATGATCAGCGGCGTAGAAGCCAAATAAACAAGAAACTGTTAAACACACATAAAAGTATGACAAATGGACCAACATCACCAGGCGGCGGGAACAAGCCCACCACCAAAGCAACCCTGGGATTAACCGGGCTCACCATCAACGCCATGGCCTTGATTGCGCCCGGCGCATTTCTCTGGCTGACGTTCCAAGAGCAATGCCTCTACGGCGCGCCGATGGCCGGCTGCGCCATGTGGGTCGGCCTGCTGGCCGCGCTGTTGCTGTGTTTCGCGACGGCGATCAGCTATGCCGAACTCTCCAAGCTCTATCCCGGCGCGGGATCTTCGTACCTTTACGCCGAACAGGCGTTCTTGTCCAAGACCCATGCGTATAAATTTGCGCGCATCGCCAAATTTTTCACCGGCTGGGCCAGTCATTTGTATTACTGGGTTTATCCCGGCCTGATGGTCGGGGTTACGGCGATTCTCGGCGGCTATCTGGCGAATCAGTTCTGGCCGGGCACCTTCAGCGGCACCTACAACAGTCCGCTGTTCATGTGGCTGTTCTGCATCGTCTTCTCGCTGCTCGTGGGTTACATCGCTTACCGCGGCGTGAATGGCACCACGGCGGTCAACATGGGGATCAACATCATTCAGATCAGCGCGCTGGTGGTTTTCGCGGTCATGGCCATTGCCTATCGCAGCAATCATCCGCAAGGATCCGTGGGCTGGCATCTGTCCAACGGAACGCCGGTAAATTATAATGTGGATCAAGTCAATGTGCTGGACGACAAGAATCAGCCCGTGCCGGACACTTGGGCCGATAATTCTCCGAAATATCAGATGGACGACAAAGGTGTGGTCCTAAATACCAAGGACGCCAATGGCGTTGAAATCAAAGACAAGGACGGCAAGCCCGTGCCTCTGGCAGCCATCAAACAACAGGACCGGCAAGTCACGGCTGATGATCTGGACAAAACCAAGAACACCGACGCCGTGGTGTTGGGCACCTTGACGGCAATGGGACTCGCCGTGGGCGATCCGTATCCGGTCTTTCAAAAGGACGATGCCGGCAAGCTCAAACTGGACAAGGACGGCCACGCCATATCCGATCCGTTCATCTTAAGCTACAAGCCTGAAGACGCCGTCACCGGCAAAGCGGGCGACGCGAAAGATCCACAAACCTTTAATTTTCACACTTCAGCCAAGTCGGTCATTGTTCCACATAAAATGAACTATCTGTTCATCCAAGCATGCATCGCGATTCTCCTGCTCGTGGGTTTCGAGTCAGTGACTTCCATGGGCGAAGAGGCGAAGAATCCCAAGAAGGACATCGGGCGGGCGGTGTTGCTGTCCTTGGTAATTCAAGGCGCGATGTGTTACATGTTCGAGTATTTCGCCGCGAATTATTTCTTGAACAGCGGCTACACCGTCTCGAACGCCGGTGCTTCCGGCGCGCCGCTGGGCGACATGATGGTTCTTGTCGGCACGTGGGCCTTTGGCAGCTATGCGGCAGGCCGGGCGTTCATGCTCGTGCAGGCCGGCACGGTGTTCCTGGCGTTGATCGGCACGACCCTGGCCTGCATCAACACCGGCGCGCGGGTGACTTATGCAATGGGCCGTGACGAAGAAGTGCCGTCCCACTTCGGCTTGATCCATGGCAAGACGCTTTCACCGCACCGTGCTATCTGGGTGCTGGTGGTGATCTCAATGGTCATCGGCATTCTGACAACGTTGATTTATCTCGGCGGGCAATCCTCGGACTTGGCGGCGTTGGACAAACACAACTTTTGGTACAGCTTCGGCATTTTCTCGCCGCACGCTTATACCTGGCTGCCCAATTCGCTGGTCACCATTACTCTCATCAGCAACTTCGGCACGTTCCTGCTCTACATGACGACTTGCATTGTGGCTATTGTGGCGTTCAGAGAGCACCACAGTTTCCATGGGATCAAGCACTTCGTGGTGCCGATCTTCGGACTGCTGGCGAACCTGGGTTGCATGTTGTTCTACCTGGTCGGCCCGTTCTCGGTCAGCGGTATGAGCTGGCATGAACCTTACATCGCACTTGGTTTCGCTGCGGTCTGGGGCATTTACGGCGTCATTTATTTCAGATCAAGGAGCGCCAAACTTGGCAGGCCCACAATCCTTACCGAGAAACCTGCTTAGATTGAAGTCAAGGAGGACAAGGCACAGCCCGGCCACCATCACGGTGGCCGGGTTATAACATAAAACAACAAACATAAAAAACATGAGCACACCCAAGAGCGTATTAGAACTGGCCAAGAAGGCCGGGGCGAAAATGGTGGACATCAAGTTCGTGGACACCTTTGGCACCTGGCAGCACTTCAGCATTCCCGTCGCTGAATTAAATGAAGATTCCTTTTCCGAGGGACTGGGCTTTGACGGCTCCAGCATCCGCGGCTGGAAAAGCATTGAGGCTTCCGACATGCTGGCGATGCCCGACCCGAACACGGCGTTCATTGATCCCTTCTGTGCCGTCCCGACGTTGAGCCTGACCTGCACCATCGCCGAGACCGGCACCCGGGAACCGTACACCCGCGATCCTCGCGGCATCGCCCAGCGCACCGAGAAATATCTTATCTCCACGGGCATCGCCGACCAGGCGTTTATCGGGCCCGAGGCGGAATTTTTCATCTTTGACAATGTCCAGTTTGATTCCAAGACCAACGGCACGTTCTACTCCATTGACAGCGAGGAAGGCATCTGGAACACGGGCCGTGATGAAATGCCCAACCTCGGCAACAAAATCCGCCACAAGGAAGGGTACTTCCCGGTCGCGCCCGCCGACACCCAGCAGGACATCCGCACCGAGATGTGCCTGGTGATGGAAGAACTCGGCGTCAAGATCGAGCGCCAGCACCATGAAGTCGCCACCGCCGGCCAGGCCGAAATTGACTATCGTTTCAGTCCTCTGGTCACCGCCGCCGACTGGATGATGGTTTACAAATACGTCGTCAAAAACGTGGCCAAGAAACACGGCAAGACCGCCTGCTTCATGCCCAAGCCGCTCTTCGGCGACAACGGCTCCGGGATGCACACCCATCAATCCCTGTGGAGCAAGGGCAAGCCGCTCTTCGCCGGCAAGGAATACGCCGGTTTGAGCCAGATGGCACTCTACTATGCCGGCGGTTTGCTCAAACACGCCAAGGCCCTGTGCGCCATTTGCAACCCCACCACGAACAGCTACAAACGCCTCGTGCCGGGTTACGAAGCCCCAGTCAACCTCGCCTACAGCGCCCGCAACCGCAGCGCCGCCGTCCGCATCCCGACCTACAGCGAAAATCCGAAGGCCAAGCGCCTCGAATATCGCCCGCCGGACCCGGCTGCGAATCCGTATCTCTGCTTCGCCGCGCTGGTCATGGCTGGCTTGGACGGCATCCAGAACAAGATCAAGCCGGGCGAACCGCTCGACAAGAACATCTACGAACTGCCGCCCGAAGAACTGAAGAAGGTTCCGAACGTCGCCGGCAGTCTCAGCGAAGCCCTCGATTGCCTGGAGAAGGACCACGCGTTCCTGACCAAAGGCGACGTATTTACCGAAGACTTCATTGACATGTGGATCAGCACCAAGCGCAAGGAGCACGATGCCATCCGCCTGCGTCCGCATCCATACGAATTCTTCATGTATTACGACGTGTAACACACGCGCCGGAGGAACAGAGAACAGCGGCGCGGGCCATAAACCCGCGCCGTTTTTATTCACTATTCGGAGTTAATGCCGGTTTTCTTTCGCAAAATGTTTCATCTTAAATTTGCACCCGCAATGAAAATAAAATGCTTCCAGCTTTCCAGCGTGGGAACCGTTCGTGACCATAACGAGGATTTTATCGCCTTTTGGGAGCCGGAAGATTTTCAGCAATTGCAAGCCATTGGCAGCATCGCCGTTCTGGCCGATGGCGTGGGCGGCGAAAGCAACGGTGACATCGCCAGCCGCCTGGCAGCGGAAACCGCGCTGGAAATTTTCAAGGAAGCCAGGCCGGAAACCTCCATCAATGATTCCGTCCGCCGGATTTTCGACGAATCCGCCGCAAGAATTTTTCAGGCCGCACAACAAAAAGGTCGAATGTCCACGACCATGCTGGTAACGGTTTTTCGCGACGACAAGGCGACCGTCGCGCACGTCGGCGATTCCCGCGCCTACCTCATTCGTGCCGGGAAGATCAAGCGGATGACCACCGACCATTCCTACACCTCGTTGCAGGTCAAATTGGGATTGTTGCTGGAACGCAATGCCATGACCAGCCAGCACCGCTCCACGCTGACGCGCAGTGTCGGATCGGATCCGATTTGTCATTACGACATCAAAACGGAGACCTTGGAACAGGGAGATTTGATTTTGCATTGCTCGGACGGGCTTTACGGTTTTGTTTTGGACGAGGAAATTCTGAATACAGTCATCAAGTATCATCCCGGCGAGGTATGCAAGCGGCTGATCGAGCAGGCGGAACGCCGCCAGGTCAACGACAACGTTTCCGTCCAGATTATTCAGGTGTGGCAGGTCGAACAGTCATTGCAAGCCCAGACCGCCGCCGTCAAAACCCGCCGTGCGCTCGGCAATGACATCGGCGTGGGGCATTTGCTCGATGAGCGGTTTGAAATCACCGATGTCATCGCCAAGAGCGGCATGGCTTCGCTGTTCAAAGCCAACGACCGGCAAACCGGCAAGGCGGTGGCCTTGAAAATTCCCTATTTGCAAATTGAAAGCGACCCGGCGGGATTTGACCGTTTTCGCCGCGAGGAAGAAATCGGGATCAAACTCAATCATCCGTATATCCTGAATATTCTTCCCGTCGAAAAAAAGAGCCAGCCTTACTTTGCGATGGAATATCTCGAAGGCCAGACCTTGAGTGAATTATTGCGCAACGTGCGGCCTTTGCCGGAACCGGACGCCATCAAAATCGCCAGCCACATTTGCACCGCCCTTTCCTACATGCACCAAAGCGGAGTCGTGCATCGCGATTTGAAACCGGCCAACATCATGCTGTGCAACGACGGCTCGATTCGCATCATGGATTTTGGGATTGCCCGGGCGGCCAATGCCCGGCGGCTCACCTTTGTCGGCTTCACGCCCACGATGGGCACGCCCGATTACATGGCGCCGGAGCAGGTCAAAGGCAGCCGGGGCGACGAACGCACAGACATCTACAGCCTGGGAGCGATCCTGTACGAAATGGCCACGGGCGAACCGCCCTTTGCCGGCGACAGCCCGTATGTCATCATGAACGCCCGCGTTACGGGCGATCCGCAGGCACCGCGAAAAATCAATCCGAACCTGACGCCTGTGCTCGAAGAAATCATCCTGCACGCGATGGAGCGCGATCCCAAGCGACGGTATCAAACCGCTCTTGAAATGAGAACCGAACTGGAGAATTACGAAGTTGTGACCATGACCAGTCGTCATACCCGGTTGCAGGCGCCGCAAATTTGGAAATCGCGTTTCCGGATGGTTCCCATGATCGTCGGTTTCGTTATTTTGCAGGTGGTCGTCTTTTTGCTTTTGCTTTGGCATTTCTGGAAACACTGATGGTGGTGACAAACATGATGATGAGTGATTGGAACTGCTCAGGATGATGAAATTTCGCCAACGCAATATTTGTCCAAGTTGTGACAAACGATGGATAGCGGCGATTTCGCGCCTGTGGTTGGTTGGCACTGTGGATGCAGCAAAGGAAAGTTTGTGAATTCATTCGTAAATGAAAGTCAGCGCGGGTGTGCTGGACTGGAAGAGGGGGGATGCCGTCTGGCGGCGGAAAAGGGCTGCCGGGCGGTGGATGAATTGAATCTGCTGCTCAACATTTCCTACGCGCTGGAAAGCAGCCTTGAACTGCGCGACGTCATCCGGCCGGTCCTCCTCAAAATGGAGGAGGTGATGGGACTTCAGTGCGGCACGATTACCATCCTCGACCGCAAAAGCGGCAGTTTATCGGCTTCCGAGGCCGTCGGTTTGCCACGCCAGCTTTCCAAGGAAGAATATCTCCGGCATTATCGCCCGCTGATTGACGACGTGATCCGCACCGGCCAGGCCGTGGTGGTGCCGGATATTTCTGCGGAGCCATCGCTTAAGCGGGAAAGTGCGGAGGGAGCTGTGGAAAAGATGGCGCTCATTTGCGTGCCGGTGAAATTTGGCGAGGAAGTTGTGGGTTGTCTGAGCGCGGAACGTCCGAGCCAGGCGGAGGTCAGCTTGGTTGCCGACCGGCGGCTGCTCTCGCTCGTGGCCAACGTCATCGCCCAAAGCGTGCATTTCCACAGTGTTACCGAGGAACGCTTGAACGCGCTGCGTACGGAAAACGAGCGGTTGCAGCAACAGCTTCAGACGAGTCTCCGCCCGCCGAACATGATCGGCAATTCCAACGCGATGCGCTCGGTTTACATGCATATTGAGCAGGTGGCTGGCAGCGCCACCACCGTGCTCATCCGCGGCGAATCTGGCGTGGGCAAGGAACTCGTCGCCCGCGCGCTCCACGACCAGAGTCCGCGCAAAGGCAAGGCCTTTGTGAAGTTCAACTGCGCCGCGCTGCCCGAATCCATCATCGAAAGCGAGCTGTTTGGACACGAACGGGGCGCGTTCACCGGCGCGGTTTCCATGCGCAAGGGGCGGTTCGAGATTGCCGATGGCGGCACGATTTTTCTCGATGAAATCGGTGATCTCTCGCCGGCCACTCAAGTCAAACTGTTGCGGGTCTTGCAGGAAAAGGAATTCGAGCGCGTCGGCAGCCAGACCCCCATTCGCTGCAACGTCCGGATCATCACCGCCACCAGCCGCAATCTCGAAGAGATGATCGAGCAGGAAAAGTTCCGTGCGGACCTGTACTATCGGCTCAATGTTTTCCCGATCTATGTACCACCGTTGCGTGAACGAAAGTCAGATATCCTCCTGTTGGCCGATCATTTTGTGGAAAAGTTCAGCAAAAACAGCGGCAAAAATGTGCGGCGGGTTTCCACCGCGGCGATAGATTTGCTGGCCAGCTATCACTGGCCCGGCAACGTGCGCGAACTGGAGAATTGCATCGAACGCGCCGTCCTGCTGTGCCCGGACAAGGCCATCGAGGCCCACCACCTGCCGCCCACGTTGCAGAAGAAGGATTCGTCCGAAAAAAGCTCCGGTGGCACGCTCGAATCCGCCGTGGCCGCACTCGAATACGAAATGGTCGTCGCCGAACTCAAAGCCAGCGACGGCAACATGGCTGCCGCTGCGCGCAATCTCGGCCTGACCGAGCGCCAGGTCGGCCTGCGGGTGAAGCGTTTCGGCATCGATTTTAAACGCTTTCGTCGCGGCGAAGAATCCGCAGCCACAAAAGTTACATCCGCGTAGCTTCCCCGCCACCTTCCCACCCAAACGTAGCCTTCGGTGAAATTAACCGCTCCTGATGTGAGGGATGCCGGATTTATTTTCGCCTTTGTTTTCAATGGTTAATTCAATGTTTCCGGATTGAATTCATCATCGTTCCAGCGTTGGCATCCGGCCTGCAAAGGGAGTTATCAAGCCGGTGGCAATATCCGCCGGCGGAAAAAAACCGAACAATAAATTTGATTATGAGAAAAGTGGCTATTTACGGCAAAGGCGGCATTGGCAAATCCACCACCACCCAAAACACCGTGGCCGGCCTGGCCGAGATGGGCAAGAAGGTCATGGTCGTCGGCTGCGATCCCAAGGCCGACTCCACCCGCCTGCTCCTTGGCGGCCTGTCGCAGCGCAGCGTGCTCGACACGCTCCGCGAGGAGGGCGAAGACGTGGAGCTGGCGGACATCCGCAATGGCGGTTTCTGCAATACCCTGTGCGTGGAATCCGGCGGCCCGGAGCCGGGCGTCGGTTGCGCCGGTCGCGGCATCATCACTTCGATCAACATGCTCGAACAGCTCGGCGCCTATGATGCCAGTGAAAATCTGGATTACGTCTTTTACGACGTGCTGGGCGACGTGGTCTGCGGCGGGTTCGCCATGCCGATCCGTGATGGCAAGGCCGAGGAAATTTACATCGTCTGCTCCGGCGAAATGATGGCGATGTACGCGGCGAACAACATTTGCAAAGGCGTCCTGAAGTTCGCCACAAATGGCAAGGTCCGGCTGGGCGGCCTAATCTGCAACAGCCGCAAGGTGGACAACGAAAAGGAAATGATCGAACAGTTCGCCAAGAAGCTCGGCACACAAATGATCCATTTCGTCCCGCGCGACAACGACGTGCAACGCGCCGAAATCAACCGCAAAACCGTCATTGAGTGGAACCCGACATGCGGCCAGGCCGATGAATACCGTAACCTGGCCAAGGCGATTGATCAGAATCAAAATTTCGTCATCCCGAAACCGCTCCCCATGCCGGAGCTGGAAAAACTGCTGATGGAATTCGGATTGTACAACTAAACCCGATCAATGCTCACGCATCACGTTTCACGCATCACAAAACTATGCCAACAATGATTCAATCCGTTGTGCGACCGGAAAAAGTCCACGATGTCATGAAAGCCCTGCTCGACGCCGGTTTCCCGGCGGTCACGAAGATGGATGTCTTCGGGCGCGGCAAGCAACGCGGCCTCAAAGTCGGCGAGATCACCTATGACGAATTGCCCAAGGAGCAGTTGCTGATGGTCGTCGCGGACGCGGACAAGGACCTGGCTGTTGAAACGATCCTCAAATCCGCCCGCACCGGCGACAAAGGCACGTTCGGCGACGGGAAAATATTCATCTCGAAAGTCGAGGAGACTTGGACGGTCAGCTCCGGCACCAAGGACACCTGAACATGAAACAAATCACCGCCATCATCCGCATGAACATGATGAACGTCACCAAGCAGGCGCTCATCGAGGCCGGTTTTCCCGCGTTCACTGTCCGGAAGGTGCTCGGACGCGGCAAGGGCAACGTGGATTACCGCGTCATCCATGGCGCGGAAGCCGGCGCACCCGAAGCCATCGCCCGCCTCAAGGACGACGGCCCGATGCTTATCCCCAAACGCATGATGAATCTCGTCGTGCCTGACGAGGCCGTGCCCAAATTGATTGAAACCATCATTCGCGTGAACCGCACCGGCAAACGCGGCGACGGAAAGATTTTTGTGCAACCCATCGAGGACGCGGTTCGTGTCCGCACCAGCGAACGTGGCGCCGCCGCACTCGTGTAAAAACGAAATGCATCAACCCATTTATTTATGAGCGAAACCGGAGTTCAAATTCCCGTAGCAGGACCTCCCGACCCGAATGTGGTCAAGGAGGAGATGCTCAAGCTTTATCCGCCGAAGACGCGGAAGAAACGCGCCAAGCAAATCTTCGCCAACGATCCCGCCGCTCCACCGGAAATTGCCGCCAATACGCGCACCATTCCTGGCATCATCTCGCAACGAGGTTGCACCTATGCCGGCTGCCGTGGCGTGGTGATGGGGCCGATTTACGATCTGCTCCAAATCACCCACGGCCCGGTCGGATGCGGGTTTTACGCCTGGATGAGCCGCCGCAACCTCGCCCGCCCGAAACCCGGCGAGACCAATTACATGCAGTACTGCATGAACACCGACATGCAGGAGGATCAGATCATCTTCGGCGGTGAGAAGAAGCTGATCCAGGCGATTCGGGAGGCCTACGCGATTTTCAAACCCAAGGCCATCGCCATTCTCGCCACCTGCCCGGTCGGCCTCATCGGCGACGACATTCACACCGTCGCCCGCCAGATGAAGGAGGAACTGGGGATCAACGTCATGGCGTTTAGTTGCGAAGGTTACAAGGGCGTCAGCCAGTCCGCCGGCCATCACATCGCCAACAACGGCGTGTTCAAAAACATCATCGGGCTGGATGACAAACCCGACGAAGCCGAGTTCACCATGAACATCCTCGGCGAATACAACATCGGCGGCGACGCCTGGGAGATTGATACGCTGCTCCGCAAATGCGGCATTCACTTCACGTCCACGTTGAGCGGTGATGTCAGCTACGAACAGGTTAAAAAGTCGCACACTGTCATGCTCAACGGCGTCATGTGCCACCGTTCCATCAATTACATCGCCGACATGATGGAGAAAAAATTCGGCATCCCGTGGATCAAGGTGAATTTCATCGGCGCCGAGGCCGCAAAGAAAACGTTGCGCAAGATCGCGAAGTTTTTCGACAGCAAAAAACTCGCCGACCGCGTCGAGGAGGTCATCGCGCAGGAGATGTTGGCGCTCAAGCCGGTGCAGGACGAAATCAAGGTGCGATGCCAGGGCAAAACCGCCGCGCTGTTCGTCGGCGGATCGCGGGCGCATCATTACCAGGATTTGTTCCGCGACATCGGCATGGAAACGGTTTCCGCCGGGTACGAGTTCGCGCACCGCGACGATTACGAGGGCCGGCGCGTGCTGCCGACCATCAAGGTGGACGCCGACAGCCGCAACATCGAGGAACTTCACGTCGAACCCGATCCAGTGCGCTTCAAGCCGACCAAGACGCCGGAGCAGATGGCGGCGCTGATTGCCGGCGGTTTTACCTTCCGCGATTACGAAGGAATGATGGCTGAAATGAAGAAAAGCACATTGATCGTTGACGACATCAGCCATCACGAAATCGAGAAGCTCATCGAAATTTACAAGCCGGACATCATCGGCTCGGGCATCAAGGACAAGTTCGTCATCGAAAAGATGGGCGTGCCGTGCAAGCAATTGCACAGTTACGACTACAGCGGGCCGTATGCCGCCTTCACCGGTGCGGCGAATTTCTACCGCGAGGTGGACCGCATGGTGAACACCAAAATCTGGAAGTTCGTCACACCGCCCTGGGAAAACGAACCGCAGCTTTCCGCCAGCCTGGTTCATCCCTCGCGCGTCAGCGGTTCAAAGCGGAACGGCGAAACCAAATCCTGGCGCAAACCCGCGACGGTCGCGACGGAGGAAACTTGATGAATGTGCGCGTTGACCGCCAAGATCGTAGCGTAGACTGGCAGTCTGTCGTGTCGCGGATTGGTAATTCGCAGCCGCCCGTGTTTTCCGAAACCCCGCCGACTGCCAGTCGGCGACACGGTCCTACACGGCGGGACCAACCTGCGCTACGGAAGAGCGAAAACACAACAGTCACAAGTATTGAAGCTCTTTTTAACAAAAACTTTTGATGGAAATATTTTATGCTCAACGGAACCACTGCTGAAATCAAACCGCGTGAGGCGCTGCGGATCAACCCGGCCAAAACCTGCCAGCCCATCGGCGCCATGTATGCCGCGCTGGGCATCCACGGCTGCATGCCGCACAGCCACGGCTCGCAGGGCTGTTGTGCCTACCATCGCAGCCATCTGACCCGCCATTTCAAGGAGCCGGTCATCGCCACGACCAGTTCCTTCACCGAAGGCGCGTCCGTGTTCGGCGGCTTGGCCAATCTGAACCAGGCGCTGTCCAACATCTTCACGATTTACAACCCGGAAATCGTGGCCGTCCACACCACCTGCCTGTCCGAAGTCATCGGCGACGATATCCCGATGATGATCAAAAAATCTATCGAAGACGGCACGATTCCCAAGGGCAAAGTCGTCATCCACGCCAACACACCAAGCTTTGTGGGTTCGCACGTCACCGGTTTCGCGAACATGACCACGGCAATGGTCCGTTATCTTGCGGAAAAGAACGGCCACCGGCTGTTTCAACTCAACCTCATTCCGGGGTTTGTTGATCCCGCCGACATCCGCGAACTCAAACGCATCGTCGCCGAAATGGGCGTCAAAGCCGTGGTATTTCCCGACACCAGCGGCGTGCTGGATTTGCCGCAGGACGGGCGTTACCGGATGTTCCCGCACGGCGGCACGACGATTGAAGAACTGAAATCCACCGGCGACAGCAGTTGCACCATCGCCCTTGGCCATTTCACGTCGCATCCGGCGGCGACGGAACTTGACGAGAAATGCGGCGTGGGTTGCGCGTTCCTTGAACTGCCCATCGGTCTCACGGAAACCGACCGGTTCATCCACGCGCTGCGCAATTACGGCGGCGTGGACGTGCCCGCCACCATCGGTGACGAGCGCGGCCGCCTGCTCGATGCCATGAGCGACATGCACCAATACTTCCACAAGAAACGCGTGGCCATCGCGGGCGATCCCGACCACGTCATTGCGCTAACGCAATTCCTCTCGGATTTGGACATGAAGCCCGCCTATGTCATCACCGGGTCGCCCGGAAAACATTTCGAGCAGCGCGTCACGGAGATTCTGAAGGATCAGGTGCCCGACGCGGTGGTGAAGCAGAACTCCGACCTGTTCGCGCTTCATCAATGGATAAAAAACGCGCCGGTGGACCTCATCATCGGCAACACCTACTGCAAATACATTGCCCGGGAGGAGAAGATTCCGTTTGTGCGCTTCGGTTTCCCGGTGCTGGATCGTATGGGCCACCGCTATTTTCCCTGCGTTGGTTACATGGGTGCGTTGCGGCTCATGGAGAAAATGAACGACGCCCTGCTCGACCACAAGGACCGTGAATGCGCCGACGAATACTTTGAACTGATCCAATGATTGCGAAACTGGCCAGCCCAATGTCAGCCACCGGTCTTGGGAGTTTCACCATCCGGCCCGCGTGCGAGCGCGACGTGCGGGACTTGATGAAAATGATCCGCGAGCTGGCGCAGTTTGAAACCCTTGAACACGAACTAGAAGCCACCGAAACATCGCTTCGTGACTGGCTCTTCGGCGGACATCCCGCGGCAGCCGCGCTGATCGCCACCGTTGACGGGGTGCGTGCCGGCTATGCCGTCTATTTTCACACCTATTCCTCTTTTGCGGGGCGACCCGGTATTTTCCTGGAGGACGTCTATGTCCGCCCGCCATATCGGAGACGCGGACTGGGAAGCACGTTGCTCAAAGCGGTTGCCCGCATCGGCGCGGAGCGCGGCTGCGGCCGTTTCGAGTGGATCGCACTGCGCTGGAACCAAACCGCGTTGAAATTCTATCAAAGCCTCGGCGCCCGCGTCCTGGATGACTGGGTCATGCTTCGAATGGAAACAGCCGGCATGCGCGAACTCGCGGAAGCTGCATCTCAGTCATGATCGAACTCCTGCCAGAACGTCAGCCGCAGGTTGTGCGCAAGGCCGATGGCGCACCAGCCGCCGACATGGCGTGTGGCAAGGCCAGCACCGCCGGCTCCGTCAGCCAGCGCGCCTGTGTATTCTGCGGTTCGCGCGTGGTGCTGTATCCCATCGCCGACGCGTTGCACATCGTCCACGGGCCGATTGGCTGCGCGGCTTACACCTGGGACATCCGTGGCGCGCTGTCAAGCGGATCGCAACTGCATCGCAACAGCTTTTCCACCGACCTCCAGGAAATGGACGTGATCTTTGGCGGCGAGAAAAAGCTGGAAGCCACGCTGCTGGAACTTATCGCGCATCACCAGCCCAAGGCCGCGTTCATCTACTCGACCTGCATCGTCGGACTCATCGGCGATGACGTGAGTGCCGTCTGTAAACGCGTCTCTGCCAAGACCGGCATTCCCGTTCTCGGCGTGCATTCCGAAGGTTTCAAAGGCACAAAGAAGGACGGTTACCGCGCTGCGTGCGAAGCTGTTTATACGCTCGTCGGCACGGGCGATACCGCCGGCATCGCCCCGCACAGCATCAATATTCTCGGTGAATTCAACCTGGCCGGCGAAACCTGGATTTTGCGCGACTACTACAAACGCCTGGGCATCGAAGTCGTCGCGTGCATCACCGGCGATTCGCGGATTGATGACATTCGCCGCGCACACGGCGCAAAGTTGAATCTGGTTCAATGTTCCGGCTCGATGACCAGCCTGGCGAAAATGATGGAGCGCGATTACGGCATTCCTTTCAAACGCGTTTCCTATTTTGGCATCGAGGACATGAGCGCCGCACTTTACGAAGCTGCGAAATATTTCAGCGATGATCCAACCATTATGCACCGCGCGCAACAACTGGTGCGCGAAGAAGTCGCCGCGATCTATCCCGAACTTCAACGCTACAAGCAAAAGCTCGTCGGCAAAAAGGCGGCGATCTACGTCGGCGGCGCGTTCAAGGCGTTCTCACTGATGCGCGCATTGCGGTTGATCGGCATGGAAACCGCCATCGTCGGTTCGCAGACCGGCGACAAGGAAGATTACAAACAACTCCAGGAAATGGCCGATCCGGGCACGATCATCGTGGATGACTCCAACCCGCTTGAACTTGCCAAGTTTTGTCTGGAAAAGGACGTGGACCTGTTCATTGGCGGTGTGAAGGAGCGGCCCATCGCCCATAAGCTCGGCATCGGTTTCTGCGATCACAATCACGAACGCAAGGAACCGCTGGCCGGCTACATCGGCATGTTGAACTTCGCGAAGGAAGTTTATGCCAGTGTCGCCAGCCCCGTCTGGCAGTTTGCGCCGAGGCGGGCCCGTTCAAAGTGAGGCGTCCCTACGTTTAGGTGGCTTTGAATTCCTGAACCTACGCAAATGTCGGCTTCACGCAGACGTCGGAATCAACTCCGCAACGCGGATGATTTCAAATGTGCCGGTTTTCATTGGGGTTTTTAGGGTATTGGAAAACCAAATCCGAACTCAAGACGGGTTGGCATCCCGCTTGCAAAGAGACCAATCGCTGTGTTGAAAACTGACATTCAGGAACTGGTGGAGGAGACGACAGGTTGCCCCGCAACTTGCGTTAGTCCGGTTGTCTGTCAGGGTCTGGCGAATTGTCCCGCCGCCGCTTTCCGCCCCAGCCCGGTCATTCTGATTCCGCCGACTGAGAATGCCGACGATGAACCGCAGTCCAAGAATTTCACTTCCACGCGCAACGCCTGCAAACTATGCACGCCATTGGGTGCGTGCCTCGTCTTTCGCGGGGTGGAAGGTTGCATCCCGTTTTTGCACGGTTCCCAGGGCTGCTCGACTTACATCCGCCGCTACCTCATCAGCCACTTTCGCGAGCCGATGGACATCGCATCATCGAACTTCCACGAAGAAAGCGCGATTTTCGGAGGCAGTAGTAATTTTCAGCAGGGCGTGCTGAATGTGCTGCGCCAATACGAGCCACAGCTCATCGGCGCGGCCACGACCTGCCTGGCCGAAACCATTGGCGAAGACATGCCGAGTCTGTTGCGTGATCTGCACGAGAAACACGGCGACCGTATCACCGCGCCAATCGTCACAGTGTCCACCGCGAGCTATCGCGGTACGCACATGGATGGTTTTCATGCTGCGGTAAAAGCGCTGGTCGAACAACTTGGCACTTCCTCAGCTTGTAGCAGCGGACGTGAGTCCGCTCATTCTTCAAATTCTGAAAGTCAGAGCCGTCTTACTTCGGCTGCTACAATTCAATGCGAAAAGCGCGTCAATCTTTTCCCCGGCATGGTTTCCACCGCCGATTTGCGGCATTTGAAGGAAATTCTCGCCGACTTCGGGCTGAATTACACCTTGCTGCCGGACTATTCCGAAACGATGGACGGTGAGACGTGGTTGCAATATGAAAAGTTGCAAACCGGGGGCACGCCGTTAAATGCCATCGCCGCGACTGGCTCGGCAAAAGCATCGATTGAATTCGGCCGCACGCTCGCCAGCACGGAAACCGCCGGCACCTCGCTCCAAAAGAAATTCAACGTCGTCCGCCATTTGCTGGGGCTGCCCATCGGCATACGCGAGTCGGACGCCTTCTTCGCGTTGCTCGCCGGGCTGAGCGGGCAGGAAATACCGGTGAAATCCCAGCGCGAACGCGGCCGGCTCGTGGACAGCTTGATTGACGGTCACAAATACGTTTTTGAAAAACGCGCGATTGTTTACGGCGAGGAAGATTTGGTCATCGGGCTGACGTCATTCCTCTGCGAAATCGGTGTGACACCGGTACTCTGTGCCACCGGCGGCCACAGCAAACAATTTGAAAAGGCATTGCGCGAAGCCTCGCCGTCGCTGCCTGCCGAATCGCTGGTGAAGGAACGCTTCGATTTCGCCGAAATCGCCGAACTCGCGCTATCACTCAAGCCCGATTTTCTCATCGGCAGCAGCAAGGGCTACCGCACAGCGCGCGAATTGAAAGTGCCGCTCATCCGGGTCGGCTTTCCGATCCATGACCGCATTGGCGGCCAACGGGTGCTGCACTTGGGCTATCGCGGTGCGCAGGAGCTTTACGACCGCATTGTCAACGCGCTGCTCGAAGTGAAACAGGAAACTTCAACGGTCGGTTACGCCTACCTATGAACGCGACCAAGATTGATTTCAGCAATCATCCCTGTTTCAGCAAGGATGCGCATAAAAAATATGGCCGCATCCATCTGCCGGTCGCGCCGCGTTGCAACATCCAGTGCAATTTTTGCAACCGCAAATACGATTGCCTGAATGAAAGCCGCCCCGGCGTCACCAGCACCGTGCTGACGCCGCAACAGGCCCTTGCCTATCTGAGCGACGTGGTGGCAAAGCGGTCCGAAATTGCCGTCACGGGCATTGCCGGGCCGGGCGACCCGTTCGCCAATCCCCAGGAAACGATGGAAACGTTGCGGCTGGTCCGGCGGAAATTTCCGAAAATGATTTTATGCGTGGCCACGAATGGCCTCGGCGTCGTGCCCTATGTTGACGAGATTGCCGATTTGAAGGTGAGCCATATTACAATCACCATCAATGCGGTTGATCCGGTGATTGGCGGCAAGATTTACGCCTGGGTGCGCGATGGCAAACGTCCATTGCGCGGCGAGGAAGCCGCGGCGGCGCTGGGGGCGAAACAAATCGAGGCGCTTGTCCGGCTCAAGGCGCGTGGCATCACGGTGAAGATCAACACCATCATCATGCCGGGCATCAACGACGATCACATTCCGGACATTGCCAAAAAAGTTTCCGCCCTCGGCGCGGACATCATGAACCTCATGCCGCTCGTGCCCGTGAAAGGCGCGGTGTTCGAGGATGTGCCGCCACCGGACACAATGACCGTCGCACGGCTGCGCCTGCAATGCGGACAATTATTGCCGCAGATGACACATTGCGCCCGCTGCCGGGCCGACGCCGTGGGCTACGTCGGCGAGAAAGTGACCACCGAACAAATTGCCACATTGCAACACTACGCCAGCCTGAGCCTGAATCCCGCCGAAGATGCCGCGCGCCCTTACGTGGCCGTGGCCACGCTCGAAGGCGCGCTGGTCAACCAGCATCTGGGCGAGGCTGATCGTCTGGCGATTTACGAGGCTAACGCCGCTTTGCCCGGCACGTTCCGATTGGTCGAAATCCGCCGCACGCCGGATGAAGGCGGCGGCGAAGCGCGCTGGGCAACGCTGGCGGATTCGTTGAAAGACTGCCGCGCGATTCTCGTCAACGCCGCCGGCCCAACGCCTCAAAAGACGCTCACCGCGCACGGACTAAAAGTCATCGAGATGGAAGGGTTGATCGAGGAAGGGCTGAAAGCCTTGTTTGCCAATCAGCCGATTCCGGCATCGATGAAACGCCGTTTCACCGGCTGCGGCGCGGGTATTTCGTGCAAAGGAAACGGAACCGGCTGCGGCTGATTTTACCTTCAACCCACAACCCACAACTCACAACCAAAACATGAGCAAACCCAATCATCACATATTTGCCTGCGGCAGCTTTCGTCCCACCGGGGCGCAGGGCGTCTGCCACAAAAAGGAATCCTCACATCTGCTCCAGCATCTCACCACCGAAGTACAGGATCGCGGTCTCGACGATGTAATGATTTCCAGCACCGGCTGTATGAACATCTGCGACAGCGGGCCGGTGATGGTCGTTTATCCAGAAAACATCTGGTATAAACAGGCGACTATCGAAACCGCCGAAGCAATCCTCGACAGCCTGGAGGAAAAAACCGGTCTGCCACCGGCGACCTTGTTTGTCTGAACATGACGCCGTACCTCATTGACACCACGTTGCGCGACGGCGAACAGGCTGCTGGCGTGGCATTCTCACGTGCGGAGAAGAACAGCATCGCCACTGCGCTTGCCAACGCCGGCGTGCCGGAAATCGAAATCGGCATCCCAGCGATGGGGCGGAGCGAGATTGACGATATCAATGCCGTGTCCGACCTCGGCCTTCCCTTGCGCCTGACCACTTGGTGCCGGGCGAAACGTCTGGACCTTCTGGCCGCCTCCCGTTGTCGTGTCCACGGAGCCCACTTTTCACTGCCGGTGTCGGAAATTCATCTGCGCGCCTGGAAGAAGGATCACGATTGGGTTTTCCAGACGATGACGGAACTGACTGCCGAGTTTCGCGACTCATTCCGATTCCTTTCCGTCGGGGCGCAGGATGCCTCGCGCGCCGACCGCGTTTTTTTGATCGAATTTGCGCTCGCCGCCCGGGAAGCCGGGCTTGGGCGTCTGCGCATCGCGGACACCGTTGGCATTTTGAATCCGTTGCAGACCTGCGATCTCATCGGCACCTTGCGCGCAGCCGTGCCGGAGTTGACCCTGGAATTTCACGGGCACAACGACCTGGGCATGGCAACGGCGAACACCATCGCCGCGCTTGCTTCCGGCGCGGATGCCGCGAGCGTTACGGTCAACGGCCTGGGCGAACGCGCCGGCAACGCCTCGCTCGAAGAAGTGGTTATGGCAGCGCGGCTGACCTTGAAACAGGATTGCGGCGTGGACACGTGCCAACTCGGCGGGTTGAGCGCATTGGTGGCGCGAGCCTCCGGTCGGCCACTCGACCTGGACAAGCCGGTGGTGGGCGAATCGGTGTTCCGGCACGAATCGGGCATTCATTGCAGCGGGCTGCTGGCCGACCATGAAACCTACGAGCCGTTCGCCGCAGGGGAAGTCGGCCACGCTCCCACAACCATGCAACTGGGCCGCCATTCGGGCGGCGGTCTGCTCCGGCACAAGCTGCAAAAGCTGAACCTCGACCTGCCAGCGGAATTGCAGGTCGAATTGCTGGAGGAAATACGGCACATCGCCATCAGCCGTAAAGTTCCCGTCACCGACGACGAACTTAAAAGTCTGGTGGCTAATTTGAAGAAATACCATGGCCTTCCTGATTTATAAAAAAACCACCGACGGCAAAAACGTCCACTACGAAAAAATCAAACCGCTCAAGTTCAGCGGGCGCGACGGCCTCATCGCGCGGCACGTTCAGACGTTGACCGATGCCGAAACTCAGAGCTGGAAACTGGACGTGGCCGCGTTGCTGAAGCTCGCCGGGATCACGCCGGTCCGCGACACGCTCGCGATTTTGTTCGATATCACGGCCCGTGACGCCAAGAGCGTTTGTCTTTACGAACTCGTGCGGATTCACGGCAGTTGCCGTGCCACCTCCACGCAACTGGCGTTGGATTTTTCCGTGGTGATAGACCGGGAAATTGACAGCAACGCGGCGGTATACGCCGGGAAATTCATAATTACACCACCAGCCCAACCCAAATTGCTCGGCGAAATGCTCGCGCTCACCGGCGGTCCTGGCGGTGGCGACTGGAAGTGGGACGCAACGTCGTTGCAACTCGGCGCGACGGTAGTTCACGCGCAACACGCCCCGGCGGCAGTGAGGCAATAAAATGACCGCCGGCTGATTTCCCATGTGCGTTGAAACTGCTCCCAAATCCGGCTGCCGAAAAAGTTCCTGTGGCTGCGGCGGTCATGGTCGCCGTGCCGCGCTGCCTGACGCGCGTGCCATCCTCGACTTGAAATTCGGCGAGGAGTCCGTGCCGGAATGCGGTTGCAGCGGTCGCACCTGCCCGCGCCATTACCTCGCGTGGAGCGGCTTTGTGCTTGGCGGATTTCTGGTGTTGCACCTCGCCGTCAACCTGCTCGGTCTGTGGCCGGCGCGGTTTCAAGCGGCGGTGAACCGCATTCACGGCCTGGGTGCGGCGTTGCCGATCCTAGAAATTGGTTTAATTTTCATTCCCTTGACGATTCATGTCGCGCTTGGCCTGCGGACGCTGGGGCGCGAAAAATTAAAATTCGGCGTGGAGAAGCATCATCATGGCAGCGACCTGCGCCAGTGGTTGCAACGCGTCAGCGCCTTGATTCTACTGGTGTTCATCGCTTTCCACATCGGCACGCTGCACTGCTGGTTCGGTGGGCGGTTCGATCCGCGCAACGCCTTCAACTCGGCGTCGCAGGCCATCTGGCAGTTCTGGCACGGACTGCCCGCCGGTAATCCGGGCAACCTGCTCTTCGCGGAATTTTACCTGCTCGGCATGGTTGCGGCGGTGTATCACCTCGCCAACGGCATCGCCACCGGTGCGGAAGTTTTGGGATTCACCACCACCCCCGCCGCGCAGCAACGGCTCTGGCGCATCTGCCTCGTCGCCGCGCCGGCTTTGCTGCTTGCCGGTCTGGCCGTGTGGCATGCGTTTGCAAACGGCTCACCGTCTGATATTGGAAACTAGAACATGAAAAAGCTTTTGCTTTTGGTTGTCGCGATTCTTGCTGCGCGTACACTGGTTACCGCCCAAGTCACCGTGTTCGCCGCCGCGAGCCTGACGGAGTCGCTCCAGGAAATCGCCGCCGCCTACGAAAAACAGTCCGGCGACAAGATTGTCTTCAACTTCGCCGCGTCCGGCACGCTCGCGCGGCAGATTGAGGAAGGCGCGCCCGCCGACATATTTATTTCCGCCGACGAGGCCAAGGCCGATGCGTTGGAAAAGAAGGGATTGCTCGTGAAGGAAACGCGCAAAAGTCTCCTGGGCAATTCGCTCGTCATCGTCACCCCGCCGGATAGCACGGCGATCCAGTCGCCGTCTGAATTGACCAATGCCGCCGTCAAGCGCGTCGCGCTCGGCGACACCAGGATTGTTCCCGCCGGAACTTACGCCAAAGCTTATCTCGAAAAATCCGGGCTATGGCCGGGAGTCGAACCGAAGGTTGTTCCCTGCGAAAATGTCCGCGCCGTGCTCGCCGCCGTCGAATCCGGCAATGTGGATGCCGGGGTGGTTTATAAAACGGACGCCGCGATTTCGAAAAAGGTGAAGGTGGCTTTTGAGGTGCCGGTTGCCGATGGACCGAAGATTTCCTATTCGGCGGCGCTGGTGGCGAATGCGCCGCAACCGGACGCTGCGAAAAAGTTTCTGGGATGCCTGACGGGCAGCGAGGCAGATGCAATCTTCGCCCGCCACGGGTTTATTGTTTTGTCCACCGCCGGTAAATAACCAGTCAAACCAAAAGGAAAATCATGAAACTCAGCGCCCGCAATGTTCTCAAAGGCAAAATAAAAAACATCAAACGCGGACCCATCAGCAGCCTCGTCGTTCTGGAAATCGCCCCGAAAGTTCAAATTGTTTCAACGATTACCGCCGAGAGCACCGCCGCCTTGAAACTGAAAAAAGGACGGACGGCCTACGCGGTCATCAAAGCCTCCAGCGTGATGGTCGGCGTGGATGAATAACCCCGCTGGCAGCCACCGCCGCATGTCATGACACCCGCCGAATGGCAGATCGTCGCGTTCACGGCGGGCATGGCCGTGTTGAGCACGGCGTTGATTCTCGTGCCGGGCGTCACGCTGGCGTGGTGTCTGGCGCGGCTCCGCTGGCGCGGCAAATCGCTGGTGGAAACGGTGGTCGCCCTGCCGCTCGTCCTGCCGCCGGTGGTCACCGGGCTGGTTCTGCTGAAATTGTTTGGCCGGCGCGGCCCCCTCGGCCACTGGCTTTACTCGGAATTCCATCTCGACATCGTGTTCACCTGGCGCGCCGTGGCCCTGGCGCTGGCGGTGATGTCATTTCCGTTGCTCGTACGCACGGCGCGTGCCGCGATTGAGGAGGTAAATCCGACGCTGGAGCAGATGGCCCGCACGCTGGGCGCGGGCGAATGGCGCGTGTTCTTCACCATCACGCTGCCGCTGGCGAAACGCGGATTGCTGGCGGGAACATTGCTGGCGTTTGCGCGGGCACTGGGCGAATTCGGCGCGACCATCATGGTGGCCGGCAACATTCCCGGCGTTACCACCACGTTGTCCACCGATATTTACCAACTCGTGCAACTGGGCGAAGACAGCCATGCCTGGACGCTGGCCGGCATTTCGCTGGCACTGGCGTTTGCCGCGCTGTGGATCAGCGAGCGGTTGCAAGCAAGGAGCAAAATATGACGCCCGGCATCCAGGCCAGTTTCACGAAACGCTTCGCCGACGGCCCGGTGATTCGCGCGGAAAATTTGCACGCCAGCACGAATGGCGTCACCGTGCTGTTCGGCCCGTCAGGTTCGGGCAAAACGACCATGCTTCGCTGCCTCGCCGGGCTGGAGCAGCCCGAAGCAGGGCAGATTCAATTTGACGGTGAAGTGTGGTTCGACTCGGACTCAAAAAAGATTGTTCCGGCGCGAAAACGGAATACAGGATTTGTGCCGCAGGATTACGCATTATTTCCGCATCTCACTGTTGCGGCCAACATCGGTTATGGATTGTACGGGCAAAGCGCCACCAAAAAAAAGGCACGCGTCAGTGAAATTGTGCGCTGGCTCGGTCTGGACAAACTCGAAACCCGCCTGCCGCACGAACTTTCCGGCGGCCAGCAGCAACGCGTCGGGCTTGCCCGCGCCGTGGTGCGCCGTCCGCGTTTGTTGTTGCTCGACGAGCCGCTGTCCGCGCTCGACACACCCACACGCCAGCGATTGCGAGGTGAGTTGCGTTCACAGCTTTTGCAGTTGGGGATTCCCGCAATTTTAGTGACACATGACCGGTATGAAGCCGCGGCCTTGGGCGACCAGCTCGTGGTACTCGACCAGGGACTCATGCTCCAGACCGGACCGGTTGCAGATGTGATAAATCATCCAACCAATCTGGCGGTGGCGGCGATTGTCGGAACCGAAACCGTTTTGCTCGGACACCTCACCCGGGTGTCAGATGGACTGGCAACCGTGAACGTGAACGGGCATGAATTTACCGCGCTGGCCGAAGATTTGCCTTCCGGCGCGAATGCCGTACACCTCTGCATCCGCGCTGAGGACGTGATCTTGATCCAGAACGGCGGTGCGCCGGCCAGCGCTCGCAACCGCCTGTCCGCAACGGTGCTTGCGCTCGCACCGGAAGGACCGATGATGCGGATCGAACTGGATTGCGGTTTTCCATTGAAAGCGTTGCTGACCCGTCAAGCTTGCGATGAACTGGCATTGAAGGCGGGCGCTTCCGTGGTCGCCTTGATCAAGGCTCCCCACATCCACTTAATTCCACGTTAAGCCGCGACTCGACATAACATGTGGCAAGGCGATTATGGCAATCCTGTTCCATGGGTAATTTAATCCTTCTTCCTGTGAACAGTTGTCCAGCGCGCGAATCCTAAAAGCAAAGCTCCCGGAGCTGGGCGGCGTGTGCAATGTGGAGCGCAGCCGGATGAGGCGAGCAATACATTGACGCGCAGAACGGCGACATATAATCGAATCTGGATTCGCGCACACGGCAACCAGCGGATGCGTTGACATGGTATTGACAAGAATATTCCCGAACATCGTTTCAATGCGAATTCCCCGCGTTCGACTCACCTATAATTGAGAATGGACTTTCGGGAGGCTCATCCAGCTTGCGCCATGAATTTTTATAGGGTCGGGTAAGGAAGCGGCATTGCTGCCGCTCCCTCCCCTCAGAACCGGACGTGAAAGTTTCCCTTCATCCGGCTCAAGCCGCTACAAAGCCCCGCTATTGCGGAGCCGGTTCACTTGACGGTTTCAATCCCGCCTCCTGACGATGAATGCCAAACTTTCTGAAGAACGCACGGTCTTCAAAATAGTCGTGCCAGTGCGGGTCGAACGGATTTGCATCCGCCCTGACCTTGACGTGCCGCCGGATTTTGGTTTCGGTCGGGTTCACCAACCGCAGCCAAACGGGTTTCCCCGCCGGCGTCCGTTCGCCTGTGTCCGCCGCAAACTGCCAGGCACGCCGTCCCTGCCGATGCCAGTAGCCCCTGCCTTCCACACCGGCAGTCTGGAATGTCCGTGTGTTCCATGCGTGCAGCAGAACACCCGACTGCGTGCCTTTTGGCCGGAGCCTGTCAGCATCTTTGGCTCGTTAGGTTTGACGATGCTCATGGCAGTTCACTTGTGTTGGGCATTTCATCCAGCCTGTCCTTCAGACCGCATTGATGCTCGCAGTCTCGGCAACCACCTCACGGCGTTTTCCGCATCCCAAGGATGTCAGGATTTTGTCCCGGCAGCTTCCGACAAAACCGTTACCAGTTTCGCCAGTGCCGGTAGGCTACTGCGAACGGAATCGCAGGTTTGGTTTATGCTTTTTATGTCATATCAAACAATCACTGTAACCCCATCATTTCACAC
>PLAY01000100.1 GCA_003134375.1 Limisphaerales bacterium | reverse complement strand
AACAGCTTCAGTTCGCACTCAGACATCTTCCCTTAGCACAGCTAGAGGGGCGCGGCCAGCGCCGCGCGTTCGCGCGAATTTCGCGCAACTTTCGCGCGAACGTCCGACCGAATTATTGATGTTGAAAAAACAGATATGAATTTACAACCACAAGCCGAAGCCGAGCAGGAGCGCCGGACGCGCAGCAAATTGGAGGCGCATCGTGAGGCGATCTTCGCCTTGCGCCGCAAGCATTGGAGTCATCGCCAGATTGCCGGATGGCTCAACGAACATGGCGTCCAAATCACCTTGAGTTCCGTCCATCGGTTCTGCCAGCGGGCAGTCGCCCGCCGACCGCGCAGCAGCGGCGGCGCGTTGGAAATCGCCGACGAAAAACCAATTTTCATTCCCACACCGCAACCACAACCAAACAAACCAACGCCGGTGAAAAAACATCGGTTCAACCTTGATATATGAAAACAACAAAACATCGCCTGATTCTGCCCATGCAGGCCAAAGGTAATATGGGCAAAAGCATCGAAGCCGCCGCCCGCGCGTGCTGGCTCAATCAACGCAGCATCCAATGGCAGGGATTTGATCTGGACGGGGACAACCGCACCTTGTCCCGATTGTTTCCCAGCCAGGTGCGGCTCATGCCCCTGACCGGGCAGGCCGACGACCTGGACGAACTCATTTCGATTCTGCGGAAAACAACCGCCCAACCCGTGACGCTGGTTGATCCGCGCGCCCATTTGGACGGCCAGATGATGAAGGCGCTGGCGGCCACGCATTTCTTCGACATCGCCGGCGCGCAGAATATCGGCATCACCTTGATGGTTTTCCCGTTCGATGACATGGACGTGATGACCAACCTGGATGCGGTCTGCCAGTTTTGCGGCAAACAGGTGGATTACGTTGTTGTCCGCAACCCGGCCCGTGCGCTTAAAACCCGGATGTTCGACGGCAGCGCGCTGGAAAAGGAACTGTTTAACCTGGGCGCAGTCACCATCACAGTGCCGGTGTTGTCGGAATTTGTGAAACTCCGGCTGGCCAGGCTGGAGGCCGACCAGCAGCGCGGCATCCCGTTCAATGAGGCCATCGGCAACGACGCGCTGGGGCTGGACATCATGGCGCGGGGCGTGTTGCAGGACTGGCTGGCCACGATGTTCAATCAATACGACCAGATTGCCGCCAAACTGCTGCCCACCGTTGAAGCGGCCAGCATCAAACCCAAAATCGTGCCGCCCATCGGCGAACCGGCGGCCGTAAAGCGCGGCGCGAAGGTGAATTTTGCCAACTGACCGGAGGTATTATGGCTGAACCCAATCTTTTTGAAGAAATGCTCGCCACCTATCCCGCTGAAAAGCGGGAAATGGCACGGGAGGTATATCATCGCTTCGCTGACGGCGACAGCGGCCAGTTTTTCTCGCAGCTTTTTCTGGTGCTCGACGTGTATGCCCATTACGTCGAGCGCATCCCCAGCCGGATGATTTCGGCCAATGCCGATTCGCTGGCGACGTTGCAGGAGATGCGCGAGGAAATCGGATTGATCGCCAAGACGATTGAAAGCCGCGATGTAAACATCACCAACCACGCCGAAAAGACTGATGAGTTATGCCGGGTGACAGTGGCCAAGTGCAACGAAACGATTGGCCGCATCGAGTTGATGATGAAAAATCTCGGCGCGCAGGTGGACACCCAGGCTATCGTGCGCGGCGTTCAAAACTCGATTCAATCCGGCATTGACCAGAAAATCATTTCACCGTTCATGGAGCGCACGAAGGAGCTGGCGCGAGAGGTAATGCCTACGCTGGAAAAAATCCGGGACGCCGCGGACGAAGCCAGGTCGGAATGGACCAAGCACATTTGGAAGACCGCCTGGACGACCAGTTTGTTCTGGAGCATTTGTTCGGCGGTCATCCTCGCCAGCCTCATCTGTTTGAAATTTGCGACATACTACGAACACAAAATGGCGGCACAGGTTGCAGACATGGCGCAGGTGATGAAATTCAATCAGGAAGCGTTCCGAAAACTGGCGATTGCCCAAGTGCCAATCCAGGTATTGCCGGCGCAAAATGATGGCTTTGACAGTCCACCNNTTCTTCAACAGCAGCGTCCCGGCAAAACAGATTCGGCACTTGCAGCAGGACATCGAAAATCAGTCACCAGCGACCAACGGCCCGGCAAAATGATTTGCCACATTGTTTCCCCGCGCGACACCAAAACGCCGTCAGAAAACCCTGACGGCGTTCTCGTGTCGTGCCCCCGGTGCGCGCCGACCCGCCCGAAGGCTCGCGCGGGCTGCGTTGCTCTCCGCCTCGCCGCTCGCTTGCGGGCGGGTCCGCGCTCCAATCGTGCAGTCGCACCGGCCAACGGCCGTAAATCCTCATGGAAAACTATTCAGACCGGGAAAATTGAAAATTCATCCTGTGCGGAAACCGCACAAGGCGGCTCCGGCAATCTGCGAAAATGCCGCCAATGAAAAAAGTCATGGCCATAGTCGCCCATGATGGCAAAAAGACCGGAATTCATTTTGTGCAATGATTGCACAACGATGCGCCGGAAATTTGCAAAACTGCGGCCATGAACATTTTGTTCAACGAAACATCGCCCGCCGGAATTCCGGCAGGCTCAACCAACATATTAAACTGCCATGAATCCAATAAATGATGAACTCAAGGATTTTCTAAATCTCGCCACGCTGCCCGCGCGGTTCAACAAAGAGCAGGCCGCCGGTTATCTCGGCTTTGAGCCGGATCACCTCACGCTGTTCATTCAAAAGGGACTGCTCAAGCCGTTGGGCCGTCCGGCGTTAAACAGTGAAAAATTCTTCGCCAGGGTGGAATTGGAAAAATTGAAAAACGACAAGGAATGGCTCTCAAAGGCGACCTTGGCCATCACTCTGCACTGGCAAATCAAGAATGCGCGCAAAGCCAAAGGGCGAGTGTTGCTTGACCAAAATTAACCTGCCCAATCGCCGCTTACGCCAAAGGCCAGTGGTTCGCAGATGCGAACGCATGAGCCTTCCGGCTTCGTGAATTGCGCCGCCCATTATACCGCTCCGTTGCGCTTGGCAAGCATACTACGGGTCGGCTCAAACAAAAACTCGCCGCTTCCGTTCCTGCTTGCCAATGCTCACGTCGCAAGCTGCGGCTGGTTAGGAATTCACGAAGCACACCTGCAAGCCTTTGGCTTGCGTGCGGCAAGCTGGCTTATTTGCATCAAATTGTCATAATTGAAAGCAGTAAAAAATCCCACTTCTTTGCTTAAATTTCATTTCCTTTGCCGATGCCGTGATCAAAAAAACACCGTGCAGAGTCAAACTGGTTCGGTTAAAATCCAAACAGTCATGAGAATTGACCGGCTAGAAATCGAGAATTTCAAGAAATTCGCACGGCAAAACTTTGACTTGCATCCGCAGTTCACCTTGCTGGTAGGTGATAATGGCGCAGGCAAGACGAGTGTGTTGGACGCTTTGGCCGTGGCTTTAGGAATTTGGCACAAGGCCGCGCCCACAGCCAGCGGTTGGCGAAATATTTTGAAGGAAGAAGTCAGGCTAGATCCAGTAAATGCTGGTGATCGTGTCCTTTGGAAACTGATGCTTCCCGCCAAAATCACGGCGAAAGGACACATTGGACAGAAAGCCGGGTTGAGTTGGACGAGAATGATCCGCAAGGGTGGAACACGCACGACAAATGCGGAAGCACACGAGGCAGAAAAGGCCATTACTGAACTGGTCAACGCTGCCGAAGCACACAGTGCTTCTTTGCCGGTGCTGGCCTACTATGGAGCAGGTCGAGCGTGGCTGCCGACCAACAAACGTCCGGGCGGACGACCCTCAGCCAGCAAACCACAACAGTTCGATGCTTATCACAACTGTCTTGACACACGCATCCGAGATCAAGAATTGAATGAGTGGTTTTTGTTTGAGACGGCAGCGGCGAATGGACACGGGGCAATCAGGCCCGGCTATCGCGCAGTGAAACAGGCAATTCTTAATTGTATTCCTGATGCTGATGGATTGCGTTACGATTCAGATTTAAAAGAAATCGTTTTGTCCATCGCAGGGAATGAGCAGCCGTACTACAATTTGAGTGCCGGACAACGGATGATGCTGGCGCTAGTGGCGGACATCGCCATCAAAGCGGTTACGTTGAATTCCTATTTGCTCGGCTCTGAACAGGTCGGTGCGGATGATCCCTTGCAACTGCTGTATCTCTCGCCTGGTGTTGTGTTGATTGACGAACTGGACGTGCATTTGCATCCGAAATGGCAACGCCGCGTGGCAACGGATTTGAAGAACACGTTCCGCAACATTCAGTTCGTATGCACATCACATTCCCCACAAGTGATTGGGGAAGTAAGCACGGACGAAGTGCGCTCGCTTGAGGATGAGGATGTCAAAATTCCCAAGCGTTCGTTTGGAATTGATTCTAGTCGCATCCTCGAAGAATTGATGGATGCTAAATCGCGTAATGACTCTGTCGAAAAATTATTGCGAGAGTTATTCGGATTGATTGACAAGGAAGACTTCGATGGCGCGCGTAATCTATTGCCCAAAGTGGAAGAAAAGCTTGGCCCGGATGATCCAGAAATCACGCGGGCGCGCGCACTGATGAAATTTCTGGAATCCAAGACATGAGGACGATCATCAAGGGCGACGAACCGGCCAGCCTGACCGAGCATCGTTGCACTGCTCACGCAGACTATGACAACTACACGGACAAGGACACGTTGCGACAAGCGTTGGTGAATGAACAAAGAGGATTGTGCTGCTACTGCCTCTCGCGGATTCGACCTGACGAAAACGCGATGAAGATTGAACACTGGCACTGTCAGGATAATTATTCTGACGAGCAACTTGATTATGCGAATTTGCTCGGTGCGTGTTTGGGCAATCAGGGACAATCTCCCAAACATCAGCACTGCGATACTCTGAAAGGAAACCGTGACCTCTCCCGGAATCCAGCAAATCCATCGCACCAAGTCGAACGGTTCATCCATTACGAGGGTGATGGGAAAATGTTTTCCCAAGATGCGGCCTTCAACGGCGAACTTAATGACGTGCTAAACCTCAATGCTAAGTTTTTGCAAAACAACCGCAAAGCGACGCTGGAAGCATTTAAGATGACACTCCAAAAGCGCGGCGAGTTGTCACGAATCACCTTGGAGCGCTGGGTGGAAGACTGGAATGGTGAATCACGTTCTGGTGAACTTATGCCTTTCTGCCAAGTCGTTGTTTACTGGCTGCGAAAAAGACTGGCGCGCGCATGAGACATTACTCATGCTGAAAAGGCTTTATGCGTTCGTTTTTTACCTTTGAAATCTTCAGTGAAAGTTTCAGTAAAACCTTCAGTAAGGGGGTAGGTAATGGGTTCGTTCGGAAAGGTCAAGAGTAGTGCAAAAGTGCTTGCATTTATTGGCGAAATATCGTATTTTTTCCTCTGAAAATAGGGCATGAACCGCCCGATTCCGACCCTCGCCTCCA
>PLAY01000178.1 GCA_003134375.1 Limisphaerales bacterium | reverse complement strand
ATCGCCACCTGGCTGGCCATCTCGTATGCTGGCGCCACACCGGTGCCGGTCGAGCCTGATCCGAAAACATTCAATCTTGACCCGGGCCGGATTCAAGCAGCCCTCACGCGGCAGACCAAGGCCATCATGCCGGTGCATCTTTACGGCCAGCCGGCGGACATGGATCCGATTATGAGCATCGCCCGCAAACACGGGTTGAAGGTCATCGAGGACAACGCCCAGGCACAGGGCGCCCGATACAAGGGCCGGCGAACCGGTTCGCTCGGCCATGCGGCCGGTCATAGTTTTTATCCCGGCAAAAATCTCGGCGCCTTCAGCGATGCCGGGGCGGTCACCACCAACGATGGAGATCTGGCCGGCAGAATTCGCACGTTGCGAAATTACGGATCGAAGAAAAAATATTACAACGATGTGAAAGGCTTCAACTCGCGTCTGGATGAACTCCAAGCCGCCTTTCTGCGCGTCAAATTGAAGAAGCTGGATGAGTGGAACGACCGTCGCCGGAGCGTGGCGGCGCTTTATTTGACTGAATTGCGCAGCGCCGCGAATCTTGCACTGCCGTTCGTGCCTGAATGGGCGGAACCGGTCTGGCATCTTTTTGTGGTGCGCCATCCAAAACGGGATGCCTTGCAACAAAAACTTGCGGCGGCGGATATTGGCACATTGATCCACTATCCCGTGCCAGTGCATTTGTCCGGAGCTTATTCAGATGGCAAATGGTTACGGGGCAGTTTCCCCATGGCAGAAGAATTATCCGACACAGTTTTGAGCCTGCCGATGGGACCGCACCTGGCGAAGGAGCAGACCCGGTTTGTTGCTGCAGAAGTGTTTGACGCCAGCAAAACGCTTTAACCGGTCCCGCGACAATTTTACAAGGCAGAAAAAATGGGTAAAACGTACGGGCAAATTCTCAAGTCCTCGGCGCTGATTGGCGGCTCCTCGGCGGTGAATGTTTGTTTTCGCATTGTGCGCACAAAAGCCATGGCTCTGATTCTGGGGCCGACGGGGTTTGGATTGCTGGGTCTTTACGATTCGATTGCCGAATTGACGCGGAGCCTGGCCGGGATGGGGGTGAAAACCAGCGGGGTGCGCCAGATTGCCGAAGCCGTTGGGGCCGGTGACACTCAATGCATTGCCCGCACGGTAACTACTCTCCGGCGGGTGGCTTTTTGCTCCGGGGGGCTGGGCGCCTTGTTGCTGATGATTCTGTGCAAGCCGGTTTCGCGTCTGACTTTTGGAGACGACAAACATGCCGTGGCTGTTGCCCTCCTGGCCCTGGCGGTATTTTTCAGCGACGTTTCCGACGGGCAGGCGGCGCTGGTCCAGGGCATGCGCCGGATTTCCGACCTGGCGCGGATGAGCATATGGGGGGCGTTTTATGGAATGGTGCTCAGCATCCCCATCGTTTACTTTTTAGGCGAACGCGGTGTCGTGCCATCCCTCGTATGTGTGGCGGCGATGGGCATTCTGACATCGTGGTGGTATGCGCGAAAGATCAAGGTTGAAAGAGTTGCAACCAGTCTGCGTGAAGTCATTGCCGAAACTTCCGCCTTGTTGAAACTGGGGCTTGTCTTCATGGCCAGTGGGCTTATGGCCATGGGTTCGTTCTATCTGGTGCGGGTTATCGTGTTGCGAAAACTTGATATTGAGGCCGTTGGTTTTTATTCGGCGGCCTGGGGATTTGGCGGCTTGTACGTGGGGTTCATTCTTCAGGCCATGGGCGCCGACTTTTATCCGCGGTTGACCGCGGTGGCCAAAGACAATGCCGAGTGCAACCGCCTGGTCAATGAGCAGGCCGAAGTGGGTCTGTTGATTGCGGGGCCGGGGCTTCTGGCCACCCTGACTTTTGCGCCGCTGGTCATCCAATTGTTTTATTCGGACAAATTCGGGCCTGCGGTTGAAATTCTGCGCTGGATTTGTCTGGGCATGATGCTTCGTGTCACCAGCTGGCCCATGGGTTTCATGCTGATTGCCAAAGGCAAGGGAACCCTCTTTTTCTGGAGTGAATTGGCGAGCAATCTGGTCTATTTGGGGCTGGTTTGGCTGGGGGTGGTGACGTATGGGCTGAAGGGCACAGGCCTGGCGTTCTTTGGTTCGTATGTGGTCTACTGGCTTGGCATCTATCTGATTGTCCGCCGGTTAAGCGGATTTCGCTGGTCAACAACCAACTTGCGGCTGGCCGCAATCTTTTTGCCCGGAATTGCGGCGGTGTTTGTCGGTTGGTATTTCCTTTCTCATATCGCCGCCGCGATTTTGGGAGTGACGCTCACGCTGCTGACCGGTATTTATTCGTTGAGAACTCTTTGCGCGTTGGTTCCCTTGGAACGATTTCCCAAACTCGCTCAAAAAATAATTTTGTTTTTCCGGTTGGCGCCTCCCAACCCGAACAGTTGAGACGCCGTTTTATTCAATTTCGAGAGAAAAAAACAAATCCATCAAAAAAAGGAATACATCCATGAAGATAGCAGTCATCGGGCTGGGTTACGTCGGGCTTCCCTTGTCGCTTCAATTCGCACGCTCGGGAGTCACGGTTCTGGGTCTGGACATTGACCCGGCCAAGGTCGAGGCCCTGAACGCCGGCCGCAGTTACATCAAACATATTTCCGCCGAAGCCATTGCCGCGGCGGTGAAGGCCAAAAGCTTTTTCGCCTCCGCCGACTTCAGCCGCATATCGGCGGTCGAGGCGGTCATCATTTGCGTGCCCACGCCGCTCAACAAGAACCGCGAACCGGACATTTCGTTCATTCTCGACACCGGCAAAGCCCTCGCGCCGCACTTGAAAAAGGGGATGCTGGTGGTGCTGGAATCCACGACTTATCCGGGCACGACGGACGAGGATTTGCGCGAAGTGCTAGAAGCGGGATCGAAGCTGAAGGCTGGGACGGACTTTCATCTGGCTTTTTCCCCGGAGCGGGAAGACCCCGGCAACGCCCAGAGCAAGGTGGAAATCATTCCCAAGGTGATTGGCGGTTACACGCCGGCCTGTCTGGAGCGCGCCAAGGCGCTTTATGGCCGCGCCATCAAAACCATTGTGCCGGTGTCTTCCTGCCGTGCCGCCGAAGCCACCAAGCTGCTCGAAAACATTTTCCGCAGCGTGAACATTGCGCTGGTTAATGAACTGAAACTTGTTTATGGCGCGATGGACATTGATGTTTGGGAAGTCATCCGAGCGGCAAAGACAAAACCCTTCGGCTTCATGGCCTTTTATCCCGGACCTGGTTTGGGCGGGCATTGCATTCCCATTGACCCGTTTTATCTCACTTGGAAGGCCCGCGAATTCGGCCAGCACACTCGTTTCATCGAGCTGGCCGGCGAAATCAACACCGCCATGCCGGTGTACGTGGTGAACCGAACCGCTGAGGCCCTCAATGAATCGCGGAAACCCATGAAAGGAAGCCGCGTGTTGGTGCTGGGCCTGGCTTACAAACCGAACGTGGATGATGACCGTGAATCGCCAAGTTACATCCTGCTGGATCTTCTTAAAGCCCGCGGCGCGGAGGCAGCCTATTACGATCCTTATGTGCCGGTCATCCGCCCAACCCGCGAGCATTCACATTGGACAGGCACCCGTTCCGTAAGCTGGAATCGTGAAACGGTGCAAAATTTTGATGCGGTCATCATCGCCACCAACCACGAAGCCATCGACTACAAAAAACTGGCGGATTGGTCGGCGTGCATTGTGGACACCCGCAATGCGATGGCGGGGGTGAAGGTGAAACCCCGCCAGGTTTGGAAGGCATAGCCGGCCGTTAAATAACGTCTTCTTTCATCGCAGCCGCCCCGTCTTCCGCGGGAGTACTGCGGAGGGCGGAGGTGACGAGGTCCAAATTTCCCTGGATACCATCCTTCGTTTAGAGCCTCCTCGCGGCGGCTGCCGCTTCTTCAACAAACTGCCAGGCAGTCACAAAACGGGAAGTCGGGTTTCATCATGATCTTATTGCTGGGATCAAGCGGTTACGTGGGTCAGGCCTTTGCGACCGAGTTGCGCAGGCGTGGACACAGTTTTATTCCACTCGCGCGCAAGGCGATCAATTACGCGGATTTCACCCTTTTGTTTGATTATGTGCGGAAAGTAAAGCCGGAGTTCATCATTAATGCGGCCGGATCCCGGGGCAAGCCGAATGTAGATGCCTGTGAACTGGCTCGCGAAGAAACTTTGTTTGCCAACACCCTGCTTCCCCAGACCGTTGCCCGCGTTTGCTCAATGACCGGCACTCTCTGGGGTCATGTCTCTTCCGGTTGCATTTATCGCGGCGCAAAGTTGATTCTCAGTGGAAACACCCAGAACGTGGAGGGGGCGGAACTGCGGCGATTGTTTGCGGAGCACCCGGAAAGAATTTGCGGCTATACTGAATGGGACGAACCCAACTTTGCCTTCCGCCATCCACCCTGCAATTTTTACAGCGGAACCAAGGCGCTGGCGGAAGAGGCCATTCGCGGGCCGGGCCGGGTTTATATCTGGCGTCCGGGAATGCCATTCAACGAACGGAGCGAGCCGGGAAACTTGCTCTGGAGATTGCAAAATTACGCCAGGGTTTACGACGGTGTGAACTCGATCTCGCACCTCGAAGACTTTGTCCGGGCCTGTCTGGACCTCTGGGAAATGCAGGCGCCAGTTGGAATTTATAATCTCACCAATCCCGGCGCGGTGGCGACCCGGCAGGTCATCGAAATGATTCAGCGGATTCTCAAACCGAACCGCCGTTTTGAATTTTGGAAGGATGACGAGGAGTTTTATCTTCGCGGCGCCAGGGCGCTGCGTTCCAATTGTGTTCTGGATGTTTCAAAATTGCTGGCCACTGGCGTGAGAATCCGGCCCGTGGAAAAGGCTTTGGAAGATTCGCTGCGACATTGGACCGTATCGGTCGGCGAATTGGTGCATCATTAAACCTTTCCTTGTCCTCCATTTGGAATATAAAACAGCCGGAGCAACGCTTGATCATGAAATCCAAAAAAAACGTTCTTTCGCATTTCAATGACAAAAATGGCCGTGCGCTGATTAAAGCGTTGCTGCTTGGCCTGTTCGCGTTGAATCGCAATGTAAAAGCCCAGGACGTATTGGTGCCGTTGCCGCAATCGCCCGACCAAACCCCATCCGCTTTGCAAGCATATCAGGCCAGTGAAATGGACGTGTTTGCCGCCAATAAAACTCAAACGGAGTCACAGCCATTCCAATGGGAAGCGCTGACCTTGCGGCCCCATCCTTTCTACCAGTTTCTTTACGGAGACGGGATTCAGGCTCGCACCAATCAACTGGTTAGCACCACCATTCAACAAATCTCACCCGGTGCCCTCCTGGAGATGGGCAGTCATTGGACCTTGGATTACTCGCCCGTGTGGACGGTCTATTCAAACAACAAGCTCCAAAACACCTTTGGGCAGACGTTCAAGCTGATGGGGGGAACTGCGTATAACGACTGGGTTTTCGGAATCTCACAAGGCTACACCGACTCATCTTCACCATCGGTTGAAACGGCCACCCAAACCCGCCAGCAAGCCTACAACACCGTTGTCAACGCCGCCTACACCATGAACAGCAAAATGTCGCTGGACTTGGCGGTAAATCAGAACTTCGTTTCCGCCGATCAATTTTCAAGCTACCAGGAATGGTCAACACTGGACTGGTTGAATTATCAATTCTGGCCGCGATTGAACGCCGCTGTTGGCGTGGGCGGTGGTTATGATAATGAGGATGCCAGCCCCGACATGGCCTTTGAACAACTCCAGGGCCGGGTCAATTGGCGTGCGACCGACAAGATCAGTTTTCAACTCCATGGCGGCGTGGAAGACCGGCAGTTTTTGAGCGGGGGCGCCAGTGACCTCATCAATCCGGTTTTTGACGCCACAATTCAATACCAGCCCTTTGAACAAACGAAAATTTCTCTGACCGGCGAGCGGGTTGTGTCAGCTTCCTATCTGCAAAGCAGCCAGGTCACTGAAAATACCGGTGTCAGTGCGGACCTGAACCAAGGGCTGGTAAAAAAGCTTTTCCTGGATTTGAGCGGCGGCTACCAGGCGGTGAAATATATTTCCTCGAATATTTCCCCGAGCTCTTCCGTTGCCAGCCGCAAGGACGACTACGACTATCTCAATGCGCAATTGAGTTGTGCTTTTCTCAAACGCGGCACCATCGCGGTGTTTTACCAAATCAGCCGGGATGACTCTTCCCAGGCGGGTTACAGCTTTACCAGCCACCAGGTCGGATTCTCAATCGGATACCGCTACTAACGTCCGGTCCCCAAAGCACACCGCCCCGCGCGAATCTCAGAACCAGGAGAATCTTTCCGGTACAATGACGATGTCGCCGGGTTTCAGGTAGAACGACTCGCTCGATTTCCCGTCCACGACCCGCTTCAGGTTCACGATGTAATTCCGGGTGCTGCTTCCTTCGTGCCGGATTATCGTCACCCCCTTCAGGTTGGCCTTCGTGTTGTCATATCCCCCTGCCTCCATTACCGCTTCCAGGGCCGTAATCGGATGATCGGACATGACCTTTCCCGGGCGGAGCACTGACCCGCTGACATAGACCGGGAAGGAAGAACTCTGCACTTCCACCATTACTTCCTTCGACAACAACTGCGTCGAGTACAGGTCAACCAAATCCTTTTCCAGTTCCGCCGGCGTCTTTCCCACCGCCTTCACTTCGCCGATCAAAGGCATCGAAATCATCCCGTCCCGCCGGATCGGCTGCGTCGTGTTCAGGTTCGCATTGGCCGGGAAGGAAATTTTCAGCACGTCACCCTCCCGCAGGCTGATGATTTCCGTGGCATTGGTGTTTTGCCGGGTGGCCGGGGGCAGGGGAGTTTGCGTCTGGCAACCGGTGGCCAGGGCCAGCAGCACAAGCGCCGGGACAAGCTGCTTCAGCCGGCGAACAAAACGATCACTATCTCCAACAATTTTGGTGATGAATATTTTTGTCATAGTCAATCCCCTCGGTTCAGAGGGATGCACCCTTTTTGAACAGGAAAACCCGGCCGCGTCAAGCCCAACTTGCCCTTTCCAGCCGCAACCGGACCCGTCCCCGTTCGGTTTCCCCGCCTTGGGTATCCCTGTGGTACAACCGGTATGCCAATCTTTCTAGCAGCCTGTCGGGCTT
>PLAY01000106.1 GCA_003134375.1 Limisphaerales bacterium | reverse complement strand
TTGAATGCAAAATAGTATTAGAGATGTGCCTTGCGCGTCGCAAGGCGCTTCCAACAGATTACCGCTTTGCAATAAACCGTTTGAGCCGGACCATCGCTTCCTTGAGATTTTCCATGCTGGTCGCGTAGGCGCAGCGGATAAAGCCTTCGCCGCATTCGCCGAACGCCGTGCCCGGCACCGCCGCCACCTTTTCCTCGTGCAGCAATTTCAACGCGAAGTCCTTCGACTTCAGGCCAAACTTCGCCACACTCGGAAACGCGTAGAAGGCGCCGAGCGGACGGTGACATTCAATGCCCATGTCCGCAAACGCCGCGGCGATGAAATTCCGGCGGCGGCGGTATTCGTTCACCATTTCGCCCACGTCCGTATCTGGGCGGGCCAGAGCTTCAATCGCTGCTTTCTGGCCCATCGAAGAGGCGCAGAGCATTGTGTATTGATGGATTTTCATCATCGCTTCGATGAGTTCCGCCGGGCCGCAGGCGTAGCCGAGCCGGTAACCGGTCATTGCCCACGCCTTCGAGAAGCCGTGCAGGAAAACCGTGCGGTCGCGCATTCCCGGCAGGCTCACAATGCTCGTATGCGGCGAATCGTAGGTCAGTTCGCCGTAGATTTCGTCCGTGACAACGATGAGGTCGCGCTCGCGGGCAAACGCGGCAATGTCCTCCAAATCCTGCCGGCCCATGACTGCCCCGGTGGGATTGTTCGGGAAATTCAGCATCAACACCTTCGTCTTTGGCGTCACCTTCGCTTCGAGCATCGCTCGCGTGAGGCGGAAGCTGTTTTCGGGTTTGGTTTCAACCGCCACCGGCACCCCGTGCGCAAACAAAATGGTGGCGCGATACGACACGTAGCACGGTTCGTGATAAAGCACTTCGTCGCCGGGCGTGACCAGCGCGCGCAAGGCGAGGTCCAGCGCTTCGCTGACGCCGACGGTGATGAGAATTTCGTCCTCCGGGTTGTATTCCGCGCCGAAATTTTTGCCGACGTATTTGGCGAGCGCCCGGCGGAGTTCGAGATAGCCGTAGTTGCTGGTGTAATGCGTCACGCCGCGTTCGAGCGCAAACATCGTGGATTCGCGCACGTGCCAGGGCGTGTCAAAGTCCGGCTCGCCGATGCCCAGGCTGATCACGTCCTTCATCGTGCTGACGATGTCGAAGAAGTCGCGGATGCCCGAGCGCGGGATGTCGCGCACCGTCGCGTTGATGCGGTTACGGAGCGACACTGAGTCTTTCTTCTGCATGGCCGGATTCCATCAGCACGCCGAGGCGCTTATAGGTTTTGAGCATAAAATGAGTGGACGTGGACAGCACGCCTTCGAGCGGCGAGAGCCGTTCGCTGACGAACGCAGCCACTTCGCGCAGGTTGCGGCCCTCGATGAACAGCAGCACGTCGTAGGTGCCGCTCATGAGATACGCCGAGCGCACTTCGGGAAAACGGCTAATGCGTGCGGCGACGGTGTTGAACCCGCCTTCGCGCTGGGGCGACACCTTGACCTCGATGACAGCCGTGACCGTATCGAGCCCGAGCTGGTCCTCGTTCAGAATGGCCTGGTAGCCGCGGATGATCCCGCTCTTTTCGTATTTGGCGATGCGCCGGTTCACCTCCGCGACAGAGAGGTTCAGCATCTTGGCGATGTTCTCGCGCGACTCAATCGCGTTGGCCTGCAAAATTTTTAACAGTTCATCCATAATTCACCTCGTGGTGAGACGCGCGGGAAAGTAACGGCTTCGGACGGATTGGTCGAGCGCGAATGCAATCTCCGTCACACTCTCATCGGCCTTTCGATTTCGCAGTCAGTGATAGCATGATGCGTTTCATTTTCGCCGGATTCAATTCTCCCCATTGCTTTTTGATCGGACGTGGATTTTTTGGCCGTGCGCAGGATGCAATACACCACCGGCGTGGCCACGAGCGACAGCAACGCGGAAATGCACAGCGCGCCGATGACCGCGATGGCCAAGGGCCGGAGCATGTCCGCGCCCGACCCGACGCCCACCGCCAACGGCAACATCCCCCAATTCGATTGTTTCTTCATGGGACGGTTTTCTCCATCCCATACACCAGGATTTTGAAGCTGTCCGGGACCATCTTGCCGCGCCGCTGGCCTTCCGCCGGGGCCTCGAATTTAGCCGCAGCCAGGTAGATTTTGTGCGTCTTGGGATCCAGCGTCATCGTGCGCGAGCCGCGCTGGGTTTCCAGCGTCTGCACGACTGTCAGTTTGTCAGGGGAATCCTCGTGCGCAATGGTGGTGGTTCCATCGCCACAGGAGGCAAACGCGAACCCAGTTCCCGGATCAAATGCGTTGGCGTCCACGCCCTGTCCGATGGGCGCCGAGGTGATGACTTTGCCGCTGGTGCTGTCCATCATAGCCATTGTCTTGCTGCCGCCGCAGCCGAGGAACAACCGGTGATTTTTCAAATCAATCGCCATGCCAGAAGCTTCCTCGTTCGGCGCGATTGGCCAGTTCGTTACGACGGTGTGCGTCTTGGTATCAATGACGGCGACTTCGTTCTTGTCTTCGAGATTGTCATAGACACGTCCGGCCTTCGGGTCGGCTTGGGCAAACTCAGGCTTGCCGCCGAGAGGAATGGTGGCAACCACCTTGCCCGCCTTCGCGTCAATCACCGTCGCCGACTGGCCGCGTCCGTTGAACATGTAAGCCTCCTGTTGCCCCGGTTCATACAGCAGGCCGTCGGGGTTTTGTCCGGTGTCCACCTTGGAAAGGATTTGCAACTTTTTCAGGTCAACAATGGCCGCCTTGTTTTCCCGGCCGCAACTGACGAAGCCGCGTCCGAGTTCCGGCGCGGGTGCCAGGCCATGAACGCCGGGGGTGTTGGTAATGACGCCGACGACCTGGTCCTTGGCGAGGTCAATCACCACGACTTCGCTCCCGTGCGAAACGTAGAGGCGTTGCGCCGCCGAATCCACGGAGCAGTAATCCCACCCGCCGTCGCCGCCGACAGGGATTTCCTTGATGAAATGATAAGGCCCGTCAGCGCGGCAAACCGCGACGGCCAGGCTGAACAGAACCGGCAATAGAATTTTTTTCATAACACGACTCCTTTTGGTTGAATTTACCCCGACAACTTTTGCTCCTTGGCGTTTCCGGCGTCAATACCCAAAGACCGGCCACGTGGCAGCCCCCGGCTTGGAATGTTTGGCGACGCCGATGGGCCAATCCGTTCCGCGGTCAAGCTGGCAGAAAATCGGGCGCTTGAAAATTATTTTCACCGGAAACAACGGTTACGACCGCGTCTCCCGTTAACTCCAAATCTGCCGGTCGAGGGAACGGTATTGAATGGCCTCGGAAATGTGGTCGCTCAGGATTTTTTCCGAGCCGGCCAGGTCGGCAATCGTCCGCGCCACCTTCAATATCCGGTCGTAGGCCCGGGCGCTCAGATTCAAATCGGCCATCGCGTTCTTGAGCAGTTCTTTGGTCGCCTCGTCCAGCGCGCAGAAGTCCTTGAGCTCCTTCGGTCCCATCAGGGCGTTGCAGGTGATTTTCCGCTTGTGCGCAAAACGCGACTGTTGACGTTTCCGCGCGGCCACGACGCGCTCGCGTATTTGCGCCGAGGTTTCGCCCGTGCGGTCCCCGGCAATCTCCCGGAATTTCACCTGCGGCACCTCCACGTGCAAATCAATCCGGTCGAGCAGCGGCCCGGATATCCGGCCCAGAAAATTTTGGATTTCACGCGGCGAGCTTCTCGATTCATGTGGCATTTTCCCATCCGGCGTGCGCGATGTTGCCTTTTTGCGACCGCGTTGTAAGCGTTGCTCGCAAAGACGTAGCCCCTGTTTGGACACGGAGTTTTCCAATCGCAAAGGAGCCTACAACCCTTGGTGAACATCTCAAGAAGAAACGGTTTGGAGCAGGAATCCGCCAATCGGAAGCTGCTCAAATACTGGGGATTAGCGCAAGGTCCTTGAGTCTTTGGGAATGTGACCGGCTTTTTCCAACCATTCCCTATCACGCTCAAATTATCGCGTATGTGGGTTATGACCCGTTTGAGAAACTGACGAAATAATGCCCGAAATAGCCAAAGGCAACGAACCCCTAGTCGTTGCCTTTTTGTGAAAGGCGGTCACCCGTAATTACTGCCTTCCTAACGAAGTGATGATTGCATGATAGTTTATGCAATCACTCCAAATCAAAAATATACTGCTCCTTCTCTCGCTTTGTCCTGTTCAGACTTCCCGACCGCGTCGGCCATACTCACGGCATTGGAAATTGAACCAGCGAATTCCGGCACAGCCACAGACACCCGGCGAGCAAATCAAGAAGCACCGTTTGGAACTGCACTGGCTGCAATCAGACGTTGCCGCAAAGATCGGAATTTCTTCCGCATCGGTCAGCAATTGGGAGCGCGGTATCACCTCCCCATCGCGTAGGATGACAAAGAAAATTCGGGAATTTCTTGGCTACACACTACCTGTGCTGGTTCCTAAAAAACGAATCAACCGTTCATACTGTTGGAAATGCGGAATTTCTGAAACCTCCCCAGAACGTTGCCTATTTGAGAAGATTTGCAAGTGACTCAACAAAAGGAGCATGCAACCCGCCCCCGCTCGCAAAGACCCGCTCACACGTATTTGGCGACGAGTTGGCGCGGGGACGTAAACGTCCCCCCGACCGGATGCCTCTTGCATCGCCTGGCGTGACGCCAACGACTTTGAGTTTTCGGTGACAGTTCAGGATTCCGCATCGTTCCAGACCATGCGAGATGATTGACTCCCGCTTGACCCACCGGGTGACGATCTCGCTTCCACGCAACTACGAATGGGATGTACGCCTTGTCCTCGGTCGTTATGTGATCCAACAACCAGTCCTTGAGAAAAAGGAAAAGCTCTAACGAGATGTCTTCGTTTTCCGTTTTCGCGCGTTTCAGGAACTGATTGAAGCGGCTGGTAAACTCCTCATGCGCCTTTTTGTGCTCGTTCAATTGCGGATAGTTGCACGCCGACATCAGCAGTTCTTCGCAATTGAAATGAAGTATGGCGTATTGTTGCACCGCGACGATAATCTTTCCCAGCCGCTTCACATCTCCGCCTTTCTGCAACAAATCGTGCAACTTGTTAAGTAGCCGAAACATCTTTTTGTGTTGGGAATCGATTTGCGCGTTTTTCACGCTAAACGAATCCTTCCATTCGACGTAAAGTTTTGTTTTCATAATCGTAATGGTTTGCCAGCAGTTTGTCGCATCACTTGATATAGCAAGACTGATACCAAGCGCGGTTTGAATACGCGTTATTTTCCGCCAATTCGCACGCCCAGTCGTTAAAAGCGCGCCATAACTGAATTCTCATCAGTCGATAATTGTTCTGAAAATCTTTAGCTCGAAGCAGTCCTGACTTTACAAATACCGCCCCTCCATTACACTTGTCATACAAATGGGTAATAAAGGGCTATTCGCAAAGATCAAAGTACGATGTGCCTCAATTTTTGAGGTGGTCAGGTTTTAGAAGGCGGCACTGCCGCTTTCATGCATGAGGAGTTTGGATGAGCTTCACAGAGGTCATGGGTTTCGTAAATGGCGCGCTGCAATTCATCGTCGCTGGCTACGCTCTGCGACTGAACCGGATCTTCGGAACGGCGCGTGTGGGCTGGTCGCTGTTCTGGGCCTTTTCACTTCTGGCGCTGCTCCACTTGATTCAATCCTTGATGTCGTTCAATAACGGCGCGCAATTGGGGGTTGAAATCGAGTGTGTGTATTCGTTCATTTCGCTGTTGCTGCTGACTGGCATGATCCACATCGAGACCCTGCTCAAAGAACGCTTGCGGATAGAGCAGGAGGGAAAGTGTTTGCGGGGCGAACTGGAATCACAAGTCAAAGAGAAGACGGCGCACCTGACCAAAGCCATCGGAGAGCTGCAATCGGAAATTGCCGAACGCAAGAACGCCGAGGTTCGAATCGGCGAACAGGCCCGGTTACTGGACCTGGCCTACGACGCCATCATTGTGCGCGATATGGAAGACCGCATCCTGTATTGGAACAGGAGCGCCGAGCGGATCTACGGCTGGACGGCCCAAGAGGCAGTCGGTCGGAAGCTGGAGGACCTTTTGCCCAAGGACGGGTTTAACGCCTCAAAATATGAAGAAGCTCGAAAAACGATTTTGGAAACCGGCTACTGGCATGGTGAATTTGCCGCCCGGACGAAGAGCGGAAAGGAAGTGTTCGTTGAAGCGCGCTGGACCCTGGTGCGCGACAGCCAGGGAGTCTCCAAATCTGTTCTGGAAATCAGCACCGACATCACGGAGAAGAAAAAATTTGAAGCCCAGTATTTTCGCACCCAGCGCATCGAGAGCATCGGGACTCTCGCGAGCGGCATCGCGCACGATCTCAATAACGTGCTGACACCGCTCATGATCGCGGTGCAGGTGTTGAAGGAAAAAGTCACGGATGCAGACGGACGGAGGCTGCTGCAAGCCTTGGAAGCCAACGTGCAGCGTGGAGCGGACATCGTTAAACAAGTGCTGACCTTTGGGCGCGGAACGGAGGGCATGCACATCCTGGTCGATCCCAAACACATCGCCCGTGAAATCAGGCAGATCGTTCACGGGACTTTCCCCAAATCGGTGGAATTTGAGTTACATTACCCGGAGGACCTCTGGACCATCACTGGGAACCCGACCCAGTTACACCAGGTCCTGCTGAATTTCTGTGTCAATGCACGCGATGCCATGCCCAAGGGCGGCAAACTGTCCCTGCACATGGAAAACGCGATGGTGGACGAGACCTATGCCGCCATGAATCTGGAGGCCCGGCCCGGCCCGTATGTGGTCATCAGCGTGGTGGACACCGGGGTGGGAATTCCCAGGGAGATCCAGGACAAGATTTTTGATCCGTTTTTCACAACCAAGGACCCCGGCAAGGGCACGGGGCTGGGCTTGTCCACGACCCTGGCCATCGTCAACAGCCATGATGGTTTCATTCTTTGCCAGAGCGAAGTGGGCAAAGGCACCACCTTCAAGGTTTATTTTCCCGCCAATCGCACACCGGTGGCCGCGGAGAAAGCGTTGGAGGAAGACTTCGGGTTGCTGCGCGGGCACAATGAACTGGTGCTGGTGGTGGATGACGAGGAGCCTATCCTCAGTCTCGTGCAAAAGGTGTTGAAACGTACCGGCTATCGCGTTCTGCTAGCCATGAATGGGGTTGAAGCAGTTGCCCTTTATGCGCACCGCCGACAGGAAATCGACGTGGTAATCATGGACATGGTCATGCCGATCATGGATGGTCCGACCACCATCATCGCGCTCAAAGCCATCAATGCGGACGTCAAGATTGTCGGTTCCAGCGGTGCGGCTTCCGTCGGCGGCATGGCCAAAGTCAGGGATGCCGGCGTCCGGTATTTCATTCCCAAGCCCTACACGGCCGAAACCATGCTGAAAACCCTGCATGAAGTTCTGCGGAAGAATCACGCAAAGTAATCCGTGGATTTGTAAATGGCAATTTACATTCCCACAAACGTTACCTGTTTGAGAGGCTTTGCAAGTGATTCAATAAAAACAGTATGCAATCACAAGTTCATGCAACTGACCTCAATAAAGTCGGTGCGCGATGTTGCCTTTTTGCGACCGCATTGTACGCGTTGCCCGCAAAGACGTAGCGCCAGTCTGGACACGGAGTTTTCCAATCGCCAAGGAGCCTACGACCTTGGGCCAGCATCTCAAGAAGAAACGGTTCGGAGCAGGAATCCGCCAATCGAAAGCCGCTCAAATACTGGGGGTTAGCGCAAGGTCTCTAAGTCTTTGGGAATGCGACAGGTTGTTTCCGACCGTCCCGTATCACTCCCGGATCATCGCGTATATGGGCTATGACCCGTTCGAGAAACTGCCGAAATAAGGCCCAAAACTGCCAAAGGCAACGAACCCTTTAGTCGTTGCCTTTTTGTGAATGTCCCGGCACATCGTCACACGGAGCGTCACTCATGGCGACAGGTTCTTTCTCGCAGTTTTTAACGCGCTCTGTTAAACCGTGGGCATGAAACGAATCTCATTCGTTGCAAGCACGCTGGCTCTGTTTTTCCCCGTCCTGCAAGCCGGGGCGATCATTGATACCAACCTGCAAATGCAGCTTGGCAACCGCCCTGGCGTATGAGGCAATATACGGCAAACCGGTTCGCGAACTGTTTGCCGGCATCTACGAACTGGCCGTGGTGTTTTGGATGAGTAAATCTTGAAAGAGGGGCTGTTCCAAAAGAATTAAGCAACTTTACTGTATAAATACTTTTGGAAGCCTGCGAATACGCTGCTGATTTCATCCGGTCTGCCAAGATCGGCCACGGCATCGGCAATGGAGTCGTGGTATTTGAGCCGGAGCAACGGCGTGAGCTTTGCCTGATCAAGTTCTTCCACGCCGACGCTGACGTAATGGGACAGCACGAAATCAAGGAATGCCTGTTGCTTGGCGTTGAATTGGGAATTGATATACACCCGCGCATGGTCGGCACGCACTTCGCGCGTCACTGGCGGCAATGCGTAGGCCACGTGCGCCAGTACGTCGAATAAATCGCTCTTTTCCGCATCAATGATTTTCTGCATTTCCACGAGTTGGTCGTGCCCGAAACCTTTTTCCGCCAGCCCTTGTAACAACTTGGCCCGCGTGTCCGGCGCACTCCACAACTTGCGCAATTCTTCTTCGCTCTGGAAAAAGTCTGGCAGTTTACCGAACAGCATTTCCATGAATTGCTGTGCCGACATTGGCGTGCCGTCGGGATGCCAGAATGTCGTCATCATCATGTGCTGGATGGTGCGCTCTTTTCCATCAGCCAGTTTCACCTTTACCTTCTTTCTCCGCTCACACTCGCAGGGGCGTTTGCCGCATTTCGGACAAGGACATTCGCACGGCGACTGGCCACACACCTCGCAAGGCTTCGGCTGCTTCAGGACACAGACGCATGGACGTGCGCCGCATTTCGGGCAAGGTTCTTCTTCCTGCGGCGGGCCGTCCCATTCCGGGTCTTGGAAATTCAGATGCGCCTTCACGAAATCATGAATCGTGAAATAATCCTTCCCGTCAAACAGCCGCGTGCCGCGCCCTATAATCTGCTTGAACTCAATCATCGAATTGATGGGCCTCATCAGGACGATATTGCGAATGTTGCGCGCGTCCACGCCGGTCGAAAGTTTTTGCGACGTGGTCAAGATGGTTGGAATTGTTTTCTCGTTGTCCTGAAATTCCCGCAGCCATTGCTCGCCGATCTCGCCGTCATTCGCCGTGACGCGGTGGCAATAGTTAGGGTCTTTGCTCGTCTTCATCTGGTTGATGAGGTCGCGCACCAGCAGCGCGTGGGCCTGGTTCGCACAGAACACCAGTGTCTTTTCGTTTTGGTTGATTTGCTCCATGAAGAGCTGCACCCGCTTCTTTTCCCGCTCCTGAATCACGATACTCCGGTTGAAGTCTGCTTCCTTGTAAAGTTTGCCCGCCTCGATCTCGCCTTCCACCACGGTGTCATCCGAAGTGTAGCGGTAGTAATCAATCGTCGTCTCATACTGTTTCAACCGGAACGGCGTGAGGAAACCGTCGTTGATGCCTTCCTTGAGCGAATAGACATAGACCGGCTCGCCGAAATAGCGGTAGGTGTCCACGTTATCCTTCCGCTTGGGCGTGGCGGTGAGGCCGAGTTGCACGGCAGGCGCAAAATAATCCATGATGCCGCGCCAGTTGCTTTCGTCGTTCGCGCCACCGCGATGGCACTCGTCAATGACAATGAAATCGAAAAAGTCCGGCGGATACTCGCCAAAATACGGCGACGGCTTTCCGTCCTTTTCCGGCCCGCTCATAAACGTCTGGAAAATCGTGAAGAACACGCTGGCGTTTTTTGGCACTTTGCCTTTCTTGCGAATATCCTCCGGCTTCACGCGCACGAGGGCGTCGTCGGCAAACGCGGCAAAGGAGGTAAAATCGTTATAGGCTTGCGTGGCTAGCCACACTTGCCAATGGTCGCGCCAATGCAAACCATCAGCACTGACCCGGCAGCAACGTTGCGAGCTACCGACAACCCTTTCTCGCTGAGTCCATCATTTTCGTAATCTAGCGAACCGTCTGTGTTGAAGTCAGCCGGTTTTATGAAAGGAATGAAGTCGCCATAGTTTGCTCTGTCGGATGTCTTCGGCGTCGAACCAGTCTGCGTTGTTCCAATCTGCTCAAGACGTTTCTCCGCCCACTCCGCGCCGGGATGGGTGAAAACTGATTGGAGATGGCTTTTGAAAAGGGCGCGGGCGTTTTGGAGGTTCTTTTCGGCGTTAGCTTTGGCGGTGGCGATGCCTTCAAACGCTTCGTCGAGGGTGCCGACGATCCGTTGCTGTTCGGGGAGCGGTAGAATCGGAACTTCTGTGTTCTTGATTTTGATTTGTGAAATGTTGGGCTGTGCATTGCCAGTTGCTTGCGCCACCAACTCCTCTTTCTTTGACAGCAACAAATAGAACAGAAACTCTGGAACAAATCGTTTGTTCGGAAAGATTCCGCAAACCGCCTGATTTGTGGTCGCTTCAAATCTTAATATACCTACCTGACCAGCCGTCGCGCCATACATCGCAACCAATACGGTGTCTTTTGGGAAAATTCTGGCAGCAGAGTTGTCCAGCCCTTTCTGTGTGATGAATCTGGTAGCTTCCCGAACTTCGCCTTGACTCACCTCCCCGCTCATAAGCCAAGGAATTGTTCCACCCTCGTAATACTCCTTTTTGTCTTTCAAGGGTGTGCCGCCAGAACCTGTCTGGCAGACTTCGCCCAATGGTTTCCATTGCCACCCGTTCTTCATAGCAGCGCCTTGATGTTCCCCAGCACTTCCGCGCTCTCGGCGTCCAGCGCGGCGATTTCATCCATGATTTTCTTCGGACTACGATGCACAATTTCCTCGCCGCCTTCCGGGTTTTTCATGGAGAGGTCAAACGTCGCCGGGTCAATGTCCTTGGCGTCCAAGCTCCAGCTTTTAGGCGAGTCGGCAAATGTCTTTTGTAGCTTCACGAACTCGGCAAGATCGTCGTCGTTGAGCGGGTTGGTCTTGCCAAGATTGCGTCCAGGGTCAAGCTGGTAGAACCAGATTTTGCGTGTAGGGCTACCTTTCTCGAAGAATAGCACTACAGTCTTCACACCCGCACCCTGAAACGTGCCGCCGGGACAGTCAAGCACGGTGTGGAGATTGCAGCTTTCCAGCAGGAGCTTGCGCAGACTCACGGAGGCGTTGTCGGTGTTCGAAAGAAACGTGTTCTTGATGACCACGCCACCGCGTCCGCCGGCTTTGAGAATCTTGATGAAATGCTGGAGAAACAGGAACGCGGTCTCGCCGGTGCGAATGGGGAAATTTTGCTGCACTTCCGGCCGTTCCTTGCCGCCAAAGGGCGGATTGGCCAGCACCACATCGTAGCGGTTCTTGTCCTGAATGTCAGCGAGGTTTTCGGAAAGGGTGTTCGTGTGGATGACATTCGGCGCTTCGATGCCATGCAGAATCATATTCATGATGGCGATGACGTAGGCGAGTGACTTCTTTTCCTTGCCGTAAAACATGCGTGTCTGGAGCGTGTTTAGGTCTTTGGTGGTGAGCTTGCCTTTGGATGTGAGATAAACGAACGATTCGCACAAAAAGCCCGCCGAGCCGCACGCGCCGTCATAAATTTTGTCGCCAATCTTTGGCCGCACGACCTGGATGATGGCGCGGATGAGCGGGCGCGGGGTGTAATACTCGCCGCCGTTACGCCCGGCGTTGCCCATGTTCTTGATTTTGGCTTCGTAAAGATGCGACAACTCGTGCTTCTCAGTCTGGGAGCGAAAGCGCAGTTCGTCAATGTGGTCAATGATTTCGCGCAGATTGTAACCGCTCTGAATCTTGTTCTTAATCTCGCCGAAAATTTCGCCAATCTTGTATTCGATGGTGTCCGGCCCCGTGGCCCGCTGCTTGAAACCGTGCAGGTAGGGAAAGAGCTTGCCGTTGACGAAATCGCGGAGGTCGTCACCGGTCAGCGTGGCGTTGTGGTCGAGCTTGCCATCTTTGCCCTTGGGCGCGGCCCACGTTTCCCAGCGATATGGCTTGTCGAGGATGTAGAAATACTTTTTCCCGTCGAGTTCGGCTTCCGTCGCCCGATCCTGTTCCAGCCCGTCGAGATATTTCAGGAACAGCAGCCACGAGGATTGTTCGGTGTAATCGAGTTCCGTGGTGCATCCGGCTTCTTTTCGGAGAACGGCGTCGATGTTTTTGAAGGCTTGTTCAAACATGAATGAGATTTAGTTTATGTAGATTCTGAACCTTATTTATTGTGCGTAAATTTTAACACAAAAATTGCATTTTGAGCAAGCTGCTCAAGGCAACCGATTTGTCCGCAATGGTAAGCACATGTCTGTCATTAACCAGCGCATTCAAGAAATTTCGCAATCAACTCTTGGCCTTGGGCAGTTGGTTGCCACCGGTCGGTTTGCCGCCGAAACGCAAACCGTGGGAAAGCGAAGACAGCCGCATGGATATTTTCGATGCAATGGAGCTGGCTGTGGTGTTTCGGATGAGGGGAAAGTGAGGAATGTTCAGCAATTCTCAGTTCTCACATATCTGGACGATTCTCGCTAAGGCGTTTGGATCGTGACGATTTGTCCGTAACATAATGGCAAATTCGTCGTTTTCTGGATCGCCAGTTTCTAGCATGTCAGCGATAAACTGAATCGCATCCGCATCACCTTTATGTTCCTCAACTAAGCGGATGATCGCCGACATCAAGCGCGGCCACATCACCGGCCTCATCTTTTCCAAGCTCGCCCGCCTTGCCAGAAACACCAAGGAGCTTTTGGAATTCGCCGATTTGTTCCGCCAGCACAGCGTGGACATGATCTCCCTCCAGGAGAAAATTGACACTTCATCGCCCGCAGGACGCCTTTTCTACACCATGATTGCGGCAATGGCCCAATGGGAACGGGAGGAAATCGCAGACCGCGTTAAGGCTTCAATTAAAATCCGGGCAAAACTCGGCAAGAGTTTGGGCGGTGCCGCACCTTTCGGCTATCAGTGGAAAGACAACAAGCTCGTTGTGAATACCATCGAATCGCCCGTCCGCAAGCTCATGTATGAGCTTTTCGCCAAGAATAAGCGCATGAAAGGCGTTGCGCGGATTCTCAATCAGACGGGCTACCGCACCAGAAACGGCAGCAAATTCACCGACACGACGGTTTTGAGGCTGATTCAGGACACCACGGCAAAGGGGCTGTATCGCTCCAATCACACCTATCGGGACGGCAAGGGCAAACTCGGTCCCAAACCGGAAGCCGAATGGGTTTTCAGCCCCGTTACGGCGATTGTGTCCAATGAATTGTGGAAAGAGTGCAATGACGCTTTGGACGCGCGAAAGGCGCAGAGGCCACTAGGACGGAAGCCCGTCCATCTGTTCGCCGGGCTGCTTCATTGCGGCTGCGGTCAAAAGATGTATGTCTTTTCCCGCTCCCCAAAATATGTCTGCCCGAAGTGCCGGAACAAAATCACCGTCGAGGACATCGAGGGCGTCTTTCACGACGAATTACATGATTTCTTCGTGTCCCAGGAGAAAATCAGAGTTCACCTTGAGAGCGCGAATCAAAACCTTGCCGACAAGAAGAACCGGCTTCTAGCGCATAACCGGCAGATCGAAAAAGTCCGCACCGAAATGCGCAAAACATACCAGCTATACCAAGAAGACCAAATCACGCCCGAAGGCTTCGGAAAGGTTTACAAACCGCTTGAAGAACAGGAACACGCCCTGACAGCCGAATTGCCCAAGCTCCAAGCCGAGATTGACGCCATCGAAATGCACCAGATTTCCGCCGAAGAAGTCCTTGCGGAAGCGACCGGCCTGCACCGGAAATGGCCTAAATTCAGCCAGGAGGAAAAGCGGCGAATCATCGAAAGCATCGTTGAAACGATCACCCTTTCAGGCGACACAATTGATATAACATGGTCATACCTACCATCTTCTGAAGAACTCACAAAAAGGCAACGAAACCTGTCGGATTCATCACCGCGATGAGCATGAATTGCGACGGAAAAGTCATCGTGCCCGCCGCGCGGGAAATGGTCACGCGTCCGTCTTCCAGCGGCTGGCGCATGGTCTCCAGCACGCTGCGCTTGAACTCCGGCAGTTCGTCCAGAAACAACACGCCGTTGTGCGCCAGCGAAATTTCGCCCGGCGTCGGATTGACGTTGCCGCCGAGCAGGCCGGCGTCGCTCGCCGTGTGATGCGGCGTGCGAAACGGCCGCCGCGTCACCAGCGCCTGGCCCGGTGCCAGCAGACCGACGATGCTGTGGATCTTCGTCGTTTCCAACGCTTCGTCCAAAGTCAGTGGCGGCAGGATCGTCGGCAGCCGCTTGGCCAGCATGGATTTGCCGGTGCCGGGCGGGCCGATCAGCAGCGCGTTGTGTCCGCCGGCGGCGGCGATTTCCAAGGCGCGTTTCACGTTTTCCTGGCCTTTGACCTCGGCGAAATCCAGATCGTCGTCGTGCGCTTGATCGAAGATTTTGGCAATGTCCACCTTGGCCGGAGCGATTTTGATTTCGCCTTCCAGAAAACCGGCGGCCTCGCGCAAATTTTGAACCGGAATGACTTGCAGCCCTTCGACGACCGCGGCCTCAGAGGCGTTTTCCGCCGGAACGAGCACGCCAATTTTGCCATCCGCGCGGGCGCGCAGGGCGACGGGCAAGACTCCTTTGCACGGACGCACCGCGCCGGTCAGCGCGAGTTCGCCCACGATGATGAAATTGTCGAGCTGGTCGGTTTCGATTTGTTCGCTGGCGGCCAGCATGCCGACGGCGATGGGCAGATCAAAGCTCGGCCCCTCCTTTTTCACGTCGGCGGGCGCGAGGTTGATGGTCGTGCGGCCCATCGGAAATTTGAAACCGGAATTCGTGAGCGCGGTGGAGACGCGATCGCGCGATTCCTTCACCGCGGCGTCCGGCAGGCCGACGATGACGACGAGGGTGTCGCCGTAACCGGCGTTGACTTCGACTTCGACGGGATACGCTTCAATGCCATTGAGCGCAGCGGAACAGACCCTTGAAAGCATGGGTGAAGCTTAACCAGAGATCGAAAGCGATGGCAAAGTTAGAATTTACATTGAAATATCCTTAAGAATTCAATTTGTCCCGCCAAACATTTTCCCTGACCGCGCGAAGGTGTCCGTCGGCACGCCCAAGTCGTGCTTCAGCAAAACATCCCGGTCCCACGGGTTTGTTGTCCGCCCGATGGAAAATTTCTGCCGGAGCGATAGGTGAAACGAATACCACGGCGAAACCAGCGCCGTGTTGATCAGCGGAAAATCCGTGCCATAGACCAGCCGCCCGGAAAATTCGGGCCGGGTCAAGGCTTCCTTTAAACTGCCCGGCCGGTTGATCTGCGTCAGCGCGGAAATGTCCGTGTAAAGATTCGGAAATTCGCGCATCAGCCGCGCCAGCCGGTCGGGACCGCGTTCGCCGTGATATTTTTCCGACGACGCGATGTGCGCAGCCACGACCGTCACGCCGAGGCTCAATGGCAGCCGCAATTTCTCCGGGTCGCCCCATTCCTCATCGGAACGCGAAAAAGATTTTTCCTTGCCGGTGTGCGACAACAGCGGCAGTTTCAACTCGACCAATTTCTTGTAAAAGGGAATGAGCCTCGGGTCAGCCGGGTCAATGTCCATGATTGGCGGAATCCATTTCACCAGTACCGCGCCGTGCTTCTTCGCCCATTCCAGCCGCGCCAGGGCGTCGCGGCGATAGGGATTCACCGACGCGCCGAACAGCAGGTTCGTGTGCCGCGCCGCCGTTTCCGCGACAAACTCGTTCGGCACGTAAACTTCCGTCCGGTTCGTGTCGAGGTTCCCCTTGGCGTCCACCACCCCATCGAGCGCGAGCAGGACAGCCCGGCTGACATATTTGCTTTGGGCGAGCGATTCCGAAATGCGGTCGCCCACCAGGCTGTCGCCCGACTGCGAGAGCTCCTTCTCCGTAACGCCGAAGCTGTGCAGATAAATTTTAAACCGCCAGTTGTGCTGCAAGCGGGGCGAAACAAAGCAGCCGCTGCCGCCCGCACCGATTCCGGCGATGTGACAGTGCATGTCCACGATGCCGGCCGGGATGGGTTCAACCGGACGAAAAAACTGCGCTGGCAGGCCAGCCCAGACGAAGACGCCGACAGCAAGAACGCCCAAGAAAATAATTTTCCGGCGGCGCGCGGCGGATGGAGATTTTGGCTTCACGGTTTTCACGCGATCATGCTATGACAAAATCATCGCCGGGCGTGAGTCGAAAAAATTGCGCGGTACATTGAAAAAATGAATTGTTTCAATCCCACTGAGCGCGGGGGAACAGCCCCAAGCTAACATGCGAAAGTTATGGTCGAACCGGGCCCGGACATCAAACTTATTTGGGCGTGGCCAGCCACAGCATGTTGCCAGCCCGAAGTCTTCCGGACATCCCGGCGCGTTTATCGTCATGCAAGCGTTGCGGCGTTAGTTGATTTTCGCAATTTCATCCCTGCGCTCTTCAAGAACACGCCGGAAATACGGGCGCAATCGCGCGGTGAGGATCTGCGCACCGATAAAGATGCCCGCGAGCGCTCCGGCGAGGCCGGGGGCTGTTATGACGAGCAGTTTCGAATGAGAGAAACCGCTGCTAACGGCCGCCAGCCATCCGGCCAGCACCCCGCCGAGGATGCCTCCAAACAACCAGGGGGCTCCCACCCAGACGGTTGACGGCTGTTCGGCAAAAAGGGCCGCCAAGGCACATTGATAAACCAGCCGCCGCTGCCGGCGAGTCAATCCGGCCAGTTCGGGAACCTGTGAAAGTGTGAAGTAGAATTTCATATTTAAAAATCATTCAATGAAAGTGGTTCGAGATTACCTGCCCGCACCCCAGGGAAGGTTGCCACCAGCGTTTGCCTGGAGGCGGTGGGCGTGGCTGCTGTGCAGGAGCGTCCGGCGCATGAGCAGAAATGCCAACAGGAGACAGATGCCCACAACCGGCCCGATCAGATTGAAGGGATGTTCTGGATAATGCGTTTGCAAACGCATGAATCCCAGGAGAAAACCGATCATGGCGAGGAGCAGCAAAGCGTAAACCCCCTTTTCGTCGCTCCGCCAGACGGCGAAGGACATGCACAACGCGGTGGGAGCGAGGACGAGCGTGAAACTATTCAAGACCGAGAAAGCTTCGGGGGTTCCCAAAAACAAACCCGCGACGCCGGCCGCCACCGTGCCTACCGCAATGAGCGGCAGCAGCACGGTGGCGAGCATCACGAGGGCGAGGCGGGTGGCGGAAACCGGGAGCGTCCGGAGGAAGCGCAGTTGCCGCAGGTGGGGCATAAACCGGGTAAACATAATAAACCAACCGCACATAAAACTCCCCACTGGAACCAATTCCTTGACCATGTTCAGGGAACGCGACATGGCCTGGTCCTGATATAGCCAGACCAGCGCCATCAGCGCGACCATGGCCACAAGGTTTAAAAAAGCGCTGACAAATGTGCTGCTGAGCAGAAAAGGCATTCCGCCGTAACCGCGGGGTGCAAGATGATGGCCGGGCTGGATTTTGGTTTGCAGTGGGGTGAGGTGGGGGCCAGAGCGGATGGGGCGGCCCAGGTCAATTTGCCCGGCCCGGCCCAGGTAAACCCCGGCCCGGCCCAGCTCGAACTGTTCGGCGCGAAGCCAGCCCACGGCGGTCAATATCGCACCCAATCCCAAAAGGATGGTGGATTTTAACGGGCTTTTGGACGCATTCGTGGCGAACGCCATGCTGCTGAAGAACGCGGCTACGGTCAGAATGCTGATGAAAGAGTTGCCGATGAACGCCCACGGGCTCCCAAAAAAGACGCGCGTGGCGTTGAAGATGAGCGTGAAACTTATTCCCAGCCACACCAGGGTAAAAAAGCTCGCCAGCGCCAACCGCTCCGTGGGGAAAGCCCGGCTCGGGTCAATATGACAATATGCTGCCGCGCCTGAGAACAGCAGCGCAGCCAGCACCATGGCCGGGATGGGAACGGTTGCCAGCCACCAACCGCGGCCGATTTGCCGGCTCGTCAGCGGCAAAGGCGCCAAGGCGCGAAGGGCGCCGTTTTTCAAATCAAAGGAAAGCAATGTGGCCCCCGTCCACAGAGCTAGAAGAAAAGCCCAAAACTCGAAAGGTAACTTCGGGTCGGCGGCGATGGTAAACCCAAGCCCGAATTCAAGCGCTGCGCCCAAAGCCAGCACCCGCCACCAGCGGCGATAGTGATCCAGCATCAGCCGTTTCATTCAGCCCCCTCTTCCCTGGCCAGCGCCACGAACAACTCTTCCAGCGTCAGGCGCGTGAGCGAAATTTGCTGCGCGCCGTTCGTCTGCAGCCAGTTTTGCGCGTCGCTGTTTCGGTCGAGCAGCGCGTGCCAGCGGTTTTCGTTGCATTTCAAAATGATGAGGCCCCCGGGCGCGGGGTTTTGAAGGCCCGCGCCGTTGTTGGTGAAAAATTCCACCAGGCGATAGCGGTCCACGATTTCGTCGGTGCGGCCTTCGAGGAGCAACTGCCCGTTCTTGATCATGCCCACGTGGTCGGTGAAGCGCTCGATGTCGCTCAAACCGTGCGACGAAATCAGCACGGTGCGCTCGCCGTTCTCCACGGCCTTGAGTAGTTCGGTGAAAACCTGCTGTTTGGAAACGGCGTCAAGCCCGGTGGTCGGCTCGTCGAGGATCAGCACTTCCGGGCGGCGCGCGAGCGCGAGCAGCAGGCTTAACTTGGTCCTCGCGCCAAACGACAGCGTGGCGATTTTGTCGCTGTCGCTCAAATGGAAGGCTTTCATCAGCGCGGCGCAATAGGCGTCGTCCCAGCCGGGATAAAATCCGCGCACGAAGCGGATGGCTTTGCCGACCCGGCCCCAGACCTGGAAATTCAAATCCGGACCGACGTAGGCGGCGCGGCGTTTGAGCTCCACTTCGTCGGCGCGATGGTCGAGGCCCAGCACGCGGATTTGCCCGGCGTCGTTGCGGCCCATGCCAAAGATCAAATCAATGGCAGTGGTCTTGCCCGCGCCGTTCGGGCCGATGAGACCGTAGATCGCGCCGCGCGGCACGGTCAGGTCGAGCGGGCCGAGCTGGAAGCGGGAATATTTTTTGACGAGTCCGCGGATTTCGATGGCGTTGTTCATATCACTTTTTCTCCTTCAGGATTTCACGGGCAAAGTCGGCAAGTTCACCGGGTTTCAATCCGGCTTCGGCGGCTTCGCGAAAACCTTCGCGGAGCAACTCTTTCGCGGCGGCGAGTTTCGTCTCGCGGCTGCGGTCGTCGCCCTGTTCGGCTACAAACGTGCCCAGTCCCTGGCGGCGGAAGATGATGCCCTCGCGCTCCAGGTCCTCGTAAGCGCGCTTGACGGTGATGACGCTGACGAGCAAATCCTCCGCAAGCTGGCGGAAGGAGGGCAGCGCCGCACCGGGCTTGAGGCGGCCCTCGCTGACCTCGCGTTTCAGGCGGTCAACGATCTGTTGGTAAAGCGTCCCGCCGGCGGCGGGCGAGATCGGGCCGATCAACCAGGATTTACGTTCGTTCGTCACTGATACTACTGTGTATATCAGATAATAACAGTGTGTCAACAAGATTTTTGCGGCTTCCGCGGCTGATCTCATGGGAGCGGAATGATTTCAAAGGGGATGGCGGGCAGGGCGCCCAGCGGCATCCGCTGGTTGTTGTTTCCCTTCGGCTTGGCCGCGTTGGTTTCCGCCGGGCGCGGCACGTAGCCGTTGATGATCAGGTTTCCCTTGAGGCCGGGCTTGGCCTTGGTGGCGTCAGTTTGCAACACAATCTCCACGCCATCGCGGACCGGTGATGCTTTCTGGATGGAGATTCCTTCCGGCGGATTGCTCAACTCAAACTGCGCCCGCTCCGCAATTCGCGGCCCGGGCAGGCCAACCTCAATCCGCGCACTTCCGCCGGGCGGCATCCGCACCGGACTCCCACTGAGAATGGTCATCGTCGCCCGCGGCGGTGGGCGTTTCAACACGGCGACCTCCAGTTCCCTGGCCGGAACCAGATGACGATAGGCAAACGCCTGCATCATGTCCTCGGCGGGCACGGCCTTTCGCACCTGCACTTGTCCTTGAATCATCGCGCTGCCTTGCAAGCTCAGGCTGACGGGTTCAGCCAGTTCTGTCGGCGGGGCGGTCAATGTGACTTGCACCTGCTTCTGACCGGCCGGGATGGAGCCGCCGGTCAATTTGAATCCGTCCGGCGCGCCGTTCAAAACCAGGGTGATCTGGTTGGTGAATCCGTCCTTGCGCAGGGCATAAACAGTGAGCGGAACGCTCCCGCCGGCGCGGACGTTGAGGCTGGATGGCACAACCCGCAGCGCGAAATCGGGTTGTGGCGGACTGAGACGCAGACGGTAGCTGTATTCCGGGCCGCCCTTTTGCTGGGCGTCGCCGAGCCAGAGATAATAGGTGCCATTCGTCGGCAGGACCGTGCTGAAATAGGAATCGGCGTGGTGCGTGTTCAACCCTGAACCTTTGTCTTCGTAATCGTCATTGAACGCCAGTTGTTTGCCGGCGGCATCGGTCAGCTTGATCACCGAATCCAGCGGGGAATCGAGCCGGCGCGCATCAACATCCGCCACCAACGGGTCGCCGGTCGTGCCCTCAAACCGGAACACGTCCCAGGCGCCGGGATGGTCAATGCGCCCGTTGACGATGATGGGCAGCGTGACGGCTTGGGCGGTTTCTGGTGAACCATTCGGCTCCTGCTCCAGACATTCCGGCAGGTCGTCCACGGCAAACGGAACGGTGTTTAAAAATTGTCCATTCAGCGAAGTGGTTCCAGCTTCGGCATTTTCGCGCTCCAGCGATGTCTCCGGCAGATTCCAGCCGGTCAGCGCGACGGAAGTTTTTTCGCCCGCCCTGCCGCCCAGCGGGAAAATGCCGGTGACGTACGGCAATTCGCCGATGGTCATGCGATAAACAAAATCCTCGCGCCCGCGGTAAAGCGAATCATGAATTTCAACGGTGTAGGTGCCGTTGGATGGCACTTCGAAATGGATGACCGGGTCGGGCTTGAAACGGAAACGCTCCTCGCTCGCCAGCGTTTTGCCCTTGGAATCGTAAATTGTCAGCACCGCCTCGAACCAGCCCGGCACGGCGTCGGCCAGATACGGGATGAGCTGCCGCGCTTCAACGGCCAGGACGAGTTGCTGGCCCTGCCGCGCCCAAAAATGATAGCGGTCCGCGCCGCCGGGCGGAATCTGGCCGTTGAGGGTGACGGGCAGCGTCACGGTCATTTCGGTGGGCGGCGGCATCGCGGGATCCATGCTGCCGCGATCCTTGGGCAGGGCTTTCCAATCCGGCTTGGTGGTTTCCGGAAGCAGCCCCACGCAGAACTTTACTGGATTGGACAATCCACCCAAAGCCCGCACGCGAATTTCATGGTCGCCGGGCACAACGTTGGTGGCCAGGGTGAGTTGCAACGTCATGAATTCGCTGATGGCCGGGTTGGCGGGCTGCCGTCCGAACTGCGTGAGCAAGCGCTTGATTTGTTCCAGCCTGGCCAAGTCCGTCTCGGTGAGCCGCTCGCCGCCTTTCCGTTTTTCCTGAAACTTGTTCAACTCCTCCTTCAACGCCTGCTGTTCCATGGGCTTCAGCGGGCGGTTGTAAGCGACGATTTTCGCCTGCGCCAAATTCCCATCCATAACCACGGCGAAATTGGTGATGCCGGAAGGAAACTGCCCGCCCATCACCACGGTGAACGTGGAGGCCTGTCTTCCGCCCGCCGGATAAACATAGCCGAGATGTGAAGCGTTCTGAGCCTGGGCAGCAAACGCAAAGGCGAGAAGAATCATCAAACCAAAAATGACTGGCTGGGTCCGCGCGCTGTGCCAACCGCGTGCGAAGCGTAGCGGCGGTTGGCAAACCGCCGATGGAATTTGCGGCTTTCTCCCGAAAGCCGCTACAAAATTAAATCGTACGCTCATGAAATTTTCACCGCCTACATGATTTCCTTCAGCAGTCCGCCGGACTTCACGCCGTCCGCCACCGTGGGCAGGACGCGCAGGTCGAGTCCCTCCGGGTTCGGCAGCTTCGCTTCGCCGTCAATGCCGAGCAGTTCGTACATGCTGCCGATGAGGTCCGCCGGATACACCGGCCGTTCCTTGACCTCCTCGCCTTTCGCGTCCGACGCGCCGACCACGTGTCCGCCTTTGAATCCGCCGCCGGCCACCAGGGCGGAAAAAACTTTTCCCCAATGTCCGCGCCCGCCGTTCCATGGCTCCTCCCACTGGACCTTCGGCGTGCGGCCAAATTCGCCGCAACACCAGATGATGGTGCTGTCGAGCAGTTTGCGGTCGGACAAATCCTGGAGCAAGGTCGCCAGTCCCTTGTCCAGTTCCGGCAGCTTGCGGCGCATCTCCTGGAAATGCTGTTTGTGCGTGTCCCAGCCGTTGTAGTTGATGGTCACGTAGGGAACGCCCTTCTCCACCAGCCGCCGTGCCGCCAGACAGGACTGCCCGAACGTGTTCTTGCCGTATTGGGTCCGCAGTTCGTCCTTCTCCTGCGACAAATCGAAAACCTTTCCCGCGTCGCCCAAAATCAAGTCATACGCCTGTTGCTGGGCCTGGTCGGATGCCGCCAGTTGCGCGTCGCCCGGCATGACGTGCTCCAGCGTGTTCAATTTTTGAAGCAGCTCGCGCCGGTCCTTCTGCCGCTGCTCGGAAATGCCCGGAGCGACGACGCCCTCCACTGCAAATGGCGTTTTGGCCGGATCGCCGCCCGTGGCGAACGGTTTGTAGCGCGACCCCAGAAAACCCGCCTCGGAAAAACGCCCCTGCGGTTCGGTCAACACGATATAAGGCGGGATCAATCCCCGGTATCCGGCGTCGTAACCCTTGAACAACGACACCACCGCGCCAATGCATGGAAAGGACTCCCGTCCGCCGGCCGGCCGGCCGGTCTGGACCATGTATGACGCGGTTTCGTGGGCATTGCTGCCGTGGGTCATGCTGCGGATGAGGGAATACTTGTCCGCCTGTTTCGCCAGCAGAGGCAGCAATTCGCAGATTTTGATCCCGGGTACGTTGGTTTCGATGGGCGTTTTGAACGGCCCGCAATAATCGTTCCCCGCCTCCGGTTTGGGATCGAATGTGTCCAGGTGACACGCGCCGCCCCAAAGCCAGATTTGGATGACCGCTTTGGCCCTGGCCGGCGGTGGCCCGGCGGCAAAGGCTGGGAAATCCAACCCGCTGGCCAGCCACAATCCCGCCGCGCCCAGCAGTCCGCGGCGCATTGCATCCCGCCGGGAGATGCCGGCCAAATTGTGTTTCGTTTTCATATCTTCACTCTTTGCCGCTGTTAGTGCCGGTAAAGAAATTCCGCGCTGTTGATCAAGGCCCACGCGACGTCCAACGCCGCCGCCCGGGTGTCCGCACCATCGGTCGGGAAATGCCCCGCCGCAACCTGGAGTTCCTTCTCCGTCGGAAAACGCGAAAGAATCGCCAGGTAAAATCCCGTGACCACATCGCGCGGATTGTCCCGGGTCTTGAGCAGGTACTTGAACTTCTCGCTTTGCTCGATCTTGCGCTGGATGTGGCTCGAATTCAACAGATGCAGCCGCTGGTTGGCGGTGGGAAGATTGTTGCGCTCCGATTCCAGGCCGGTGTCGCGCGGCGGACGGCCGAACATTTCCAGGAATGAACTGGTGATGCTTCCGTCCGGCAGCGCAATCGAGCGCTCCTTTTCCGGAATGAACGTGAACGGCTCCGGTATCGAGCTGGAATATTTCTCCGTCGTGCCGGTGATCTCGCACAAGGCATCCGACAACACCTCCGCATCAAGCTGGCGCACCGGATAGAAGGCGAAATTGGCCGCGGCCTCCGGGTTGGTGCTCCGGGGAATGGAAGACAATTGGTAGGTCTGCGAATTCAAGATCAGCCGGTAGAGGTGTTTCAAATCGTAATGCGACGCGACGAATTCCTTTTCCAGATACGCCAGCAATTCGGGATTGACCGGCGGATTGTCAGGCCGGATGTCGTCCGGTTCCTGGATGATGCCGCGTCCCAGCAGCCAGAACCAGGCGCGGTTCACAATGTTGCGCGCGAACCACGGATTCTTCGGGTCCATCAGCCAGCCGGCAAACACCTCGCGCGGGTCGCGGTCGGATGAAAGCTTGACCGTGGTGCCATCGGGAAACGTCGCCGTGGTCTGCGCATTCGTCGAGGCGGGATTCCAGTACACGATTTCCTCCTTCCATTCCGCCGTGGTCTTGATGCTGACCTGCGAGAAAAACGCCGCCATGCCCGCCAGTTTTTCCTTGGGCCATTTGTCGGCGCGTTCGCCCATGAACGTCAGCGCCACCGCTTGCGCGGTGCCTTTGGGGTCGCGGTTTTGCATGGCGCGATAAAAGTTGGCCTGGCCGACCTCAAAATTGCTGCCGCTGGCCGTGAGCAGGTCGCGCACAAACTGGTCGTAGGGCTGGTTCGCCGCGATGGCGCTCCGGATCCAGTGGTAATAGGCCTGCGCGGCGTTGGGCCACAAATCAATGGGAAACTCCGCCTTCACCCGCAGCAGGTCGCTCCACTTCATCGCCCAATAATCCGCAAATTCATCGCGCGCCAGAAGCTGGTCAATGAGCTTGGCGCGTTTGTCCGGGTCGCGGCTCAGGATGAAGCTGCTGGCTTCGCGCGCGGCCGGCTGGGTGCCAATCACGTCCAGGTGGGCGCGCCGGACAAACACCGCGTCGGAACAGAGATTGGCCGGCTGGATGTCCAGTTGTTTCAGCCGGTTGAAAACGAGCCGGTCAATTTCGCTTTCCGGCGCCGGCTTGGCCGGACTCTCAAATGGATTGGTCTGTGCCCGGGCGATGACCGCTCCCATCAGGGCAGCCGTCAGGACAAGCGCTAGTATTACTGATGCTCTCATGGCGTCAGGCGGAGTTGCGAATCCGTTGCCTCCCTTGCGTTGCCGCGACCGAAATCACAACCAAGGGATTGGACGGACATCTTGACCGGCTGGTTACGGGCAACACAACTTCGCATACCGAAGCCCGAAAGACGAATCCCGAAAAAAGTCCGGCCGTGTGACTGCTGACACGGCTATCGGAGCGCCGATCTCCGGTCCGGCGCGATGTTGACTTTTCCAGAAACACGCCGGGTCGGAGACCGGCGCTCCAATTCCCCCAAGGTTTCTTGATGGCAAAACTTTGCTTCACCTGAAGCAAAGTTTTGCATGTCTTCAGCGAGCCGGATTCTTTGGGGGCGGGAAAAGTTCTTTAACGCAGAGAGCGCAAAGGCCGCCGAAGAGCGCAGAGAAGAAATCCTTTGCGAATCTCTGCGTCACTCTGCGTCTCTGCGTTGAAAATTCATGCCGTCAGCCCGGTCGCGGACAAACCAAAAGGGGGTTGACTGGTCATGGCGGGGGCGCATCATGCCCGCGAAGTCAGGGTGGCGCGGGAAGGGACATGGCATTCGGACTTTGGCTTTTCCCGGCAAAAAACATCAAATGACAAAGTGAATTTATCCGAATAATACTGTTGGCCTTGCAAACGGACGTGAAGGAAAGAAAGAGCATCACACAAAAGAGAGCAGGTATGAAGTCGGTCCCGTTTCTTACTGAAGATAAAACCCGTTCCCTCCATCGGGAGTTTGGGACACCGGTTTTCGTATATGATCAGAGGACGTTGGAGCATCAGGCCCGCCTGGTACTTGGCTTTCCCAATGCTTTCGGCCTGACGGCCCGTTATGCGGCGAAAGCTTGTCCAACAAGCGCGGTGATCAAGGTGTTGGCCGATGCCGGTCTGCATATTGATGCCAGCAGCGGTTATGAGATCGAGCGCGCGCTCCGCGCCGGTGTTCCCCCTGAAAGAATTCAACTCACGGCGCAACAGGTGCCGGACAATTTGAAGGAACTGGTGACCAGGGGCGTCCTGTTCAATGCCTGCTCGATTGCACAAATCCACACATTTGGGACGCTGTTTCCCGGCCGTCAACTGTCGCTTCGGGTCAATCCCGGTCTGGGTTCGGGGCACAACAACCGGACAAACGTCGGCGGGCCTTCGGCCAGTTTCGGCATCTGGCATGAACACCTGGACGAGGCGCTGGCAGTCGGACGGAAGTACGGCCTCAAGTTCACTCGTCTGCACACGCACATTGGATCGGGGAGCGACCCGAAGGTTTGGCAACACGTGGCGTTGATGTCATTGGACACCTGCTCGCGCCTGCGTGACGTGACCGTGCTGAATCTGGGTGGCGGATATAAAATCGGCAGAGTGAAGGGCGACGAAACGACCGACTTGCAGAAGATCGGCCTTCCCATTATGAAGGTGTTTCGATCCTTCGAAGCAAAACATGGGCGAAGGCTGCATCTTGAAGTGGAGCCAGGCACGTATCTGGTGGCCAATTCCTGTGCCCTGATCGCGACGGTCATCGATGTCGTGGATACGGGGCGTCGCGGTTATAAGTTTCTCAAGGTGGACACCGGGATGACCGAGATTCTCCGGCCCAGCATGTACGGGGCACAACATCCCATCGAAGTCGTGCGTGGCGCGACAAGAGGACGCAGCCGCGTAAAATATGTCGTCGTTGGACACTGCTGCGAAAGTGGTGACGTGCTCACACCCGCGCCGGGAAGCCCGGAAGGCCTGCAACCGCGCCTGCTCCCGGAAACACGGATTGGCGACCTGGCTGTGCTCGGCGGCGCAGGAGCCTATTGCTCGAGCATGGCAGCCAAGAACTATAATTCCTTTCCGGAAGCTGCGGAAGTAATGATCTCCGGGAACGGCTCGGTCGAGCTCATCCGAAAACGCCAGACGTTGGACCAGATCCTGCAGAATGAGGTGATGCCGGCATTTTTGAAAGGGCGTGCGAAGTGAACGTTGCTTTGCCAGGCCCGGGGCAACGCCCTGGGTATCTGCCTTCAAATTCTTTAACGCAAAGACGCGAAGAATTACTGGGGTGGCTGCGACGCCTCGTCGCAGGTGGCGAACATCGCTTTCCTCGGCATTGGCTTCATCAATCTCTAGGCCTTTGCTTGCGCCCTGCCGGTATTAGAAGCACTGGCGGGGCCTCGTTTTATTTATTTTTTAAAGAATTCTTTTCCAATATTACGAAGTTTGCTCACCAAATCTTTGGGAGTGCTAAATGTCATTTTCTTTCCAAGCATGACCTTTTCAAGCACGCCTCTTTTCTCAAGGTCAAGCAAATCGGTTCGAGCAGTTTGGTAAACTATGTTGTGACTTTCCCTGTGGCCCTCGATGGTGTAATGTTCATATGGATATTTCAAGGCGTGCCGGATCAGTTCCACTTGCCGATGATTAAACAGATCAAGCGCCCGAATTTGAGATTCCAACTCCTGCATCTCCAAAGACTTTCGGTTGATATAATCATGCAATTCTTCGATTGCTTTTTTTATGACTTTAGTCTGAGCGACTATAAAATAAGTTAAATCATTATCATCCGTTTCCGAATACAGGAACGAACGGCCATATTTTACTGGTGCTTTTCTAATAATTGCTGAAATGGAAATAAACTCAAAAAGCCAATATTTGTTGTGGAGCATTGACCAATAAAAAATCGCCCTAGCCGTCCTCCCATTTCCATCAACGAAGGGGTGATCGTATACTAGCCAAAAATGAAGAATGATAGCGCGCACCACCGGATGCACAAAAAAGCCGGGGGTTTTTCCATTTGCAAAATCACACATTTCTTTAAGCCGGTTTTCCAATTGGCCTGATGGAGGAGGATTATGAAAAACTTCACCGAAATCATCTCCAACGACTCTTTCTTCGTCCTCCCGGCGAAACCTCCCCGCAGCTGTTGGGTCAGAAAGTGTTTTTTCTGTTGCCACCTTGTGGATGTCGAAAACCATTTCGGGAGAAAGCAGCTCGCCTTTCAATTTGGCTATTCGCTGCATGGTCAAATAATTGTTAAAAATCATCTGTTCGCCTACATCTCGCGGCTTGCGACCAGACCGGATCATTTCTTTGGCCACCTCACGAGTTGTTGCGGCCCCTTCTAATTGACTGGAAGTGATCGCCTCTTCCATAAGCGACCTAATCAGATATTGTTTTTTGGTTTGGGGATTTGTAATAGGCTCAGGGACGCCAATTGTTGCGCCAGCGCCCATATCAATTTCATGAAGAAGTTCAGAAACCAACTCGGGTACGCTAAATTGGAACGGCATCCCTTTGGTGTCTCGCAAAGAAATTGGTTTCAAAGTCCCCATTCGTTGAAGTTTTGCAGCAGACCATAATTCTTCTGTGGTAAACCCATCCACCTTGTAATGTTTCAATTTATCCCAATGGACATAGTGCCGGCTAAGAATCGGGTTTTTAGCCAAGTCGATTAATTTCATCAACTTTGCAGTGTCTTTCCAAACAATCGCATCCGCTGGCGGCTTTGGAACCATTTTCATAAAAATATTATTTACTAATTTGCTACTAATTTAGTTTAAATTAGTAGTTTGTCAATACTAATTTAATTTATTTTAGTAGCAACTTAGTAATAAATAAAAAAGCCCAATTGATTGCGGTCTTTAAAAAACGACCACAATTAGGAGGTGTCGAGGTCGCGCTCGAGAATGAGTCAGCTTTTCTTCGCCGCCAGCAATTCGTTCACTTTTCTCATCACAGCAAAGGCGTCGGCCACGTAGAGCACGTCCGCCTTGCCGCGCGCCCAGCCGCAGTTCGGGTCCAGACTGATGGCGCGGCGCTCGTTGATGAATCGCCAGCCGACGGTGTGCGGTTCCTCGCCGTGACAGCAGGTGCTCAAGCCTTTCGGATGCCGCGGCGTCGAGCCGGTCTGGCCAATCTGGTTCAGGTGCGACAGGAACGACAACACGGCCTGGCCTTCGCCGCCAAGGTCCACCAGCGATTTGCTGCTGCCCAACGATGCGCGGCTGACCTGGAGAAAACCGCGGATCAATTTTTCCGCCTCCGGCACGTGCGTCTGGCCGTCGGCTTGTTTCTTCGTCCAACCCGCGCCGGTGACGAAGAGCAGTTCCGCGTCGGGCCGGATGGTCTGGGCGTCCGCCTTCGGCTCGCGAATGCCAACCACCGTGGTACGCTTGGCGGATTCCGGCAGGTTCACGGTCACCGTTTCAACCTTGGCCGTGCCGGCGCCGCATTCGCACGCGGTCTGGCTGCCGGGGTCAACGAGAATAAACCAGGGCCGTTGCGCGCGGGTGAGCGTGGCTTCCATGCGCTGGCGGTAATACCAACGGCTGATGGCCGGCTTGCCGCCCGCATCGGCCACACCCGTCACATGGGTGTCGGCGCGTCCGCCGAGGCGTTGCGCGACGCCGGGCAGCACGCGCGCCCAGCGCGACGTCGCCGGAGCGACGACAATCGTGGCCTGGGCCGATTTGCAAATGGCTTCCGCCGCCGCCGCATCGGACGCGTAGCGCGACTGGGCAAAATCCTTGCCGGCCACGCCGAAATATTTCGTGGCCGGGCAGGCGGCGATGGAATCCGCGGCCGCCTGGACGTTTTCGCCGACGAGGCCCACGACAAGGCTGGAGCCGGCGAGCGATTTGTTCAGGGTGCGGGCCGCGTGCAACGCTTCGCGGGCGGATTTGGCGAGCGAGCCATCGGCTTCGGTGTGGGCGAGGAGAAGAATTGTTTCCATAATTTTATTTAGCCGCAAAAAGGCACAAAAGGCGCAAAATTAAATGGCGTCTGAGAGCACGAATTTTCTGACCGAGAGCTTGCTGAACGCAACTTGACAATTCCATCAACTCCCTCGCCCCGCCTGAGCGGGGAGAGGGTCGGGGCGAGGGGATTTGAATTTAAATGCGCCACCTCACCCCGGCCCTCTCCCCCAACTCCGTTGGCGGAGAGGGAGAAATATTTCTGCGTTTTCATGCTTTTTGCGCCTTTTGCGCCTTTTTGCGGCAATCATTTCTTGATCCACTCGACGATTTCGTTCGCTATTTCGTCGGCCGATTTGTCCTTCACGATTTTGGTTTCGCGCAATTGTTTCGGGAGCGACACGCTCGCGAAGCTCAATCCTTCGCCGGCCAGTTTCACCGGCTTGGCCTTTTGCAACGCGGGCATCACGGTGCGCATGTTCACCATGCCCACCTGCGGATTGTTTTTGGGTTCCGGCAGATTGCCGGTGGCCCAGCCGAGCAGGGCGGGCGCGCCGGCGCACTTCGAAACCTGATGTTTGCCGCCCTCGATGCGCTCCAGAATTTCCAGCGACCCGTCGGCGGCGATTTTCAATTCATCCACGCCCTGGAACTGGTCGGTGATGCCGAGCCGTTCGCCGACCATCTGCATCGTGGCGCCCGCGCCGCGCGACGCGGATTCCCAGCCGCCGAACACGAGCAGCTTCGATTTGTCGAGACCGGGGATGGCCGAGATGGCATCGGCGAGGGCGGCGGCGACTTCGGCGGCCTCGGTGAACCCGCTGGCCGGGCCGTCGAGCGCGACGAGTTCGAACGGCACTTTTTGCGCGACGGTCATCATCACCTGCTGGAGTTTGGCCTTGGGGCCGAGGCTGACGAGCCAGACTTTGGAACCGGGCGCATTTTTTGTCAGGTTGGCCGCCTCGTAAAGCGCGTGGCTGGCCCACGGGTCGAGGATGGCGGGCAGCATCATTTCATTTTTTAATGCGGGTCCGGCCGGGCCGGTGACCGGCTCCAGGGTCTGGAGCGGGTCCGGAACGATGCTGCCGCAGACAATAATCTGGTATGCAATGCTCATGCGAGGCGGCATTAAAGCGGAGAGAACGCGAACAGCCAACAGGATTCTAAGCGGCCAGGCACGTTTTGTGAGGCGAGGCTTTTCATGGACCATGTAGCGCAGGTTGGCAACCTGCTCCCGCCATGCGGGACCGACTGGCAGTCGGCAAGCGTTTAAAACTGGCGGTGTCTGCGGATTACCAATCCGCGACACGGTCCCGCACTGCGGGACCAGTCTGCGCTACGATTTTTCGCTCGACCGGGCCGGGTGCCCGGATACACTGGTGCCATGCGAACGGGCAGAACCAATTCCCACTTGGCCGCGTAACATCAAAACGCAAAAACCCGTCATCCCAAAAATCCGGGCGTCAACGAATAAACCCACATAACCAGCGAGAAACCGATGAGCAACGAAATCCAGAAACTCCCGTTAAGAGAGAAAATCGGCTACGGGTTCGGTGATTTGGCGTCTGTCTTGTTCTGGCAGACGATAATGGTATATCTGCTTTTCTTTTACACGGATGTATTCGGCCTGACGGCAAAGGCCGCCGGCTGGATGTTCTTCGTTTCCAGGATATCGGACGCCATTTTTGACGTGGTCATCGGAATGACGGCCGACCGCACCAAAAGCCGGTGGGGCAAATTCAGGCCCTACATATTATGGGGCGCCGTTCCGCTGGCGGTTTCCGCGGTTCTCGCGTTCTCGACGCCGAGTTTTGCTGACACGGGAAAACTGATTTATGCCTATGTCACGTTTATCTCTTTCATGTTCCTGTATTCAACGGTGAACATTCCCTATACCGCCTTGCTGGGCGTCATCAGCGGGGACCCCGTTGAAAGAGCCGATGCTGCAACGTCCAAATTTATAGGCGCGTTTACAGCCGGAATCATCGTTTCCGCAACGGCCCTGCCGCTGGCGAAGTATTTCGGGGAGGGCAACGATGCAAAAGGCTGGCACATGACAATGATGATTTACGCCGTGGCGGCGGTTGTTTTCCTTCTGGTCACTTTCCTTTCAACGCACGAGCGCGTTCAGCCCATCGCCAAGGAAAAAACCAACGTAGGAAGGGACTTGGAGGACATAATCCAGAACATCCCCTGGATATCGCTGTTCGTCGTGACGATTCTTTTCATCCTTTTCGTCTGCATCCGTATGAACGTGACCACCCACTATTTCAAGTATTACGTCGGGGAGCAGGCAAGTCCGTGGTTGGCGACTTTTTTTAATTTCTTTTTAGGTATTATCAACCCGCTGATAGGTCTTTTCGGGGGAAAGGAGATTGCCCTGTTTGAAGAAACCCACAAATTCGGTTTTGAAGTTTTGGCATCCGCTTTCAACACCGTTGGGCAGGTATTGTCTTTAATTGGAGTGGCTCTAGTTCCTTTTTTCGCGAGATTCTTGGGGAGAAAGAAAGCGGCGATTATTCTTTTCATCACCGCGCTCGTTTGCACCGGCTCATTCTATTTCTTCAAACCGGAAAACTTGCTGCTGATTTTCGTTTTTCAGGCCATCGGCTCGCTGGCGGGAGGTCCCATTTCCGCCTTGTTATGGATTATGTATGCGGATACGGCCGACTATTCGGAATGGAAGACTGGCCGCCGGGCCACCGGGCTGGTGTTTTCAGCTTCCATCATGTCGAACAAACTCGGTTGGGCTTTCGGAAGCATGATCGCGGCCTTTATCCTGGATAAGACAGGATTTGTGGCCAATGTGGTTCAAAACATAAACGTTCTAACTGGTCTGAAAGAGATGATGAGCGTAATCCCAGTTGCCGTGGGAGTGATTGCGCTAATCATTCTTATTTTCTTCTACAAACTGGATGAAGGGACCATGGCGAAAATCAAGGCGGAGCTGGACGAACGACGGAAGGCGAGCGAAGCCGGCGCCGCAACGGCGTAGCAGATGCAATTCTACGCAATGACCGAAGAGGGCCGGGTGCATCTCAAATTATGAACAAAGGGCGGAATATTCTCATTAGCACCGGGCTTCAGCCCGGTGATGACGTTCGCAAACCATCGGGAAGCCGTTTCAACGGCTTCCACACGCAGGGATAACCCGTTGAAACGGGTTTATTCCCCGTGATCGCTGGGTTCACCCGGCTGAAGCCGGGTGTTAATGAGAGGCGCACAACAATTGAGATGCTCCCAAAATCGCAGCATATGACTTTGTTTTTTTCCTGCGCTCCCGGCATGCTCTGCGGTAAAATCATGTCGTTTTCCATTTAACAACAAACAAGACGAAGCGATGAAGAAGACCATTATCGGCGAATCACTGCCCAACATCCCATGGGAAGACAAACCCGAAGATTGCGGCGACGTGCTGTGGCGATACAGCGGCAATCCCATCTTAAGCTGGAACCCGATCCCCAAGGCGGCGCGCATTTATAACAGCGCGGTCCTGCCGCATAAAAATGAATTCGTCGGCGTCTTCCGCGCCGACCAGAAAAACGGGCGGGCGACGCTGTTTTTCGGCAGGAGCAAGGACGGCCTCCAATGGAAAATCGGACCCGACCCGATCAACTGGGTTGACGAGAAGGGGAAACCCAATCCGATCAGCTACGGTTACGACCCAAGATTCGTCCGGATTGACGGCACCTGCTACATCGTCTGGTGCGACGACATGCACGGGGCATCCATCGGCCTGGGCCGGACCACGGATTTCAAGACGTTCATCCGCATGCCGAACCCGCTGATGCCCTTCAACCGGAACGGCGTTCTGTTCCCGCGCAAAATCAACGGCAAGTACCTGCTGTTGAGCCGGCCCAGCGACAGTGCCCACACGCCTTTCGGCGACATTTACATGAGCGAAAGCCCCGACCTGATTTATTGGGGCAATCACAAATACGTCATGGGCAAGGGCGGGAGCGGCTGGTGGCAGGGCACAAAAATCGGCGCGGGCCCGATTCCCATCGAGACCACGGAAGGCTGGCTGCTGTTCTATCATGGAGTTTCCGGGACGTGCAACGGCTTCGTCTATAGCTTTGGCGCGGCGATCTTGGACATCAACAAACCCTGGAAGGTGTTGTACCGGACCCGCGCTTATCTGCTCACGCCGGAGAAGCCGTATGAGACCACCGGCTTCGTGCCGAACGTGGCGTTCCCCTGCGCGAACCTCTACGACGCCGACACGGGCCGGATCGCGATTTATTACGGCGCCGCCGACACCTGCACCGCCATCGCCTTCACGCAGGTGGATAAGTTGATCAATTACATCAAGAAAAACTCGGAAGTTTGACCGCAGCCAATAAACCAACAACTCGTTCCCAAAAAAAGGATCGCAGATGACACAGGAAACCACTGCAAATAGTGCCGGCCAGATCGTCCGGGATCGCGTGCCAGTTCCTACCAAAATGGCCTATGGCCTCGGAACCGCCTTGGACATGTGGGGGCTTTGGCTGTACCCCAGTGTTGCTTTTGCGGTGTTCAGCATCTATCTGGGCGCTTCCCCGGTTCTGGTGGGTCTGGCGTTAACCTTGATCCGTTTTTATGACGCGTTTTCCGACCCGTTTGTGGGCTGGATATCGGACAACGTCCGGACCAAATACGGTCGCCGACGCCCCTTCATTTTAATCGCCGGCATTTTATGCGGCCTGGGGCTTCCGATATTGTTTTTGGTTTCGCCTTCCTGGTCGGACAAGACCTTCCTCGGATTGTCGGCTGTTTTTTGGTACATGATCGTGTCCTCGATGATTTACATTCCGCTCTTCAGTGCCTTCACCGTGCCCTTTAACAGCCTGGCCAACGAGCTGTCTCCCGATTACGAGGAACGCACCTCGATTATGACTTACCGAAGCGCGATGCAAAAGGTCTTCGAGGTGGCCAATTTTTACGCGCTGCGATTTACCAACCTGGCGTGGTTCGTAGTTCCCAGCACCGGCAAACAGAATGTCCTTCTGGGAATGCAAGTCTATACCTGCATTCTGGGCGTCGTGATGGCCATCTTCGCCATCATCATCTTCTTGCGGGTCAAGGAACGCTATTACGAAAAAATCGTGGTAAAGAGCCAGGAGCACATCTCGCTGAAAAGCGCCTTTTACGAAACCCTCACCTGCCGGCCGTTTCTGTTTATGTTGTGTGTGGGTGCTTCTTTTAACCTGGGCACAAGCATGTTGGGCACCCTGGGCTATTACGCGACGGTCTATTATGTCTGCGCCGGGAATACCGCGCTGGGCAACGACTGGAATTTCTGGATGGGCCTGGCGTTCATGTTCGGCGGTCTTATCGGAGCTCCGGTCCTCAACCGGGTCGCGTATTATTTTGGCAAACGCAATGCGCTGATTACAACCGCCTTTATCGGCATGATCGCTTACGCCGGCTCCTGGTATCTTTACAACCCCCATATCCAGTGGCTGCAAACCGTAGCCTCCGGAATGATGGGGCTTACCGCCTCGGGTCTTTGGATGCTGTATGGTTCAATCTGTGCCGACGTCATTGATTACGACGAGCTTCATACCGGAAAACGGCGTGAGGGCTCTTTTACTTCCTGCGGAACGTATATTCTCAAGCTGGGTAATTCGTTGGGAGGTTTTTTGGCCGGGGTCATAATCAGCACGATTGGCGGCAATGCGGCTCTCCAGTCGGGAGCGCCGGCAACGATTTATTGGGTTCGCATCATGTTCGCCGGCATCCCCATTGTCGGGATGATCCTGGTAATAGTCTTTATTTTACAGGTGCCGTTGACGAAGAAAATATGCGAGGAAATCCGGCTGAAACTCGAAGCGCGCCGGGGCCAGGTTTAACCATCACAACCAAAAACTGAAGAAACAAAGTTATGCGATTCGGATGTTTTGACGATCAAGCGAAGGAATATGTAATCGAGCGGCCCGATACGCCGCGGTCCTGGGCCAATTATCTCGGCTCCAAGGAATACGGCGCCATCATCACCAACAACGGCGGCGGCTACAGCTTCCACATGTCGGCGGCGCAGGGACGCCTCATGCGGCTGCGGTTCGACGATGTTCCGACCGACCAGCCGGGCCGGTATATTTACCTCCGCGACAAGAAATCCGGCGATTATTGGTCCAATGCCTGGCAGCCCGTCGGCAAACCGTTGGATAAGTATAAAACCACCTGCCGCCACGGCACCGCCTACACCATCATCAATTCCCAGTATTCCAAGATTGAAACGGAAACCACCTATTTCGTTCCGCTCGGCAAACGTTTCGAGTGCTGGCTGCTGAAGGTCACGAACCGCGACGCGGTCAAACGAAAACTGAGCCTGTTTACCTTCGTCGAATACCCGAACTCCGGGCATGTCTTCAACGACTTCCTCAACCTGCAATACTCGCACGGCATCGTGAAGATGGATTTCGTGGACGGCATCATTGACTACGGCAGCTCCGTCCTCATCAGCGACCAGAACAACCGCTCGTTTCTGGCGTTCCTGGGCGGCGACATCGCCGGCTTCGACACCGACCGCGACGTGTTCATCACTCCGTATCGCAGCTATGCCAATCCCATGGTGGTTGAAAAAGGCCGATGCACCGGCTCAAAAGCCTTTGGCGACGACGGCTGCGGCACCATCCAGATTGACATCGCCCTTGAACCGGGCGAGTCGAGGGAACTGGTCGTGCTGATGGGCGTCGGCAAGGCGGCGGTCGAGGGCAAACGCACTGTGAAACAATTCGGCGACATCGCCACGGTCAAAGCCGAGTTTGAAAAGCTCCGTCAATACTGGCACAAGCGCATCGAGGGATTGAGCGTCGTCACGCCGGACCCGCAGTTCAACAGCATGATGAACATGTGGAGCCCGTTCAATTGCCTCATGACCTTCGCCTGGTCGAGAATGGCCAGCCTCATCTACAGCGGCGAACGCGACGGGCTGGGTTATCGCGACACCGTCCAGGATTTCATGGGCGTCATGCACGTCATCCCGGCTGAGGCGAAGCAACGGCTCGAACTGATGATCACCGGGCAAGGCTCCAGCGGCGGCGCGATGCCCATCGTCATGGCCTTCACGCACAAGCCGGGCAGGGAAAAGATGCCCCCGGAAGACGAATACCGTTCCGACGACTGCCTGTGGCTGTTCAACGCCATTCCCGCCTACGTCAAGGAAACGGGCGACACCGGCTTCTACAACAAGGTCCTGCCCTACGCCGACAAAGGCAAGGCGACTATGCTCGGCCATCTGCGCCGGGCGATAGAATTCAATCTCAAACGCACGGGCCAGCACGGCCTGCCCAGCGGCCTGTTCGCCGACTGGAACGATTGCCTGCGGCTGGGCACCAAGGGCACCTCGGTGTTCGTGGCCCTGCAAGTGCGTTACGGCCTGACGGTCTATATCGAAATTTGCGAGATGTTCAAAAAGCCCGCCGAAGTCAAATGGGCGAAAAAGGAACTCGCCATCATTGACCGCAAGCTCGACAAATCCGGCTGGGACGGCAAATGGTACGTCCGCGCCTACAAGCAGACCGGCGAGAAAATCGGTTCCAAGGAAAACAAGCACGGACAGATTTATCTCAACACGCAATCTTGGGGCGTCATCAGCGGCCACGCCGATGCCAAGCGCGCCCAGCAGGCGATGGAATCGGTGAATGAAAAGCTCGCCACCGATTACGGCCTGATGCTGTGCGCGCCGCCGTACGAGAACATGCCGTGCGCGGAAATCCGCTCGATTGTGTTCAACAAGGGCGTCAAGGAAAACAGCGGCATCTTCAATCACACGCAGGGCTGGGTGGTGATGGCGGAAGCGATGCTCGGCCACGGCGACCGGGCGTTCAAATACTTCCGCAGCTCCATGCCGGCGTCGTTCAACGAAACGGCCGAGATCCGCGGCAGCGAGCCGTACGTTTATTCGCAATACACCCACAGCGTTTTTAGTCCTCGCTACGGCGCCTCGCGCGTCCCCTGGCTCACCGGCGCCGCGACGTGGGCGTACTACGCCGCGACCCAATACATCCTGGGCATCCAGCCCGACCACGACGGCCTGCGCATAGACCCGTGCATCCCCGCCGCGTGGAAAGGATTCACCGCCACGCGCCGGTTCCGGAACAAAACACTGAACATCAAGGTGGTGAACCGCGCCGGCGTCCAGAAAGGCGTCAAACAAATCACGCTCAACGGCCAGCCGATAGAAGGCAACGTCGTTCCCGTCTCCAAAATGAAATCGGAGAATGAGGTTGTGGTGGAGATGGGGTAATCCCGTTTACAGTTTGATTTCCCCCAGTGGCGGCGGCCTACAACCGTCGCCATTTTGATTTTACCGTCGCTCACAGAGCGCGTTACCAAAAAAGCAGCGGAGGCGGAACATTTTACGCTGCTGCCAGCATCTGCTCGTCACGTACGGACTTAACCCGGCGTGCGGATAAGAGTTTCAAAAGATTGCCGAGAATCCTTTCAACAACAGTGACGTTAACTGCGTTTCCGAGAGCCTCGAACGCAGCAATGCCGTTCGGCAAATGCTGTAACTCATCCATGGATTCCGCCCGGCTGCCGCCGGAGCGCGGCTGTGTGCAAAGCACCAGCCGCAGCACATTGAAAGGCTCTGCGGCATCAGGCATATTTCAGCAGGCTGGTTTTGAGAAGCTGCTGCGGCTGGTCCCGCCCGGCGGGACACAGCCGCGCTCCGGGAAAATCTTTGCGTCTTGGCTTCTTTGCGCCCCCTGCTCGCGCGCCAGCGGAGTTGCGTTGAATTCCAGCCGGTTCATGCCGCTTCCGGCACCAGGTCAATCTGCAGGTTCGCGCCCAAGGCCTGGGCCACTTTTTCCAGTGTCCCCAGCGTCAGGTTGGCATCGAAACGTTCGAGGCGGCTGACGTTGGCCTGCCGCGTGCCAATGGCTTTGGCCAGGTCCGACTGCGTCATGCCGCGCCGCTGCCGCAGCTTAATGATCTGGAGCACCAGTTCGATGCGCTTGTCCTCGGCGTCGTAGGCGGCCCGGAATTCCGGGTTTTGCAGCTTGCGCTTCAGGCTGTCGTCCAGATCGGCGTGCGCCCGGTTATTCGATGCCGGCGTGCGGCGGCGGTTCGCAGTTTTCATAGTAATCTCGCATTCGTTTGGCCCGGACGATTTCAGCGGAATGAATGTTTACGTCCGCCCTCACCTTTTATCCTCTCCCCCAGGAGAGGAAATAGCTTTCGGTTGTCTCTGGTTTTGCGGATGAGCGTCCGGCCAATCCTGTCGCAGGTTTTTCAATGAGACGGCGAACAATTCTCCCTCTCCTGGGGGAGAGGGCCGGGGCGAGGGCGGATGTCAGCCTTTCTTTGCCTGATCCTTCGCCGGAAGCTCTTCCAAACCGTCCAGGAACGGAATCCGTCCGTTTTCCAACCGGACACAACCAAGCGACAGGTTCATTGTATATCCTATATGATATGTTATCAACCGCCCGAGAAGGTGTCAGCCCAAAAGATTTGCCATGTTCAGTATTTCCATCGCCACCACGAACAGCCGCATCCTGCGCCAAACGGATTTATGGCTCAACTGAAATTCATCTCCCGAATGTGAATTGAGCGCCGCTCATCAGCACCCGCCTTCCGCCGCAACCATGCAGTTGAGGTGCTGTGAAAGTAGCGACGACGCCCCGTCGCCACAGGGTGGAAGCGACGCCTTCGTCGCGTTCTTTCACCGCGTCAGAGGGTTGGGTTTTCGCCAGCCCGGCGACGAGGGCGTCGCAGCTACGCGCAGCCCGCCGGCGTCGGCGTGGAAGGCGATGTTGGTGCGTTCGGGATTATCCGGCAACGGCTGCGCGCAGTTCCAGATGCACGCGCCACAGTGGACGCATTTCTCACGGTCGAACACCGGCACGCCACCATCATCGGGCGCGATGGCCTGGCCGGAGCAAATATTGGGGGAATAAAAAACGCGCGGGACTCAACCTTTGCGGGCGCGCCGCCCGGGCTGGCCGGATTTGCGTTGGGCCGCGGACGATTGACCGGCCGTGCCGGTTGCATTCACCGGCCGCTTTTTTTGCGGGGCGCCTTCCGCCGCCGGAGATTTCGGCGCGGTCTGCTCGTGAATCGTCTGCCGGAGCTGGTCCAGCCCCTGGTCCATCGCGGATTTCGCGCTTTTCAAAGTGCGCTGGCTCACGTTGATCGAGTCCGTCAGCAGTTCGCATCCCTGACGTATCCGTTGAGCGTAGGCGCCCTCCTGCACCTCGATGCCTTTCGATTTCAGGAAGTTTTTCAGGTTTCCGAACATTTCTTCTTTGTTGATCTGTTTCATATGGGTCCTAATTTTTGCATCCCTGATTCCAGACGGATGCCGCGGAGACAATTACAGGAAAAAAGGCGTCAGTCCCAACCAATTGCAATTTTCTATTTTTCCCATCGCCACCACGAACAGCCGCATCCTGCGCCAAACGGATTTATGGCTCAACTGAAATTCAGCTCTCGAATGTCCGTTCTCCGCCGAGTGCAGGCCGCCGTGCCAGCGCGGAAGGCGATTGGTGGGGAGGTGCTATTACGGGCAGCTTGCGGGCGGATGCGTGAATGGCTATTGTCATCGCTGCACAAATCCGAACCAACAATTTATCCTTCATACCATGTCGCTCATTGCTGCGTTATCCGGTGCCCCGACCACAACCGAGACCCGTGGCCAGTCAAAGGCCACCACGCCTTCGGGCTTTGAACTGAAGCGAGGGGTCAATCTCAGTCACTGGCTTTCCCAGAACTTCGGTTGGTCGCCCAAGGATTCCTTCATCACTGAGAAAGACATTGAGTTCATTGCCAGCGTCGGCTACGACCATGTGCGCATCCCCATTGATGAACCCGAAATGTGGTTGCCGGACGGGAAACCCTCCGGGGAATCGTTCGCCTATCTGACCCGTTGCCTCGATTGGTGCGCGAAGCACAACCTGCGGGCGGTGGTGGATCTCCATGTTTTGAAAGCCCACCATTTCAACGCGGAGAACGAGGGTGGCAAGATCACGTTGTGGACAGACCCCGCCGCACAGGACAATTTCATCAAGTTGTGGGTCGAAATTTCCGGCCGCTTGAAAAAGTACCCGGCGAACAAGGTTGCCTACGAGTTGATGAACGAGCCCGTGGCCCCGGATCCGGAAGATTGGAACCGGCTGATCGCGAAGGCGGTGAAAGCGATCCGCCAACTCGAACCCACGCGGGTTCTAATCATCGGGCCAAACCGATGGCAGACGCCCGAGAATTCTCCGTTCCTGAAAATTCCCCCGAACGATCCCAACCTCATTTTGAGCCTGCATACGTACTCCCCGCTGTTTTTCACGCACCATCTGGCCGACTGGATGGCGTTCAAAGACTTCAAGGGACCCGTGCATTATCCCGGCCGGGTCGTGGCCGAGGCGGATTTCCCGAAAGGGCTGGACCCGAACAACGCGGAACTCCAGTTCCAGTTGGCGGAAGCCCGGCAGGTGTTCAACAAACAAAAACTCGCGGAACTCTTGCTTCCGGCCCTGCAAAAGGCCAAAGAACTCAAGCTGCCGCTTTATTGCGGCGAGTTCGGCTGCCTGCCTCACGTCGAGCGGGCCGACCGGCTGAAGTATTACGAGGACATCGTGTCGGTATTTGAAGAGAACAACATCGGGTGGTGCAATTGGGAGTACAAAGGTGACTTCGGAATTCTCACCTTCGATTTCGACAGGAAAGTTTCGCTGGCCCCCGACACCGGACTAATCAAAGTGCTGATGCGGAAGCGATAGCGGGTTCCGAACAAAGCGGGGACAAGAATTTGCGCCCTGCCGTTTGGATTTCAGTTCTCGAATGTCAATTCTCCGCCGAGTGCAGGCCGCCGGTGCCGGCGCAAAAGACTTTCAACTCAAAGACGCAAGGGCGCAAAGGAGCAACCAATTTTTGGACTACGGCAGGAAGCGAAGCGCCACGCCGCTTTTTCACCGTGGGGCAGCGTCCGAAAGCGGTGTCGCCGCTGCGCTCTGCCCCCGCAGTCCAAAACAACGCGCACACGTGAGGAAATGCCGCTGAAACTGTCTATGAGAATGATGTCTTCAACCAATTCCGGGCGGAACATCGTGGCGCGGGCGGCAACGGACAAATCCGTTTTGCTCGTGCTTCGCCTGGCAGAAGCCGGCGACAACCGCCGCTCGCTGGTGGGCGGCAAGGTGTTTAATCTGGGCAAATTGATCACGGCGGGTCTGCCGGTGCCAAGCGGCTTTTGTGTCACGACGACGGCGTTCGATCTCTTTCTGGCTTCGTGTCCGAGGCGGACGGAACTATCCCATTTGCTGGCGCAATGTTCCGGCGATGAGATTGGGCGGATCGCGGAACTTAGCCGGGAAATCCGTTCATGTCTTGCGGAGGTTCACGTGCCGGAGACGGTGAAGGATGCGGTGCTGTCCGCGTGGCGGGAAGCGGGTGGAGAGCAGAGCTTGGCCGTGCGCTCCAGCGCGACCGTCGAGGACGCCGCCGGGATGTCTTTTGCCGGTCAGTTTGAATCCATTCTGAATGTGCGCGGGGCGGACGCGTTGCTGGCAGCCATCAAGACGTGCTGGCTGTCGCTTTTCTCAGAGCGGGCGCTCGTTTATCTGGCGAGGCAGCGGGTGCCGGCGGAGAAGGTCAGGATGGCGGTGTTGGTGCAGGAAATGGTGGAGGCCAGCCATGCCGGGGTAGTGTTCACCGCCGATCCGCTGACGGGAGCAACGGACCGGTTCGTCGTGGAGTACGTGAGCGGCCTGGGCGAAGGATTGGTGCAAGGGACAATTCAGCCCGGGCGGGTGGTGGTTGAAAAGCGAACGGGGCGCGTTCTGGCTTCGCCTGAAAATGAGGTGCTTTCGTCTGCAACTCTCGAAAACCTGTGCAATCTCGCCCGCCAGACCGAGCACCTCTTTGGTTCGCCGCAGGATATCGAGTGGGCCCAGCGGGACGGCGGGGTGTTTCTGTTGCAGTCCCGTCCGATTACAACCAAAGCTCCGGTCAAAACATGGGAGGACCGACAAATCTGGACCAATGTCAACATCGGCGAAGTGGTGCCGGACGTGATGACGCCGATTACGTGGTCCATAATGCAATCCTTGCTTGGTGTGGTCGGTTCCATCTTTCGCCTGGTGGGCGCTGATGTCACGCGCGCTCCGCTAGCGGGTCTCGTTGCCGGAAGACTCTATTCCAACGCCAACACGAGTTTGGCTGCGGTCAGACCGTTTTCCTTCCTGCACAAGGGACTCCCCGATCTTGCCCGGGCGCTGGGAGGCGATCTGGTGGAGGCATACCGCCAGGCCCCACTGACCCTTTCGCTGGAAGATCTCCCCGACCTGGGTTTCCGCTGGCCGAAATACATCCTCTCCTGGCCGCGCATTCTCTTCGATCTGATCACTCATTTACCCCGCCGTGGTGATGCCTCGATGGCCCGCCTTAAGAATCGAACGGACGAACTCGTCCGCCTGGACCTCGGGGCCATGTCCGCGCCGGAGCTGACGCATTTTTGCATCCGGTTATTTCGGGAAGCATTCAAAGACTGGGATTTGCTCTACTTTGCGGCGCAGATGGCGGTGCTGCCGGTATTCAAGAAAGCCTGCCGTGATTGGTTGGGCGAGTCCGACCTGACGCTCGGCGGCCGGTTGTTCGCCGCGTTGGGCGGCATGCCAGACGCGGAAGCCGGCCTGGCTCTCTGGCGATTGGCGGTCCTGGCTCATGCCGACGGTGACACGGAAGCCGCGGTGTCTTCCGAAAAAAGCTGGCCGGAGGTCCGCAGCAGACTTCGTCTCACCGAACACGGCCGGAAATTCCTGACTGCCTGGGATGCCTTCATGACCGAGCATGGACACCACTGTCGAGGCGAACTGGAGTTGTTCAACGCTCGTTGGTCTGAAACGCCCGATTACATTCTGGGGCTGGTGCGCGGCTATCTTCGATCAATGGGCCAGTCCGATCCGCTGGAAAATCAGCGGCGGCTGGCGGAAGAGCGGGAACGCTTGACCGTCCAATGCCGCGCGCGGCTGAAGAATCCAATCAAACGCTGGATATTCTCGCACTCGCTGCGCCGCGCGCAGGAACTGACCGTCTATCGCGAAAAGTTGAAGAGCCAGGTCGTCCGGCAGTTCGCCTTCACGCGCCGCGTTCTCCTGGTCCTCGGCCAGCGGCTCCATGAGCAGGGCGGCTTGTCCTGCCGCGACGACATTTTTTTCCTGGAAGTTTCCGAGCTTGAACCGGTCACGACGGGCGGCGCTTCGTTCGATTGGCGCGAGCGCATCGAATCGCGCCGGCGTGAATATGAAAAGAACCTGAAGCTCAACCCGCCGCGGATCGTGAACGGAAGATTCGATCCAAACGCGCCAGCTTGGCCGGTGGCGAACGCGGACGCGAAATTTTTGACCGGCATTCCGGTCTCTCCCGGCATCGTCACCGGACCCGCCCGCGTGATTTTGCGCGCGGATGACTACGAGCAGGTTCTTGCCGGCGAAATTCTCATCGCTCCGTTCACCGATCCGGCGTGGTCGCCGTATTTCATTACCGCCGCCGGCCTGGTCGTGGAACAAGGCGGGATTCTCTCGCACGGCAGCATCGTCGCGCGTGAATACGGTCTGCCGGCGGTGACCAACGTGCTTTCGGCCACGCGGATCATTCGCACGGGCGACCTCGTGCAGGTGGATGGAAACCGCGGCCGCGTGAGCGTCCTCAAGCGTCTGGCTGAAGACCACACTGCGGAAATCCCGCAAACAATGTGACGGTCAAGCGCGGTTGTTGTTCAATTCTCCGCCGGATGCAGGCCGCCGGTGCCGGCGCGGAAGGCGAAAAGATGCAGAAAACTTTCACTTGAAGGTGCTAACAATTTTGGACTGTGGCGGGAATCCCGCAGAGCGGGAGCCACGCCGCTTTTGGACGCAACCGGTCGTACGGAAAGCGGTGTCGCCGCTGCGCTCCAGTCTTCGCTGCGCTTCGCCTCGGCAAGCTGCCACCGCACTCCACAATCTTCTCGCCGCACGTGATTCTGATGTATCGCAGCGCAAAGATTTTGAACACCGTTATTCAGCTTGAATTTTCACGGCCTGCGACAAACGCAGATCGCGGGAGGAGGCGCCGATGAATACATCGAACGTTCCCGGAGCAAGAGTCCATTGATTCTTCTTGGGATCAAAAAATTCAAAGGCGCGTTCGCCGAGCGGGAGGGCGACGGTTTTGGTCTCGCCGGAGGCAAGCTGGATTTTGGCGAAACCCTTTAGCTCACGCAACGGGCGCGGCACGGGTGGATGCCGCGGTCCAACGTAGAGCTGGGCGGTTTCCGCGCCGGCGACCGGGCCGGTGTTTTTCACGTCGAACACCACCTCGCACGCCGCCGGGCCGGTTTTCCTGATCTGCAGATTGTCATACTTGAACGTGGTGTAGGAAAGCCCGTAGCCGAATGGAAACAGCGGTTCGATTTTGTTCCGGTCGTAGTAACGGTAGCCGACAAAAACGCCCTCGGAATAATTCACCTTCAGGCCGGGATCCTTGTAGCCGGCGAATTCCGGCGCCTCGCTGCGCTTCTGAATATAGGAAAATGGCAGCTTGCCGGACGGATTGATTTCGCCGGTGAGAATCTGCGCCAGTGCCGTCCCGCCTTCCTGTCCGGGATAAAGCGCGGCCACGACCGCTTTCGCCTTCGGCAGCCAGGGTTTCATCAGCACCGGCACACCGCCCCAGACGACGACGATGGTGTTGGAATTCGCCTGGAGGATGGCCCGGACCAGTTCGTCCTGTTTCCCAGTCATGTTGAAATCCGCCACGTCGTTGCCTTCGCCTTCAGTGTCCGAGGTGTTTCCCACGCAGAGAACCACCGCATCCGCACCACGCGCCGTCGCCACGGCCTCGGCGATGGTCGGATCGGGCGTGTGATCCCTGGGATCGCGCCAGCCGAAGCGCATGCCGGCATCGCCGCCGCCCTGGTAAAACTCAATGCGAACGTCGTAGGCCTTGCCGGCTTCGAGATTTAATGCGCAGGATTTCTGCGACATGCCATGATCCCCCCAGTTGTCCACGACCTTTTTGCCATTTAGATACAGCCGCGAACCATCGTCGCTGGTGATGGAGAGATAATATTTCTGCGTCAGCGGCGGCACAAGTTTGCCCGTCCAGCGAATGGAATAATCGGTCAGCTCGAGTCGCGGATCGGGGCTGATATTGTTCGTCCATTCAAAATCAATTTTTGGGTCAACGCGGGTAAAGAGCGGTTTGCCCTTGAAATCGGGATTGCCAAAATACTCGCCGAGCAAACCGTGATTCGTGCCGTCGGGCGTCAGGAGAAATTCCGAAGCCACCGTTATAGCCTTCACGGGATCAATGTTCACGCCCTCGGCGAACTGAATTTTCACACGGTCGCCGAGGAGCTTTTTCATCCCCGCCACCGGACTGACTTGTTCCCACGGCCGGATGCCCGAACTGCCGCCGCCGCCGGTGCGGGCAATATTGGCCGCCGGCCCGATGAATGCGATGGTTTTCAACTGGTCCGGGGACAGGGGGGGCAGGCCGTCGTTTTTCAGGAGCACCATGCTTTTTTGAGCCATCTCCAGCGCGAGGTCACGATGGGCGGCGCTGCGCACCACGCTCTCGTCGGGCTTCGGCGAAGGATTCTCAAACAGGCCGGTCTCGAATCGCACGCGGAGCAGCCGGCGGATTTTGTCGTCAATGGTCTGCTCCGACACCTGGCCGGACTGGACAGCTTCAAGGAGTTTTTCACCGAACCAGATGGGTTTTGGCATTTCGAGGTCGAGGCCGTTGTTCGCCGCCGCCACGGCGCTGTGAACCGACACCCAGTCGGACATGACGATGCCTTGGAAGCCCCAGTCACCTTTCAAAATGTCGGTGAGCAGATGTTTGTTTTCGCTGCAATGCTGGCCGTTGACGAGGTTGTAGGCGGACATGACGGCGCGGACCTTGCCTTCGGTTACGGCCGCTTCAAAAGCGGGTAGATGGATTTCGCGCAACGTCCGCTCGTCCACCACCGAATCGGCGCGGTTGCGCTGCCATTCCTGGTCGTTGCAGGCGAAATGCTTGACGGTGGCGATGACGTTCCGGCTCTGGACCCCCTGGATATAGTTTGCCGCCATGCGCGCGGAGAGAAACGGGTCTTCCCCGAAACTCTCAAAATTTCTTCCGTTGAGCGGAAAGCGATGAATGCCCACGCACGGGCCAAGAATGCAGTTTTTGCCCTTGGCCTTGGCTTCCTCGGCGAGCGCAATGCCGTAATGGTAAATCAGATTGGTGTCCCACGAAGCCGCCATGTTGACGGAAGCGGGCCACGCCGTGGCCGCGCCGGCGCGAACCCCAACCGGACCGTCGGTCGTGCGGATGGGCGGGATGCCGAGCCGTTCAACGCCGCTGGCGTTAAAACCCGTTTTGTCGCCGCTGAGCATCGTGATCTTTTCCGCCAGCGTCAGCCGCGGCAGGAGATCGTCAATGCGGGTTTCAACCGGCAGCGAGGGATCCATATATTTTGCGCCGGAAAGATCTTCAGCGACAGCAACCCGCAGCGTCAGGACGGCGTTGAACAGGAGCCATCCGGTGACGATGCGCCAGAGCTGGAAGTTGCGGGAATGAATTTTGATCATCTGGTTTTGGTGCCCATGGTTTGAAAAGGTTTCGGCCTCACCAATATGCATTTTCTGTTTTCCCATCGCCATCACGAACAACCACATTTGTGGCGCAATTGAAATTCAGTTCTCGAAAGTGGGTGAGGGTTGTGTCATCCACGCCTGGGGAAGTGTTGTTCCACCGTCTCGCGCACCTGAGCCAGCCATGCCGCGCGCTGTTGCGGGGCGCTGGTGACAACCACTGCGAAGGTACGGCGATGGACGTTTTTCACGCCGCACAAGTCGAACACGCAATTTTTCCAGAGCGTTTCCAGCGGATCGCCGAAAATTTTGCGCTCGCGGTCATCCGGCGTGTTGGCGGTGTTGAAAATGATCGCTGCCTTTGCCTTGAGCAAACCCGCCGGCATGCCTTCGCCCTGGTCACCTTCGACAAAACGATATGCCACTTCGGGCCGCAGCACGCGGTCAATCCAGCCCTTCAAAATCGCCGGCGGCATGCCCCACCAGTTCGGATGCACGAGGATGATGCCGTCCGCATTGGCGATTTCCTTGCAGTGACGGGCCACAACCGGATCAAGCTTCGCGTTCTTCTGGAGTTCCGCAGTGGACAGCAGCGGAGGGAATTTTTCCTGACAAAGATCGTGAAGAATGACTTGATGGCCGTTCCGGTGCAGTGTTTCCGCCGCCGCGCCGACAATGGCGTGGTTGAAGCTTCCGGAATCTGGATGAGCGAGGATGATGGAAATTTTCATCAATTCGCCGCGCAGTGTAATCGGTCAGACGAAGCTCAAGGCTTGGGATAGCCCACGGATTGCGCCAGAATGATTGTCTGATCCGGACGCAGTTTAAGTCTTGGACCAAGAGTCGCGCGATCCACCGAACCTCTCGCCCCGGTGACCAGGCCTTCAGAGGCACAGAAGAGATAGACGTTTTGCGAGATATAACCGACATCAATATTGGCGGTGTTCTTTTTATTATCATCGCTTCCTTTGCCCATTTTGGAGAGATCGGCGACGTAAATCAAAGTCACGGGCGCATCCTTTACGAAAGCCTGGGTTCCGCCCAGCGCCCGTATGTCTTCGGCAACAATCAGATCAAGCTTGTTGAATTTGGCGGAATAAACATACGCGCCCTGCTTGAGCAGCACATAGATGTCGGTCTCCTGAAAATTCATGGCGGAGGGGCGGTACGTTTGCCATCGGGGCGATTGATGCCGAAAGCCGCCCAGAGAAGGCCGGAGAGCTGCCGGGGCGAAAGGTCTTTGGAATCAAAGGCTCTGGCCGTGGACCGCTTGGCCAGCGCATCCATCAGGGGCATACCGCCGGTTTTTTGCGGTGCGGGCAGGTCAATGGATTGCGCCAAAAGGCTGACGGCGATGAATGCGGCAGCGAAAATGGATAACGTTCGTTTCATGACACAACCTTGTGCCAAACGCGTCCGAAGCTCAACTGAAATTCAGCTCTCGAATGTCAATTTTCCGCCGAGTGGAGGCCGCCGGTGCCGGCACGTCAAGTGATTAACCGTGTCGGTTGGATGTCTTCGGCGACGCGGGCGCGTTGAGCCGAATGCTGGAGTTGAACCGGCCGGAGAAACTCAACTGCCTGACTCTGGAGATGCTCGAGGAAAGCGATTGCCTGCGGAAGCACGGGCTAGAATAAGCGCTCGTTCCGGCGGCAAATGTCTGTTATAATGGGCCAGTCGCGAACATATTGCATGACACCTAAACTATTTTCCGAACTCGGCCTGTCCGAAGCATTGCTCAAGGCCGTTGACAAGCTCGGCTTCGAAAAGCCCGCGCCGATCCAGGCCGCGGCCATCCCCCTCCTGATGGCCGGACGCGACGTCGTAGGCCAGTCGCAGACCGGCTCGGGCAAGACCGCCGCGTTCGCCATTCCCGCCATCGAAAAGACCGACCCGCAATTGCGCGCGGTGCAGGTGCTCATCCTGTGTCCGACACGCGAGCTGGCCGTGCAGGTTTCCGAGGAGGTGCATAAGCTCGCGTTCTTCAAGCGCGGCATCCATGCGCTGCCGATCTACGGCGGGCAGTCCTACGAGCGCCAGTTTCACGGCCTCCAGCAGGGCGCGCAAATCGTCATCGGCACCCCCGGCCGAATCATGGATCACATGCGGCGCGGCACGCTCCGGCTCAACAGCGTGAAGCTGGTCGTCCTCGACGAGGTGGACGTGATGCTCAACATGGGTTTCCGCGACGACATCGAGTTGATCCTGCAAGCCACGCCCAAGGAACGGCAGACGGTCTTTTTCTCCGCCACCATCCCGCGACCCATCCAGCAGTTGATCGAGAAGTACTCGCGCGACCCGCAACAGGTGCATATCGAGCAAAAGGCGCTCACCGTGCCGACGGTGGAGCAGGTTTATTACGAGGTGGACCGCCGCTACAAAATCGAATTGCTCACGCGGCTCATCGACATCCACGACTTCAAGCTCGGCATCATTTTCTGCAACACCAAGCGCATGGTGGACGATCTTGTGGACCATCTCGAGGCGCAGGGCTACATGGCCGACCGTCTCCACGGCGACATGACACAAAACATGCGCGACCGCGTGATGAACAAGTTTCGCAAGTCCGGACTGGAATTTCTCGTGGCCACCGACATCGCCGCGCGCGGCATTGACGTGGACGACGTGCAAGTGGTCTTCAACTATGATCTGCCTTACGACGTGGAGGATTATGTGCATCGCATTGGGCGCACCGGGCGCGTGGGCCGCAGCGGACAGGCGATCTCCTTTGTTTCCGGGCGCGAACTGTTTCAAATCCGCAACATCGAGCGCTACTCCAACGCGCGAATCCATCGCGCCCGGGTCCCCACCGAGGCTGAAGTCAAGGAAGCGCGGGAGAACGTGTTCATCGACAAACTCCGCGCGCTGCTGAAGAGCGGCGAGTTCAAGCGGCAGGACCAGTTGATCGAACGGTTGCTGGAAGAAGGGTTCACCTCCACCGACATTGCGTCCGCGTGCCTCGCCCAATTGCAAAGTGGCGAAGCCGCGCCCGCGCACCCGCCGCGCGCCGGGGACTACGACCGTCCCGAACGTCCGGATGACCGCCGCGCCCCACGCCACGAAAGCCGTGAACGCTTCGAGCGCCCGCAACGTTTTGCCGACCGCCACGAGATCCGCCCGCCGCGTGTTGCTGCGCCGATCACCAAATCGCCGAGTCCTGAAAAACAGCCCGCCACCGGAGCGCCGGGCCTTGCCGCGCCGAAGCTTCCGCCCGTCCTCCGAAGCCATGCGAAGGATGGAAGCGAAGGCGGGTCCGGCCCGGCACGTCCTTCAAAAGTCGAAGCTCCGCGACGCCCTATCGTTCCCACACCTACCGGCGGCGCGTACGGCTTGTCTCGCCATAGCGGCGCGACGGCGGAAGTGACGCGCCCGACCACCGACGCGGCTGTGAACCCGGAAGTTGAAAAGACCTTTTCCGACGAAGAAATTCTGGCTTCCGTGAAGCCCGAACCACGCAAGCCGGTTGGATCCAAGCCGCCGGGCAAATCCGCCCTGCCATGGAAACGCCGCGAGCATTCTGAAGAAAAAGCTGTCCGCCCGCCGGCTGGCGACTTCACGCGCCTGCACATGAATCTCGGTGAAAAAATGGGTGTGGTCCCAATTGATATCGTCAACGCCATCGCCGGCGAGACCGGCCTGCCGGGCAAGGTCGTTGGCAACGTGGACATCCGCGAGCGGCATCTGTTTGTGGACGTGGCCACCGATCACGCCAACGCCATCCTCGCCAAGCTCAACCGCACCCGCATCAAGGGGAACAAGGTAAAGGTCAAGGCTGCGTGAGCGGGATAAAAAAGAATGGGCGGAGCAGCAACTCCACCCCGCCAAATACCGGCAGGGCTGCGCTGCCGCGCAACCCAAATTGCCCGCAATGAGCAACCCACCTCCAGCCAGACCGGTGGAGCGGTTGTTTCCGTTTGTTTTGCGGGCAGGGATCCTGCTCATTGGCCGGGAAAAGTTGCGTCACAACAAGGGCAAGTTGCATTTTGTGCTGATCACCGATGATATCGCGGAAAGTGTCCGTGCGGAAATCCTGTTGGATTTCAAATATTACCCGGTGGTGCAGCATTACGCGGCAGCGGACCTGGAGAAATTTTTTGGAATCAAAGGCGCCAAGGCGATCGGTTTCGCCAAGTCCGGCCTTGCGCAATCCATCTACGCCGAACTGAAGGTGCACCGCATCAACCAGCCGGTGACGAAGCCGAAGCCGCCCGTGCCGACCGGCGACGCGCCGGGTTCAATCTGAATTGCGAAGTTGAAACCGCTAATCTTCGCTCATCACCGCTGATCCCACGAACTTTGGGTGGAAGAAAACCGGAAGTTTTCTGTCCGGACGTTTTTGCTGCAAGCCTTTTGCCATCAGCGCCGATTAGCGGTTCAAAATCATTTTCCGGGTTCAAGCGTCTGCAATGGATACGGCACAATCCCGGCGCAAACGACAATTTGGTAGGAGGTACTCATGAATTAGTTTGTTGACCAGCCTCTTCACTGGTTGGAAATCAGTTTATGCGCCAGTGCCTCCTGTGCCTCTTTAAGTCGCGACGACTCATTGAGGGTTTCGCTCCACTGTTTGCTTAACTGCGAGTCGGAAAACTCTGGACTGCCATTCTTGATGGTCCACTCTCCAAAATGACTGCTCAACAAATCAAACTGAGCAATACTGATGTCGGTCAACTTGATGTCGATTTGGACCAACTCATGGCTGCCCTCTGTGCCCCTGTCAGAGAAGAAGATGTCTGCCGTCCTGGATGCTTCCGCCAGGTCAAATCCGCGCCTCCGTAATTCCTCAATCGTGTCAGCTTTTAAGCGACTTGTTCTTGCTATCAGCCTAGCACATGCCTGCTTGTATTTTTCGCAGACGGCCCTGTTAGCCGCGAGGTCATTGCGTGTCTTCCAATTGACGGGACGAGTAAACGCTTGGGTCGTCATTATCTTTTCCAGTTCCCGTGTGTCTTGAAAACCCTCAGTAATTGGGGCGTAAACCGCAGCAACCGCAGCCATGGCCGTCGAGACTTGGGTGGGTGTAAGTCCTGACCGAGAAAGCGCATTGGTTAACATGCCCTCGAATTCTGCCGCAGCTTGGGTCACATCGGCGGGTAGTTGCTGCTTCGTTGGTTTCTCCTGAACCCAACTGTCACTTACGGTGCCAACCAGCACCAAGCCGTCTATAACCACCACTGCGATCAGTCCGCCCACGGTGCTACCCCAACCCCGACCGCACTTCGCAATAAGCACTCCGAAAAGCCATGGCAAAAAGCACCCGCCGGCAATTATCGCTGCGTAACCAGCTACGGGTTCGCCATGAGGTTGCAGCTTTGGGTCAAAGAATTGAAGAACGACAAACCCACAAAGAGAAGCAAGCGTTATGACAAGCACCCTTTTGATACTATTTTGCATTCAAT